>CAZUCB010000029.1:2327-15441 GCA_964618755.1 uncultured Bacteroides sp. | reverse complement strand
ATACAACAAGAATCTAGAGTGATTGTTGCTGATAACAGTGGGGCTAAAAGCGCCCTGTGTATCAGAGTACTGGGAGGTACTAGGAAAAGATATGCGTCTGTAGGGGACAAAATTATTGTTACTATAAAAGACGCTTTACCTTCAGGCAACGTTAAAAAAGGAACAGTTTCAAAAGCTGTAGTAGTGAGAACTAAAAAAGAAATTAGAAGAAGTGATGGTTCATATATCAGATTTGACGATAATGCTATAGTTCTTCTAACTGCTACCGAAGAGTTAAGAGGTACACGTATTTTTGGACCAGTTGCCAGAGAGTTAAGAGAAAAACAGTTTATGAAAATCGTTTCATTAGCACCTGAAGTGCTTTAACGTTAAAAAAAAAGTATATGAACGCTAAATTACATATAAAAAAGGGTGATACCGTGAAGGTACTAGCTGGTAATTCTAGAGGAATGCAGGGTAAAGTTCTTGTGGTAAATATTAAAGATTCTACTGCTATCGTTGAAGGAATTAGCTTAGTAAGCAAACATACCAAACCAAATGCTAAAAACACTCAAGGTGGTATTGTTAAACAAGAAGCGCCAGTTCATATTTCTAACTTAATGATTGTAGATGCTAAAGGCAATGCAACAAGAATAGGCAGAAAAATGGACACTAAAACAGAAAAATTAGTTCGTTATTCAATAAAATCAGGGGAGGTAATCAAATAATGAGTTATATACCAAGATTAAAAACAAAATATAGCGAAGAAATCGTACCTGCTCTTATTAAAGAATTTGAGTACAAATCTTCGATGCAGGTTCCAAGGCTTGTTAAAATAGCCTTAAACCAAGGAATTGGTTCTGCAATTGCTGATAAAAAGCAAATTGATAATGGAGTTGATGAAATGTCAATGATAGCTGGTCAAAAAGCTGTTCCAACAAAATCTCGTAAAGATATTTCAAATTTTAAATTGCGTAAAGGTATGCCAGTAGGTGTAAGAGTTACGTTAAGAGGAGAAAAAATGTACGAATTTTTAGATAGACTTGTTTCTGTTTCTATCCCACGTGTTAGAGACTTCAGGGGTATCAATGATAAAGGCTTTGATGGTAGAGGTAATTATACCTTTGGAATCACTGAACAAATTATTTTTCCTGAAATCAATATTGATAAACTAAGCAAAATTAGTGGTATGGATATAACTTTTGTTACTACTGCTACCAATGATAAAGAAGCTTTAGCTTTATTGAAACAATTTGGATTACCTTTTAAAAACCAAAATAAACAACAATAAGATGGCAAAAGAATCAGTCAAAGCAAGAGAAATAAAAAGACAGAAATTAGTTGCCAAATATGCTACTAAAAGAGCTGCTTTAATAGAAGCTGGAGATTATATAGGCTTACAAAAATTACCTAAAAATGCTTCACCTGTAAGATTACATAATAGATGTAAATTAACTGGCAGACCTAAAGGCTATATGCGTCAATTTGGTATTTCTCGTATAAATTTTAGAGAAATGGCTCTAGCAGGTTTAATACCAGGCATTACAAAAGCAAGTTGGTAAATTAATTTTAAAAATAATAATTTAATACATTATAAAATGGTCACTGATCCTATCGCAGATTACTTAACAAGAATCAGAAATGCCGTGATGGCAAAACACAGGGTTGTTGAAATTCCTTCTTCAAAACTAAAGAAAGAGATGACTAAAATCTTATTCGATAAAGGTTATATTTTGAATTATAAATTTGAAGAAGAAACTTTACCACAAATCATTAAAATAGCATTGAAATTTCATCCTGTAACCAAAGTTTCAGCTATTAACAATTTACAACGTGTTAGTAGTCCTGGTTTAAGAAAGTATGTTGGTGCTGAAAAATTACCAAGAGTAATGAATGGTTTAGGTATAGCAATACTTTCAACATCACATGGTGTGATGACAGATAAAGAAGCCAAAACCAAGAATATTGGTGGTGAAGTTTTATGTTACATAAGCTAAAAGAGGAGAAAAAAAATGTCAAGAATAGGGAAATTACCAATTCAATTGCCAAAAGGAGTTACAATAACTGTTTCTGATAAGAATCTTGTAACTGTTAAAGGACCTTTAGGAACATTAGAACAAAACGTTGACCCAGCAATTACGGTAAATGTTAATGTTGAAGGTGCTCAAATTACTATCGAAAGACCAACTGATCAAAACAGACACAGAGCTTTACATGGATTATATAGATCTCTTGTTTTTAATATGGTTAAAGGTGTTTCCGAAGGTTTCACAACCGTTCAAGAAATCATTGGAGTTGGTTATAAAGCATCAGCTGAAGGTCGTGTTTTAGAACTTGCATTAGGATATTCTCATAATATTTTTATGGAACTTCCTATTGAAGTAAAAGTTGAAACCACAGCAGAAAGAGGAAAGAATCCAACTATTATCCTTAAGTCTCATGATAAACAATTGTTAGGTCAAGTTTCTACAAAGATTCGTTCTTTAAGAAAACCTGAACCATACAAAGGAAAAGGTATTAGATTTATGGGTGAAGTTGTTAGAAAGAAAGCCGGTAAAGCAGCATCAAGTAAATAAAAATTAACAAAAATAAAATCCTAAAAGGATGGCACTAAAGAATAGAAAAGAATTCAGAAGATTTCGTATCAAAAAAAGAATCAGAAAAGTGATTCTTGGTACTTCAGAAAAACCAAGATTGTCTGTTTTTAGAAGTAATAAAGAAATCTATGCCCAAATTATTGATGATTCTAATGGTACAACACTTACCACAGCATCAACAATGGAGAAATCATTTGCTGACGCAAAAGTTACAAAAATTGAGAAATCTAAATTAATTGGGCAAACAATAGCTAAAAGAGCCTTAGAAGCAGGCATTAACACTGTTGTTTTCGATAGAAATGGTTATTTATATCACGGTAGAGTGAAATCTTTAGCAGAAGCTGCTAGAGAAGGCGGTTTAAAATTCTAAATTATTATGGCAGATATAAACGTAAAAAGAGTAAAAACTAGCGAAGTCGAATTTAAAGATAGATTAGTTAGTATAAATAGAGTAACTAAAGTTACAAAGGGTGGTAGAACCTTTAGTTTTTCAGCAATTGTTGTTGTTGGAAATGAAAATGGAGTTGTTGGTTATGGTTTAGGTAAAGCTAAAGAGGTAACAGCAGCTATCGCAAAAGGTGTTGATGATGCTAAGAAAAATTTAGTAAAAGTTGCAATTCTTAAAGGAACTTTACCTCACGAACAACTCGGTAAATATAGCGGAGCAAAAGTTTTTCTTAAACCAGCAGCTCCTGGTACTGGTGTTATCGCTGGTGGTGCTATGCGTGCTGTATTAGAAAGTGTTGGGGTTAAAGATGTACTTGCTAAATCTAAAGGTTCGTCAAATCCTCACAGTGTAGTTAAAGCTACTATTGATGCATTGGTTCAGCTTAAAGATCCATATATGATTGCAAAAATGCGAGGTATTGATTTAGATAAAGTTTTTAACGGTTAACAAATACCAAAAAGATAAGTACAAATGAAAAAAGTTAAAATAAAACAAATCAAAAGCGGTATTGATAAACCAGCACGTCAGAAACGTACTTTAGTTGCATTAGGAATTAAAAAAATGCATCAAGTGGTTGAAAAAGAAATGACACCGCAAGTTGAAGGAATGATCAATAAAGTTAAACATTTGTTGAGCGTAGAAGAAATTTAGTAATAAACGTTAACTATTAAGATATTATGGATTTAAGTAATCTTAAACCGGCAAGAGGTTCAGTAAAATCATGCAAAAGAATAGGAAGAGGTCAAGGATCAGGTAAAGGTGGTACTTCTACAAGAGGTAACAAAGGTGCTCAATCAAGATCTGGTTATTCTAGAAAAATTGGTTTTGAAGGTGGTCAAATGCCTATTTACAGAAGAGTACCAAAATTTGGTTTCAAAAATATTAATCGTAAAGAATACAATGGTATTAACATTGATACTTTACAAAGATTAGCTGAAACTAAAAATTTACAAGTTATAGATTTAGACATTTTAAAAGAAAATGGTCTTATATCTAAAAATGACTTAGTTAAAATTTTAGGAAGAGGTGAATTGAAAGCCAAATTAGAAGTTACTGCTCATGCTTTTACAGCTACTGCTATAAAAGCAATTGAAGCAAATGGTGGTGTAGCAACAACTATATAACTTACATTAAATGAAAAGATTTATACAGACAATAAAGAATATTTACAAAATTGAAGAGCTTCGCAAGCGAATATTATATACAATTGGTATTGTTTTGATATATCGTTTTGGTTCTTATGTTGTATTACCTGGTGTTGATCCAAACCAATTAGGTGCATTACAAGCTCAAACAAGTGATGGAATTTTAGGCTTATTGAATATGTTCTCAGGTGGAGCATTTTCTAATGCTTCTGTTTTTGCTCTTGGTATTATGCCCTATATCTCTGCTTCTATTGTAATTCAATTGTTGGGTATGGCTATTCCATATTTTCAGAAACTACAAAAAGAAGGTGAAAGCGGACGTAAAAAAATTAATCAAATAACACGTTACTTAACTGTAGTAATAACTGCATTTCAAGCGCCTGGTTATATTGCAAACTTAGTTCATCAATTAGGTAATATGCCTACTGCAATTTATCCTTTTAATGGAACTCCTCCAACTATGTTTTTCTATGTTGCTTCTGTAATCACTTTAGTTGCAGGTACATTGTTTGTTATGTGGATGGGTGAAAAAATTACAGATAAAGGTATTGGTAATGGTATTTCAATGTTAATTATGGTTGGGATTATCGCAAGATTACCTTTTGCTTTATTTGGTGAATTTATTTCAAGAATGGAAGAACAAGGCGGTGGATTAGTTATATTCTTAGTTGAGTTAGTTGTTCTGGTTCTTGTAATTTTAATTACTATATTATTGGTGCAAGGAACTCGAAAAATCCCTGTTCAGTATGCTAAAAGAATTGTTGGAAATAAACAATATGGTGGTGTACGTCAATACATTCCTTTAAAAGTAAATGCTGCAGGTGTAATGCCAATTATTTTTGCTCAAGCAATCATGTTTATACCTATTACATTAGCAGGATTTGCTGCATCAGAATCATTATCAGGTTTTGTGTCAATATTTTCTGATTTTAATGGATTTTGGTATAATTTAGTATTTGGATTAATGATCGTTGCATTTACATATTTTTATACAGCTGTTACTATCAATCCAAACCAAATGGCTGAGGATATGAAAAAAAATGGAGGATTTATTCCAGGTATAAAACCAGGTAAAAAAACTGCTGAATTTTTAGATGAAGTAATGTCAAGAATAACTTTACCAGGTTCATTATTTTTAGCTTTTGTAGCTATAATGCCTGCAATAGTTAGATTATTTGGTGTTAATTCTCAATTTGCTCAGTTTTATGGAGGAACATCTTTACTCATCTTAGTTGGTGTTGTTTTGGATACACTTCAACAAATTGAAAGTCATTTATTAATGCGTCACTATGATGGATTAACAAAATCAGGCAGAATTAAAGGTAGAACTGCAACAGGCATGACTGCATAATTCTGAATAAATTAGGTTGAATGATTCATTATAAGTCAGAAGAAGAAATAGAATTATTAAGAGAAAGTTCTTTACTTGTTGGGAAAACCTTAGCAGAGATTGCTAAACATATTAAACCAGGTGTTGAAACTTTGTTTCTGGATAAAATAGCTGAAGACTTTATCAGAAGTCATGATGCAGTTCCGGGATTTAAAGGTTACAATGGGTTTAAACATACTTTGTGTATATCAATAAATGATGAAGTGGTTCATGGAATACCAAGCAAAAGAATATTAGAAGATGGTGATATTGTTTCATTAGATTGTGGTACTCTAAAAAATGGATTTTATGGCGATTCAGCTTATACTTTTGCAGTTGGAAATGTAAGTGAAGAAAAATTAAAATTAATGGAAGCTACTAAAGAATCTCTATACAGAGGTATTAAAGTAGCCATTGAAGGCAAAAGAATAGGTGATATTGGGTATGAAATACAAAGTTATGTTGAAAGTTTAGGATACTCTGTTGTGAGAGATCTTGTAGGACACGGGCTAGGAAGAAAGCTTCATGAAAAACCTGAAATTCCTAATTACGGAAAGCAAGGTACAGGTATGAAACTGCAATCAGGGTTAGTTATTGCAATAGAACCCATGATAAATTTAGGCATACGAAATGTTATACAAGAACGCGACGGGTGGACCATAAGAACAGCTGATCGTTTACCTTCTGCTCATTATGAACATAATGTGGTAATAAGAAAAGGAACAGCTGAAATATTATCAAGTTTTGAGGAAATTGAAAATGTACTATCAACTTTAAATAAATAATAGCTAAATGGCAAAACAAACATCAATTCAATTAGACGGAACGGTTACAGAATCGTTAGGAAATGCTATGTTTCGTGTTGAATTGGAAAATGGACATGTTATTACAGCTCATATCTCAGGTAAAATGCGAATGCATTATATCAAAATATTACCAGGTGATAAGGTACAGTTAGAAATGTCTCCTTATGACTTATCAAAAGGAAGAATAACATTCAGGTATAAATAATATAAAAATCAATAATAATGAAAGTTAGAACATCTGTTAAAAAAAGGACTCCTGACTGCAAAATTGTTCGCAGAAAAGGAGTAATTTATGTTATCAATAAAAAGAATCCGAAGTATAAACAAAGACAAGGATAAACAAAATAATTAATCTGTAAAATACAAATCATTTTATGGCAAGAATTGCAGGAATAGATTTACCGAAAAATAAAAGAGGAGAAATAGGTTTAACTTATGTTTTTGGCATAGGCAGATCTACTGCTCAAAAGATTTTAAAAGAAGCCGGTATAGATGTTAACAAAAAAGTTAACGATTGGAATGATGATGAGCAAAACGCTATCCGTACAATCATCAACGATTCATTCAAAGTAGAAGGTGCACTTCGTTCAGAAGTACAACTTAATATCAAACGTCTTATGGACATTGGATGTTACAGAGGAATCAGACACCGTATCGGTTTACCTTCAAGAGGTCAAAGCACTAAAAATAATGCAAGAACCAGAAAAGGTAGAAAGAAAACTGTTGCTAACAAGAAAAAAGCACCTAAAGGTTAATAATTAGTTTTTATTGAATAATAAATTAGAAGTTTAAATAATAGTAAATATGGCAAAAACTGCTAAAGTTACAAAAAAAAGAGTTGTAAAAGTAGAACCGTTGGGTAAAGCATTCATCAATGCTTCTTTTAACAACATCATTATTTCATTAACAAATAATGCTGGACAAGTTATTTCTTGGGCGTCTGCCGGGAAAATGGGTTTTAAAGGTTCTAAAAAGAACACTCCTTATGCAGCTCAAATGGCTGCAACTGATTGTTCAAAAGTTGCTTTTGACTTAGGATTACGTAAAGTTAAAGCTTATGTTAAAGGACCTGGCGCAGGTAGAGAATCTGCTATCAGAACCATACACGGAGCAGGTATTGAAGTGATGGAGATACAGGACACTACTCCTTTACCTCACAATGGTTGCAGACCTCCTAAAAGAAGAAGAGTTTAATTAGGAGCGAGATTTTTAAGAACATTTTTTAGAATCATTATAACAATATAAAGATTATGGCAAGATATATAGGGCCAAAAACCAAAATAGCAAGAAGATTTAAAGATCCAATTTTCGGACCAGATCGTTCTTTTGAGAAAAAGAATTACCCTCCCGGACAACATGGAGCTACAAAAAGAAGATCAAAACAATCAGAATATGGTCTTCAATTACAAGAAAAACAAAAAGCTAAATACACTTATGGTATTTTAGAAAAACAATTTAGAAACGTTTTTCATAAAGCTGCTCATAAAAAAGGAATTACAGGTGAAAATTTATTGCAACTAATTGAATCAAGATTAGACAATGTAGTATATCGTTTAGGAATAGCTCCTACCAGAAGTGCTGCTCGTCAATTGGTTTCTCATCGTCACATTACTGTTAATGGAAAAGTTGTAAATATTCCTTCTTATACTTTAAAATCAGGTCAGATTATTGCAGTTAGAGAAAAATCAAAATCAATGGAATCAATTACTAATTCTGTTGCTTCAAGAGTGAATAATAACTCATGGTTAGAATGGGATGTAAATACTTTAACAGGTAAATTCCTTAACTATCCTGAAAGAGACGAAATTCCTGAAAATATCAAGGAACAACTTATCGTCGAATTGTACTCTAAATAAGTTTGATTACAATTTTTGCATTAAAATTTTTAAAATTGTTGTTTTAGTCTTCAACAATTTATTTAATAAAAATCAGAAAAAATTAACTAAATGGCAATATTAGCTTTTCAAAAACCTGATAAGGTTGTAATGATAGAAGCAGATGATTTTCAAGGAGTATTTGAATTTCGTCCTTTAGAGCCCGGCTACGGTATTACAGTAGGAAACGCATTGCGTCGTATTTTGCTTTCTTCTTTAGAAGGATTTGCAATTACTACTGTAAAAATCGAAGGCGTTGAGCAAGAGTTTTCTTCCATTAAAGGCGTTGTTGAAGATGTTACAGAAATTATTCTTAATTTAAAACAAATTCGTTTTAAACGCCAGATTGAAAATGTAAACAATGAAAGAATTCAAGTAAACATTTCTGGTCAGGATTGTTTTAAAGCTGGAGATATCAACAAATTCTTGAACGGTTTTCAGGTTTTAAATCCCGAATTAGTGATATGTAACATGGAAACCTCTGTTAAACTCAACATAGAGTTTACAATTAACAAAGGTAGAGGTTACGTTCCTGCTGAAGAAAACAAAAATGCAAATGATAACATTGGTACCATTTGTATTGACTCTATTCATACTCCTATCAAGAATGTAAAATTTACGATTGATAATTATAGGGTTGAACAAAAAACTGATTACGAAAAATTAATTTTCGAAATCCAAACTGATGGTTCTATCCATCCAAAAGATGCTTTGAAAGAAGCTGCAAAAATACTTATTCATCATTTTATGCTTTTCTCTGACGAAAGAATTACATTGGATACCGAAGAAAAAGCAATCTCTGAAGAATTTGACGAAAATACACTTCATATTCGTCAATTGCTTAAAACTAAATTAGTGGATATGGATCTTTCTGTTCGTGCACTCAATTGTTTGAAAGCTGCTGAAGTTGACACTTTAGGTGAGTTGGTATCATTTAACAGAAACGATTTGTTAAAATTCAGAAATTTTGGAAAGAAATCTTTAACTGAACTTGAACAGTTGGTGAAAAGTAAAAATCTGGAATTTGGAATGAATATAGCAAAATATAAATTAGATAAAGATTAATCGAAATGAGACACGGAAAAAAAATAAATAAATTAGGAAGAACTCATTCTCATAGAGTACACATGTTAGCTAATATGGCAACATCGCTAATTCTTCACAAAAGAATTGCTACTACTCTTGCAAAAGCAAAAGCACTGAGAGTTTACGTAGAACCATTGCTAAATAAAGCAAAAGAAGATTCTACTCACTCTCGTAGAACTGTATTTAGCTATTTGCAAAGTAAAGAAGCCGTTACTGAATTATTCAGAGATATTTCTGTAAAAATTGCTGACAGACCAGGTGGTTATACTCGTATTCTTAAAACTGGTAATCGTTTGGGTGATAATGCTAATATGTGTATTATCGAATTGGTAGATTACAACGAAAATCTATTAAAAGCTAAAGAAGAAGCTACTTCAAAATCAACACGTAGAAAAAGAGCTAAAAAAACTACAGAAACTACTGCAACACAACCAAAGACTGTTGCAAAACCAAAAGTTGAAGAAGTTAAAGTTGAAGAAACTATTGTTGAAGCTGAAGAACCAGAAACAACTGTAACCGAAGAAGAAAATAAAGAAGTTTAAATCTTATTTTTAAAATATCAAAAAAGGATAAAGTAATATAAACTTTATCCTTTTTTTTATTCATAAGAATAATTTTTATAGTAATTTTGAAAAAGAATTCATTTATAAAATCATAAAACATGAGTGCAATATTAAATATTTTTGCAAGACAAATTCTGGATTCCAGAGGGAACCCAACCATTGAAGTTGAAGTAATGACCACCGAAGGTATCATAGGCAGAGCTGCAGTTCCTTCAGGAGCTTCTACCGGAGTTCACGAAGCAGTGGAGTTGCGTGATGGCGATAAAAAATTATTTTTAGGAAAAGGGGTGTTGAAAGCTGTTCAGAATGTTAATAAAACCCTGAATGAGGAGTTAAAAGGGATGTTTGTTTCTGAACAAAATACCATTGATCTGAAAATGATAGAACTCGATGGAACTCCTAATAAAGCCAATTTGGGTGCCAATGCTATTTTAGGTATTTCTTTAGCGGTTGCCAATGCAGCTGCACAGGAATCAGGACAATACTTATACCGATACATTGGTGGCGTGAATGCAAATACGCTTCCGATTCCTATGATGAACATACTGAATGGAGGTTCGCATGCCGATAACTGCATCGACTTTCAGGAATTTATGATTATGCCTGTGGGTGCTCCAACATTCAGTGATGCCATTCGCATGGGAACCGAAGTTTTTCATCATTTAAAAGATGTATTGAAAAAACAAGGTTATTCAACTAATGTTGGCGATGAAGGTGGTTTTGCTCCAAATTTAAAATCAAATGAAGAAGCGGTTACCGTTATTCTTCAGGCTATTGAAAAAGCCGGTTACAAAGCAGGGGAGGATATTTATATAGCGTTGGATCCTGCATCTTCTGAGTATTTTATTCCTGAAGAAAATGTATATCATTTGCACAAATCTACTGGTGATAAATTAACGCCTGCTCAAATGGTGGATTATTGGGACAATTGGGTAAATAAATATCCTATTATTTCTATCGAAGACGGTATGGCCGAAGACGACTGGACTGGTTGGAAAATGATGACCGATAGATTGACCCATAAAATTCAATTGGTGGGTGATGATTTGTTTGTGACCAATGTAAAAAGATTGCAGCAAGGTATCGATAAAGGGGTAGCCAATTCCATACTTGTAAAGGTAAACCAAATTGGAACTTTAACCGAAACCATCAATGCGGTGAATATGGCGTATCGCAATTCTTATACAGCTGTGATGAGTCACCGTTCGGGTGAAACCGAAGATACTACCATAGCCGACTTAGCGGTAGCTTTAAATACAGGCTTAATTAAAACAGGTTCTGCCTGCCGTTCCGAACGCATTGCCAAGTACAATCAATTATTAAGAATTGAAGAAAATCTGGGTGATGCAGCTATTTATTTAGGAAAGAATTTTAAATATGTGAAGTAATTAATCGTTTACTTAATAGTTTTAAAAAGCTGTTCGGGGTTCCGAACAGCTTTTTTTTGTTGACTAATAATGTATGATATTAGAAATATTATCAGTAAGAATTGTTTTTGTTACTGCTTTGTGTATATTTGTAAAAAGTTAAAATTAATAAAAGATGAAAAATAGATATTTTCTTTTGTTGATGCTATTGATCAATAGTATTGGCTGCTTTTCACAAGAATTTGCACCCGTAGGTGCTACATGGCATTATTCAAGTGGAGGTTTTACGTCAAATATATATTATCCGGTAAAATTACAATCTTTAAAAGATACAGTAATAATGGGTATTCCGTGCAGGAAAACTACAGCTGCTGAAAGCTTTGGTTTTAATAATGCAAATTATGTGTATTCATCATCAAATAAAGTTTACCTCTTCGATTCGCATCAACAGCAATTTGTAAAAATCTATGATTTTAATTTGAATACAGGAGATACCTTAAGATATAAACTATCCTTTTTGAATACGATAGATACAACATCAGCTTATGTCATTGACTCTATCGGAAGTACAGTAATAAATGGCAAAACCTTAAAAGTTCAGTTTACACATTGTATTATGCAATTTAACCCTTATCCGCTTTATTTTATGTGTGGCAAAATGATAGAAGGAGTGGGTAGTGATTTTTTTCTTTTCCCGCAAAATACCAATCAAGACCCATTAAACAGCCAATTGCGCTGTTATAGCGATACATCAATTGGATATTACAACACCGGTATCGTTAGTAATTGCGATTCTATAGTAAATAGTGTAAAAGAAGAATATAATACGAATGATGTACAAGTATTTCCCAATCCTGCCAACAACTCCATTACTTTTAATACCGATAGCTATCAGGATTTTAATCTAACAATATTCAATGCCATCGGTCAAGCTGTATTGCAAAAGCAATTAACTACATCCATTACTACGCTCAACATTCAAGGTTTTCAGCAAGGCATGTATTACTACCAACTGATAAACGATAAAGGAAAACTGATAAGCGGTAAGTTTGTTAAAGAATAAGAACCAAAAGAAGTTGCATCATATCATCTAAATTAATCTTACTTTTGACGAATATATAAAAATTACCTCTTATGTCATCCTTAAACCTCGAAAGTATTATCACTGTGTTGCCTGCCATATTGATTGGCTTAACTTTTCACGAATACATGCATGCAAAAGCAGCTCATTTGTTGGGTGATGATACTGCATATTTAGATGGAAGAGTTACCATCAACCCATTGAAACATATCGACTGGATAGGTTTTGTGTTTATACTTATTGCTGGTTTTGGCTGGGCTAAACCGGTGTCATTTAACCCTGAGAAACTGAAAAATCCCCGCCGCGATGAAATGCTGATTGCCATAGCCGGACCTATTGCCAATTTTGTATTGGCTATATTATTTGCAGTTTTACTGAAGCTCGCCATGCTTTTTATTTCAGTTGACGGTATTTTGATGTCGATGATATTGGCTTGTATATATATTAATTTCGGTTTATTTATTTTCAATATGATTCCAGTTCCACCCCTCGATGGTTCACATTTATTGTTGAAATCAATAAAAATAAGCAAAGATTTAGAGCGAAATATATACAAATATGGTTCATTGGCTTTGTTTGCCATCGTAATTATTGACAGCCAGACCGAATTAAACCTCTTGCCCATTGGCAAAGCGATGATGTTTTTAACTTCTACTACCTTGAATTTATTAGGAATACATATTCTATAAATATAAATTCACATCGAATTTTATTTTACACTCTCTAAATAATATACTTGGTAATAAAATATTGTATATTTCTATTATAAATAGAATCAAAAGCGGCTTGAATTGAGTGT
>CAZUCB010000029.1:0-2227 GCA_964618755.1 uncultured Bacteroides sp. | reverse complement strand
AAAATATTGTATATTTCTATTATAAATAGAATCAAAAGCGGCTTGAATTGAGTGTTTTTTGAGTTTTTTTGCTATTGATTATGTTTTTTATTTACTTTTGTATGGAATCGATGAATAAAAAGCTAATACGTTACCAGTAATCCAATATTTAGCTAAATCATTAAATTCTGAAGCTAATGCTTAGATGCTTTTTTGTGTTGTTAAATTTAGTATAAAGAACAATATTTAATCATTTGATTGATAATTTTTTTAAAAAATGTTAGTCAAAATCCTATAGCACGACTTTGTAAATCTAACTAAACAAATATTTTAATATTTTTATTGAATGGAAGTACTGATAATACTTTTTCTGATTTTGCTCAACGGCATCTTTGCAATGTCTGAAATTGCAATGGTTTCGTCACGAAAATCGCGTTTAGAAACCGCAGCAAAAAGGGGTGACAAAGCAGCAAAAAAGGCACTTGAACTTTCCCGTAACCCTGGAAAATTTCTTTCCACTGTGCAAATCGGCATTACGCTTATTGGAATCTTAACAGGTATTTACAGCGGTGAAAAAATTGAAGATGATTTGGTGTCTTATCTAAATCAGTATGAATGGTTAAAGTTTTATAGCGAGACCATTGCTGTATCAGTTATTGTAGTAACACTAACATTTTTTTCTCTGGTATTAGGTGAACTTGTCCCCAAACGTATTGGTCTGACTATGCCCGAAAAGATTTCAAAAATTTTGTCTTTTCCAATGTATTGGATTTCCATTATTGCTGCTCCATTTATTTGGCTTCTTACGTTTACTTCCGACAGTATCATAAAACTCTTTCGAATTAAACCAACTTCCGAAAGCAAAATAACAGAAGAAGAAATAAAAGCCATTATTCAGGAGGGAAAAGAAGGTGGAGCTATTCAGGAAATTGAACAAGCTATTGTGGAGCGGGTTTTTAGTTTGGGCGACAGGAAAGTTTCATCTTTAATGACACATCGCAACGACACGGTTCTTTTAAAAGCTGATTTTGACACTGTAGCAATCCGAAAAATAGTAAACAGGGAAATGCACTCAGTGTATCCTGTAGTAAACGGCGAAATGGATGTAGTAGGAATTATTCAGTTGAAAGAGCTTTTCAGACACATCAATGATTCTGAGTTTAAGATTTCTGACCATTCCAATCAACCCCAATATGTTTCAGAAAACTTATCGGCTTATGAAGCATTAAAACTATTCAAGACAAGTAAAACGCATCAGGCAATTGTTGTGGATGAGTATGGCCAAATGCAGGGCATAGTAACAATGAACGACTTATTGGAAGCATTAGTCGGAGATGTTTCTGAATTCTATGAAAGTGAATTTTCTTTTTTTCAGCGTGCAGACGGTAGTTGGATTATTGACGGGCAATATCCTTTGACCGAATTTTTAGAAAAATTCGACTTAGCCGACTTGATAGAGGACTATCCATTTAACACCATTAGCGGACTGATTCTTCATCAACTTAGAAGAATACCTGCAACAGGAGACATACTCCTATGGCGAAATTTTAAAATTGAAATTTTTGATATGGATGGTGCAAGAATAGACAAAGTACTGCTAACAGTTCAACATAATTAAAGCTTAAAAAATGCAACCAAGAATATGGGCCGCATTTTACAAGATATATGCAATAGTGGATTTTTCCTGCATCACAGACGTTTTTGTGCAAGGTAGAAGTTCAGATATCCGAATAAAGTTTAATGATAATAATCCTATATCATATCCCACTCATCAACCTACAAACAGCTTCCATGTTCGCAGGTATGGCAGTTGGAATGTGAACCAAAGCTGCTACTGATTTCAAATCTTTTAAGCCTGAACCTGTAAGCAATACCACATTCTTTGAGGCTTTTCCCAATTTGTGATTGTTTTTATACTTCAGCATACCTGCAAAAGCAGCGGTGGCAGCCGGCTCTGAGAAAATGCCTGTATTCCTGCTTAAGATGGCCGAAGCCTGCATAATTTCATCATCGCTTACCGTAATCCATTCACCATGGTATTTCAGCAAATAATCTTTTGCCATGTAAAAATTGCGGGGAATGTCTACCGAAATGGAATCGGCAATGGTGGTAGATGGAATGGTTTTCCAGTGACTGGTATTGATGTTTTCAATCAGGTTGCGGCTTCCTTCCGACTGAACAGCCACTATAACAGGCATTTTATCAATAATACCTAATTTTAACAAATCTTCAAAACCTTTGTAAACAC
>CAZUCB010000028.1:21143-23574 GCA_964618755.1 uncultured Bacteroides sp. | reverse complement strand
CTGTACTATCAGTTCCATATACAATGTAATTTAGCTTATATTCAGCAAAAAATCTTTTGTAATTATATTTTATAATGGAAACCGATTCCCAAAAATTAGCACCAACCGGATGTGCCAATGCTTGATTATAATGCCCATAATTCTGTATTGAAGCGCGATGAGAATACGTATAAGGTCGCACAAAATTAAATTCGGTTTGCACATACAACGACCTAATATTAAATAAATCAAACGCTTTTGCACCTAATTGAAAAGCTTGTTTATTGCCCCACCAACCATTTCCCGCAAGAACTTCATGTAATTTGAATTCATCTAACATTAATTGACCGTAAATTACATATCGATCAGCTAATTTATAAGATACATTTATACCCAGCAAGGCATTATCGGGAGAGCCAAGCGAAAACTCAACAGGGCGAAAGAAAATAACAGGATTCAAATAGTTAATGTCAAATCCTCTAAACCCACTACTATCCTGAGCCTGCCATATAATTGATTCAAATAAGCCAATATTTAGTCTTTTGTTTACAGCATAACTTAAATAATGAAATGTTCCATATTTTTTTCTAAATCCTAAATCATTAGAATGTGGCGTTTGTAAATCCTGAAATTCAGCATACAAATTTGTATATTTAAGTCGCCATACATTGGTAGTAATTTTTAAATAAGGGTAGTTAAATGCATTGTCTGACAATAAAAGAGAACGATATCCATCACCAATAAAATTTTTACCATGCCCAAACTGAATATTAAAATATTTTGAAGGAGTGTAAGAAATATATCCACTTGCCCAAGCATAATCATAGCCACTTTTGCCAAAATTTCTCGCCATTCCTTGTCCGGGAACAACTCTTGTATTTGCAATACTGTTGCTAAGATAATTTACAAAAGAAGCCTGATTCTCATAAAAAGTAGTTGAAAATGAAAAATCTTTTCCGATGCTACCTTCAACTAAAAATCCTCTGGTATTTACATATTTTGTCTTATTGTTTCCATTCAAATCTTTTCCCAATTCAAAATTAAAAACAGGATCAATATTGGCAACAAAACCATCTTTATTAATTGAAATAAGATGTTCATTAAATATTTTATCCCAAAAGAAGTTGGGAAGTTTTCTGCCAAAATTTCTTTTAATTACATATTCATTTTGTAGCGAGTCGGTATTTATCAGTTTATCTATATCAGATGTTAACCATGGCTTTACGGCAGTATGAAAGTAATTATCAGGAGTATATAATTTCTCCTCTATTTGATAGAAGAACGGATTGGCTAAAGGAAAATTCAGCTGTTGAGCTTGAATACTTAAAGCCAGAAATAAAAAAAATATAAATAAAGTTTTTTTTAGCATCAAATATGATTGGTATTTACAATGCAGAATTTTTTGAATTTTCTTTCTCTAAAACAGACATTTTATTATACCTTTTCCGAAGAATAAGAAATGGAATAGCTGATAACAAGGTACTCAATGTTAAAGTAATCAACATTAAAAGAATAATTCCTAATTTTTGTAATGAAAAAGCTAAAAGAATAAAAAGAATATTGGCTAAGACCAGTATTGTCGTGGATTTTGCATGTGAAAATCCCAACTGCAATAATTTGTGATGAACATGTGTTTTATCAGCTTTAAAAGGAGATTGCTTGCGACTTATCCGAATAATAAAAACTCTTATTGTATCATACAAAGGAATTATTAAGATTGCAAAAGAAACAGCTGGTGAAGCATTAATATGATAATATCCATATATCTGTAAATTGCTTTGATTAAACTGAATGGCAAATACGGCTATTAAAAAACCTAATACCAATGAACCTGTATCACCCATAAATATTTTATTCTTTTTGCCAAAAAGATTAAACCACAAAAACCCGACTAAAGAACCAGCTAGGGCTGCAGTTAAAAATGCAAATTCAAACTGACCAGAAAGATAAAACCATATTCCAAAAGTAACGGAACAAACAATACCAATAGCCGCAGCTAAACCATCAATGCCATCAATTAAATTAAATGCATTGATGATAACTATTACTACAAAAATTGTTAGATAAAGGCTACAATGATAATTAAGATCAGTTATACCTAAAAATCCATGTAAACTTGTTAATCTAATATTCGCAAAATCAACAATTATTATCGCCGCCACAATTTGCGCTACTAATTTATTTAAAGGTGCAATAACAAAAATATCATCTTTCATACCAATGAAAAACATTAACAACACCCCTGCTACAATATATCTCATTTCCATTAATGAACCAAAAGGTGGAAATAGCAAGGAAGCAAATATAAAACCTGCAAAAATTGCAATACCACCTAATGTAGCTGTAGGTTTATTGTGCGAAGCTCTGTCATTAGGCAAAGCTGCCAAGCCTTTTGCATGTGACATTTCTACAATAGGCTTTACTGATAAAAAACTTATTACAAAAGCTGTAA
>CAZUCB010000028.1:11696-21043 GCA_964618755.1 uncultured Bacteroides sp. | reverse complement strand
AGATTAAATTAATCTTTATCGGGAACTACAATAGGAAAATCGTAATCAAAATCTTGATAATGCTTATGTTCTAATATATTACCAAGAAAATTAGTATAGGCATCCGTAAACTGAAACTTATTGATATCATAATAAGGTTTTGAAAGTGGTTTATTTCCTATAGCCCCCATATCAATGGAAGAAGTATTAAATTCTTCTAATTCTTGATAAGGAATTATTTTTGTAATAGTTGGCATTTGACCATATTCCTCTCTTAATAGCAAATCTACTACTTTATCAGCCAAAGTTGTTGTAAGACGGCGATCGTACTGGCTGCATTTTCCACTACGTGCATAATATCCTGTAATTTGTGCTCTTGCTTCAATACCTAATTTTTTAGATATATCAGAAGCAATAACGCCACTAATGCCACCAAACCTTGGATGACCATATTCATCCAATTCAGAACTTGCATATACAACATCCAGTTTCCCTGATTTTTCATCATACCATCTAACACCTTCAGAAACAGGAATTATAAGCATTTTTTTGGGAGATCGCAAATAGGTTTCTTTCACTATTTCAAAGAAAAACTCTTTGCGTTCTTTGGTCATTTCAAATTCAGGAATTAAAGCTAATTCAGCACCACCAAACAAAGCAGAACCAGTAAGCCATCCTGCATCACGCCCCATTACTTCTAAAATCATAATACGTGAATGCGATTCTGCAGTTGTTTTTAATTTTCCTGTAAATTCTGCAATTGCTTTTGCTGCCGAAGGAAAACCAGGACACAAAACAGCTTCAATATTTGAACCTTTATAATTGTGCATCGACATTGTTTTTAGATCGTTGTCAATCGTTTTTGGAAAGCCAATTACAGGAATTCCTTCAGTTTCGTATAATCGTTTTGCAGCTCCATTGGTATCGTCACCACCTATAGTAACTAATACATCAATTTTATATCTCTTTAAATTTTTTAAAATTTGTGGTACGCGATTTTCAGGATTTTTCTTTGATGGAAATGGATTTGTACGACTCGACCGCAATGCTGTACCACCATACCATCCATCATAAGGTTGGTTGGTTAAATCAATTATATCGCCGTCGCCTAACAAGCCTTTCCATCCTTGTCTGACTCCATATACTTTATATCCCAACATAGAAGCCCTATTGCGAATAGATTCTATACTAGAATTAATTGCAGGTGTATCTCCCCCACCGGACAAAATAGCTAAAGTTTTTCCTTTAAAAAGTTTGTGTTCTGATTTCATATTGATATGTATTTATTTTTAAAATTTAATTATTGGAAATGTTTCTATAAATAGTCTTTCCTTTTAATGGAAAAGTATTTTATAACACATTTGGTTTTTCAAATTATTTCTATTCCCTAAAAATTGGACTGCCATCTTGCTTCTTTTTTTTGTCTTCTAATAATTTTTCTTCTTTCATTTTTCTACCTTTGATGTAAGATACTTTATAAATTAGATCACCTTTTGTATCCCAATATTGCCAAATTCCATCTTTAAGTTGAAGATTATAAGAGCCTTCACCTGACTTTTTACCATTTTGATAGTATTCTACCCATTTACCATTAAGACGTCCATTTGTAAATCCTTCTTCTTTATACTTAACTCCGTATTTGTCGTAAAAAACCCAAGATCCTTCTTTTTGATTTTCTTTATAACTGCCTTGAGATAATACTATTCCTTTTTCGCTCCATTCTGTCCATTTTCCATCTATTTTGCCTTTTTTATAAGACCCATCACTCTTTTTTTCTCCGTTTTCATACCAAAAATAATCTGTCCCGTTTTTTAAATTTTCAGAATAATTTGTTTCATATTTCTTTTTGCCATTTTGGTACCAACCTTCCCATTTCCCATCCATTTTTCCATTCTTAAAATCACCTGAATAATCTATTTTACCATCTGAATACCATTGTTCCCAATTTCCTTCTTCTTTCCCTTCCACAAAAGATCCTTCATGAAATTTTTTACCACTTTCATACCAAACAATCCAATTTCCAGTTTTTTTACCTTTCTCAAATTTTCCTTCTTTCCATTTCTCACCAGTTTCATAATAAAAAACCCAGA
Source organism: uncultured Bacteroides sp. (assembly GCA_964618755.1). Classification (GTDB taxonomy): domain Bacteria; phylum Bacteroidota; class Bacteroidia; order Bacteroidales; family JACABE01; genus JACABE01. The sequence goes on along the minus strand of CAZUCB010000028.1, from coordinate 18,974 downwards.
GTCCATCTTGCTGTCCTTCAATGAAATTACCTTTACTTCCAATCTTCCCATTATTAAGATAAAAAATCCATATACTATCTTGCAAATCATCCTTCAACCTACCTTCCATTTCTTTTGTTCCTGTTGAATCGTACCACCAAACTCCATAACAATTCAATTTGTCGTCAATATAAAATCCTTCAAAACTTTTTTGAGAACTCTTATGATAAGTTGTTGTTTTTCCCTGTTTTAATCCCTTTTTATAAATAAGTTCTTCTTGTAGATTTCCATTTTCATACCATGCAGTCCATTTTCCATCAAATTTGCCATTAACTACTTTTATTTCATTTTTTTTCTGCCCGTTTGCATACCAAAACATATTGGTTCCATTTTCAAAATATTCTTCACTTTGCTTAGTGCTATCATCAAAAAAAGCAACCCATTTACCTGTTTTTATACCTCTTATGTAATTTCCTTCCTTCCACAATTTTCCATTTTTATACCACCATGTCCATTTTCCCTCTCTTAAAGAGTCTTTTAGAATTCCTTCTCTAACTTTTTGACCATTTTCCCAAAAATCTGTTTTTTGTTCTTGCGAAAAACCCAAGGAACAAATTGTAATAAAAATACAAATTAGTATATATTTCATTTCTTCTAAATTTATTTATTCCTTTCAATAGTAAATAATACAAGTTGCTTCATCGCAGATTTTGCTTCACAATCGGGCATTTCAGAAAGTAAAAGCAAGGCTTTATCTTTATATTCTAACATTTTGTTTCTTGCATATTCAATTCCACCGCTATTATTTACTTTTTCAATAAGCTCAGCTACTTTCTCCGGTTTATTATGATGATTTTTTACAATATTAATCGCATTTTTCTTCTCTATAAAACCAACATTATTTAACATGTAAATAAGAGGTAATGTCATTTTTTGTTCTTTAATATCTATCCCATTAGGCTTGCCAGTTTCTCTACTCTTTTCGTAGTCAAATAGGTCATCTTTAATTTGAAAAGCGATACCTACATTTTGTCCAAATAAGTGCATTTTGTTTACAATATCTTCATTGTTAGTAGTAGAAGCAGCTCCACAAGCACAACAAGAGGCTATAAGCGAAGCCGTTTTTTTTCGGATAATTTCGTAATAAATATCTTCTTTTATATCAAGATGGCGAGCTTTTTCAATTTGTAATAATTCACCTTCGCTCATTTCTTTAACAGCATTGGAAACAATTTTTAAAAACTGAAAATCATTGTTGTCAACAGCTAACAATAAGCCTTTTGACAATAAAAAATCACCGACCAAAACAGCAATTTTATTTTTCCAAAGTGCATTGATAGAAAAAAAACCTCTGCGTTCATTTGAGTCATCAACAACATCATCGTGTACCAATGTAGCAGTATGTAGTAACTCGATAAGAGAAGCAGCTCTATAGCTACTTTCATTAATTTCTCCGCAAATTTTAGCCGATAAAAAAACAAACATAGGCCTTATCTGCTTACCTTTGCGTTTAATAATATAACGTGTAATTATATCAAGCAATGGTACAGAGCTTTGCATTGACACTTTGAATTTCTTTTCAAAAATATCAATATTTTCGCTTATAGGTTTTTTTATTTCGTTGAGTGAAATCATTGTTTTTTTCAAAAATCAAAATTAATGAAATTTTGATTAGAAAATACGTTTTTATACTTTCTTTTGTCGTTTAACGTTAAATGTTGATATTTGCACAATTATTAGAACTTGTAAAATATGAGTGGATTTTTATTTAATGAAATTATTTTTGGACCTGTAAAAAGCAGAAGATTAGGCGTTTCGCTAGGAATAAATCTTTTGCCTACATATCAAAAGATATGTAATTACAATTGTATTTATTGTGAATGTGGTTGGAATAAGAACATCATTCCTAACGAAACTAAACTTCCTGCAAGAAATGAAGTAAAAGATGCACTTACAGCAAGATTGATACAAATGAAAAATTCAGATAAAACATTGGATTCCATTACATTTGCAGGGAATGGAGAACCTTGTTTGCATCCAGAATTTGCAGGAATTGTTGAAGATGTTGTTGAATTAAGAAATCTCTATTTCCCTTCTGCAAAAACAACAGTGCTTTCCAATGCTGGCTTATTAAATAATGAAATTATTTTTGATGCACTTAAAAAATTAGATAATAATATTTTAAAGTTAGATGCAGGGACTGATAAAATGTATCATTTAATTAACAGAGGTTCGGAAAATATCAATATTCTTCAAATTGTTGAAAATCTTAAAAAGTTTAATGGGAAATTGATTATACAAACCCTGTTTCTGAAAGGAAAATATAAAGAAGATACTATTGATAATTCAACAGATGATGAGGTTAGCATTTGGCTGAAGCATATTGCAGAAATTAAGCCAGAATATGTTATGATATATCCAATTGATCGAGCAACTCCTGCTGATAATTTAGAAAAAATTGAAAGAAAGAAACTAGAAGAGATTGCCGCAAAAGTGAATGCTATTGGAGTTGCAACAAAAGTTTATGACTAAATTTTTAATTATTGAATGGATTTATAAATTCTTTTTCTAATTCAATTTTTACATTCGTATTAAAACTTAAAATTTATTATGGAAGAATATGATATAAAAATATTATTGGCTTTTGGCAAAGCTGTTGGTGGACATAAAGATTTCTTTAAATGGCTTTTAACTAATGGTTACCCAGAACTAGCAGCCTTGTCAAATGCAATTAGAGGTGATGAAGATGCCCTACAGTGGTTACTCAATAATGGGTTTCCAAAACTTGCTATTTTGAGTAATGCAATAGACAACGAACCTAATGCTGTTCAATGGTTGATTAATTCAAAAAACGATGTGCTTTTTCAATTTTCATTGGCTTGCAGAGGAGATGAAGATGCCATCAACTGGTTAAAAAAACAACAACTTCAAATTTATATTTATCTGGCAAACCAGATTAATAATTTATTAAAATTACAAGCAAAAGAAAATACTTTTTGGTATAAAATTAAATTCTGATACTACAATCAAATTATATAAAAAAAGAGCCGTATCATTAATAATACGGCTCTTTTTTGTTTAAAAACTGATTATTCTCTTATAAAATCAACCCTTCTATTAATTAATTTATATTCTTTTGAGAAAATATCAGCTTTCCCTTTTCCTTCGAAAGAAAGTCTAGCTTTATCTATTCCATATTTATTAATTAACGTACTATAAACTTGTTCTGCACGTTTTTTACTAAGGTAATTATTGTATTCTATAGATCCTGTTTGATCTGCATTTCCAACAATTTTAAGCTTTAATTCCTTATCGGTTTTCATATACTCAGCTATTGAAGCAATTTTAGTTAATTGATCATTTTTAATATTATAAGCATTAACATCAAAAAAGATAGAAAATTGCATATAGCCAGAGTTAACAATTGTAGTTGTTGGATTTCTCTTTAAAGTGTCTAAAATTGAATTGTAAATACTTCTTTTTAATTCTTCAATGTTAATTTCAGCTGGAGTTACTGGAGATACAGGTAAAGGAGTCGTGCTAATTTTATTTTCAAGATCTTTAATTTTTGTATCTTGATCTTTAATTTTTGAATCTTGATTGTTAAGTTTATCTTCTAATCTCTTCAACTTAGCATTCAGAGTATCTTTTTCTGCTTTAGTAGCATCGTCATTATAATAACCTGCATTTCCAAGTGATCCTTTTTTTGTTCTTGAATTTACAAGATCTCCACAATCCGCAAATACAGAAGGATTATTTCTAAAATTAAATTTGTAAGTTAAGCCTAAAGAAGTATATGATAAAATATCATATTTAAATCCTCCTTTTGCTGCATCTATTAAATCCGAATTGGCAACCGTCCAGATATTTTCGAGATTAATTTCAAATCTTGAATCAAGTTTGTATTTTGCACCAAACCCTAAAGTAGCAACAGATTCGGTTTGCATTTTTTCTTCAACAGTACCATTAGCAGAATAACCACGACTTGCAAGATAATTATCAGTACCTAATTGCCTTTTAACCGATCTAAAATCAACAAAACCTAAACCAGCCATACCATAAAAATTTAGTCTTCTACATGGATCGTCACCTAAAAACAATCTACTAAAATTCATAGTGACGTTCATATTGTATTCGTTAAACTGAGCTTTGAAATAGTATTTTGAAGGTCTTCTGGTTCCAGATAAATTTCCTTTGATAAATTGACCTCTTAATTCAAAAACTGAGCTAAGCTTTTTGGTAAGGATGAAACCAAAAGCAGCATTCCATTCATTTGTATAGTTTGTTACAGGGTAAAATTTATATTGTCTAATATCCCCCCAGAACAAACTTGCACCTCCATTTACATTGATTGACCAATTGTCAAGAAGTTTTTTCCCTCCAACTTCCTGACTTGAAGCAAGGTAAGGCAAGCTAAGAAAAGCTATAACAAAAAGTACTATTAATTTTTTCATAATGATTTATTATTTGATGATTTATTTATTTTTATATAAACACTACTAGAAACGACTAACGAAAATTTAACATTTGCAAATATAGGCAAAATTTTATCAAAATGTATTAAAAAAATAATATTTTAGTCATTTTTCTCAAAAACTTATCTTTAGTTTAAGGAAAATAACAATAGAATAAGCGAATTTGTTTACTAAAACACGAATTTTAAATAAAAGTTTTTCTTTATGTCAAATATATTTTCCTTTTCTCGATTTTTTAAAATATGTACTATGTAAACAAATTCCTTTCAATTAATTTTAAAACATTAATTGTTTAAAAGCAATAGCATTTTTTATAAATACTATACCTTATTAAATTTAATACAATTAAATAAAGAATTTATAACTATAACACTCCTTCAAACTGTTTTAAAAAGCGAACATCGTTTTCAAAGAATAAACGTAAATCTTTGATTCCGTAACGCAACATAGTAATACGTTCAATTCCCATTCCAAAAGCAAACCCTGTATATTCAGAACTATTTATACCGCAATTATCCAATACATTGGGATCTACCATACCACAACCCAAAATTTCGACCCATCCTGTATATTTGCAAATATTACACCCTTTTCCACCACAAATACTGCAAGATATGTCCATTTCGGCTGAAGGTTCAGTAAAAGGAAAATAAGATGGACGCAATCTGATACTGGTATTCTCGCCAAACATTTCTTTAGCAAAATATAATAATGTTTGTTTTAAGTCGGCAAAAGAAACGTTTTTATCAATATAAAGTCCTTCAACCTGATGAAAGATGCAATGTGCTCTAGCAGAAATAGCTTCATTTCGAAAAACTCTGCCAGGAAAAATCGCTCTTATAGGTGGTTTGTTGTTTTCCATTATACGAACCTGTACAGAAGAAGTATGAGTTCGTAATGCAATATCACCATTTTCAGATGATTTTTCAATAAAAAATGTATCTTGCATATCACGAGCAGGATGTTCGGGTGGAAAATTCAAAGCTGAGAAATTATGCCAATCATCCTCAATTTCAGGGCCCTCGCTTACAATAAAACCAATTCTTGAAAAAATATTTATGATTTCATTTCTCATAACAGAAAGAGGGTGGCGAGATCCTAATTCTAAAAAATTAGCTGGCATACTAAGATCCGTTGATAGTTTCTTTTCAGTTGAAGGAAGAAAATTATCCTTAAATTCATCCAGCTTTTTCTGAGCATTGTTTTTTAAATCGTTGAGCAATACTCCCATTTCTTTACGTAGATCTGGAGCTACATCCTTAAAATCGGCAAATAAGTCTTGAATTTTGCCTTTTTTACCTAAAAATTGTATGCGGAATTGTTCCAGTTGATCTTGATTTTTAGGAATAAAAGCAAGTATTTCATCTTTTAAAATGGAAATTTTTTCCTTCACTATTTTTTATATTAATTATTTTATTGAATGCAAAATTACAGAATATTCTTTATATTTCTTGTAATCTTTGACCACTAAAAACAATTTATGGTTGTAAGTTTATTCTTTAACAATTTTTACTGATATAATAATATTTTTCAATGGACGATTATTTTTATCCGTTGCAACTGAAGCAATCTTATCTATTACATCCAACCCTTTGATTACTTCCCCAAAAACAGTATAATTGTCATCTAAATGAGGTGTTCCTCCTATTGTAGAATACGCTTTAATTTGTTCAGGTGTAAATGTTTTACCCATTCGTTGAGCAAACATATTTAATTCTGCTACTGTGTAAACCTTACCTTGTACAATGTAAAACTGCGAACCCGATGAAGCTTTTGATGGGTTTACCTGATCTCCTTCGCGGGCAGCAGCCAACGCCCCTTTTTTATGGTAAATACCTTTTCGAAATTCAGCAGGAATTGTATAAGAAGGACCACCATTTCCCAACAAACTACCATCAACTGCATGTTTAGAATCTGGATCTCCTCCTTGTATCATAAATTGATTGATAACCCTATGAAACAATGTACTATCGAAATATTTCTCTTTTGCTAGTTTAATAAAATTATCTCTGTGCAATGGCGTTTCGTTATATAGTTTTATTGTAATATCACCCAACGCAGTACTAATCGTCACTATTTTATTCAATGATTGCTTGGATTTTTGAGCTTGACTTACATTATATAAACTAAAGAAAACGAAAGGTGTAATAAGAATTGTTAAAAATATTTTTTTCATGATTTTGTGATTATTAATAAAAAAATATGTAGGTTTGCTAAAAATTATAATACAACGCAATATTAATAAAATATAAGTAAAAAGATGAAAAAAAAATCAAGAAAATTACTTTTTATTTCCTTTTTCATAATGACATTGATATTTGGTATTACTTCATGTAGTGATGATACAGATTGTAAAATTGAAATTGTAGCCAAACTTTTTGGTGATACTACAGTTGTTGTTCCTAAAGCAAAGGTTTGGATTCATCAAAACGAGACAAACATATATGGCACTACAGATGCATCTGGAAAATATGAACATACCTTTGCATTGGAAGCAATTTTTAATATTACTATTAGCGATAGTATTTTAATAGATACAACAACAAATCCTGACACTTATCTTCATCGTATTGGCGAAGGAACAATAAGACTTAAACCAGGCGAAACTGTTAGAAAAAGTATTTTTATTAAGTAATTCAAAGATAAAAGCTTATTTTTCACTTAAGCTTTCACTTCTTTTCTATTTATATTATTCATCTATCATTTCTGCATCCGATAGACTTTTTGTTACCATCTCATAAACACGCCGACGTCTTTGTCTAATATTTCTAATTCCAATAGTGATAAGTATTGTTAGAATTATAAGAATAATAGATAGAATTAC
>CAZUCB010000028.1:0-11596 GCA_964618755.1 uncultured Bacteroides sp. | reverse complement strand
GCTGAAGTTAAAATTGAAAAAACAGAATAATTTCCAACAAGAAGTAATAAAACAATTGCAATAGCTACAACTAATATTTTGATTTCCATACCTAAATACAACCAATCAACAATTAAATTAGAGCCATATAATAAAAAAATAGATCCAATAGCAAAAGATCCTATCACACGATTAACAAAGTGCAATGCACCCCAAAGAAAAAACAGTTTAATTATGCTATCTGTATTGGAAAACTTACGATATAACATAATGAAAACGAAAGCCATAAATACAGAAACCAATGGTCCAGCGGCAAAAATAGTAAGTGCTGAATCGGAATACCAGAATTTAGAATTGTCAGGTGTTAACCATTTAATTTCATTGTAAAAAAGCACTACACGAATAAAATATTGTCCTGCTATAAAAGAAGTAACAAACTGATATACAAAATAAACAAACAAGAAGGAAAGAACATAAATAACCGTAGAATCAAGGGCTATTAAATTGAATATTCTTTTATTTTCGTTACCAAATTTTAGCATACTTTAGATTATTATCTTTTACAAACGTACATTTAATTTTAAGATTAAACAAAGCTTTTATTTAAAAAGCAAATTATTTTGTTACAAATTGTTTTGCATAATATTTTGCTGTTAATTTTTCTCCTGTGGCTTGTTCTATCATATCATTCCAATATAAGCTTTTGCCTGGCATAAACACTTTTTCGGTAAAATATTTGCCGATTTCGGGATTTGCCGTAAAACTCTGTGCTTTCAAATCGCTCGCTTTTATTACTTTTTCGGTTACATAATATGTGAATTGTGAAGCCAACAATTCACCTAATAAATAATTATGATAATAGCATGGATAGATTGCAATATGTATTTTTGTTGCCCAATCAGGAGCATTTCTGCCTGTTGGTTTCTTTAGCATTTGATATTTTCCAACCAAATCCCACCAGAGTTTATTCAAATCCTGATCTGGATTGGCATACATTGCTTTCTCGAAACGATATACTACTTGTGCCCAACGACTAAAAACCATTTGTTCGAGACATAATGTTTTAAAACAATCTTCAGCTATTTTAATTTTTTCGGCATCGGTAATGCCAATCATGGTTTTTAACCATTCTGGATTGCTTGATAGTCTGCCAAAAAACATTGCAATAGCTTCGGTAGTGAAAGTATGTGCAGGTTCGCGTAATGAATAAGGCAAACCGCGATCAATAAATTTATCGAATGATGCATGTCCATATTCATGCAACATCGTCCCCATCCATTGTTGATTAGATTTTATATTACACAAAACTCTTACATCGCCTTCATTATCAATATCTGTACAAAAAGCATGTTGGTTTTTACCATGTTTTTCATACAAATCACTGTTTTTTAATAAGTCATCAACAGGTAATCCGATACCATTGAAATAATCTGCAGTTAGTTTTTCTAAGTTAGTTTTTGCATAATATTTGTCCAAATCAACAGCATACAACTTAGGCGCTTCCTGAAAGAAACGATTTTGATAATGCCAAGGCATTAAATCGGTTTTGCTAATCTTATATCTTTTAGCAAAATAATCGTCCATTTCATTTTTCAACTCTGCAAAAGTACCCCTTGTTAAGCTATCTAATTCATCAAAAAGGGTTTCTATTTCTTTTGGATCTTGCTCACTGAGTTGCAAACTCATGGTATGGTAGTTGTCAAACCCAAGTTCTTTTGCAATTTCATTTCGCATTTTTACCAATTTAATGATATCTTTATGAACTGAATCTCCAATTTTTTTCTGAGTCATCCATGTTTCTTTCAATTCATTGGAATTAACTGATGTTTTTAGGATTTCTTCAATTTGATTGTCTGATAGTTTTTTGCCTTTTATTTCGGTTCTGAAATTTGAAAATTTCTTTTCAATATTTGTTTGTAACTTTATTACAGCATTTAATTTTGCAGTATCAACGGCAGCACTTAAATAGGCATTGTAAAGAACTATCAATTGTCGGCTTAGCAATTTATCTTTTATTTGATTTGATTCTTTGATAGCTTTTAATGTAGCAAATGATGCTGGGTTTGCATATACGTTGGTAAGTTTTACTGACAAAGCTTCTGATTTTGCATAATCTTCATCTTTACCACTAATTGCAGCATTCCAGCTTGCCAGATTAGCTTCTTTACTTAATTTTACTGTTAGAGAATCGTGTTGTTTGATAAAATCTATTAATTTTTGTTCCATATTTTCTTTGTGTGAGGATTTACATCCAATTGCCATAGTCATTGTGATAATTACAATCGTAAAAAGAATCGATTTTGTTTTCATATCTAAATATTATGTTTTATTAAAAAATTATTTCTTCTTATAAAAAAGATATTGACCAATGATAATAAGCAGTAAAGTGGCTATAGTACTAAGTATTACTCTTCCTAATGTGTAAAAAAACTCATGAAAATTAAAAACTTCGAGATAAAAAAACAAAAGATGATGAATAAGGACCAATATTATAGAATATCTGATAAACCAGTTGAATCCTAAATCATTGATACCGGGAGTAATACCGACCTCGTAGTCTTTAGAAGAAAATACCAATCTAAGTACTCCAGGACGACAAAAAGCCATAAAAACACAAGCGGCTGTGTGCATTCCCATTGTATCGGAAAACAAATCTACACCAAACCCGAGCAAAAATGCAGAAATCAATAACAACCATTGAGGAGTTTCGAAAGGAAGCAATAAAATAAAAAGGACGTAAACATAAGGATTGATATATCCATTCAGTTGCATATTATCAAATACTAAGACTTGCAAAAGTATCAACAAAAAGAAACGGGAAATATTGAGGAAATAGATATTATTCATGTTGAGATTCTTTTAGTTTCAACTGTTCGTCTTTAAACATATTTTTCACCACGTACACATAATCTAATTTATTGAAATCAGTAGAATAATTTATTTTAATTTTATAAAAATTGTCTCCTAGATTTAGTCTGTATTCTGCAATGGTACCAATCATAATTCCTTCAGGAAAATCAAGCGAAAATCCACTGGTAATAACAGTATCACCTGTCATCATGCGAATATGCGAAGGAATATCGGTTAGCGTACCTTTTTTGTAGCTTCCACCCTCCCATGTTACAGAACCTGCTGCATTTGTCTTTTTTAACTTAGCACTGATTTTGGTTTCGGAATGCAACAACGACATAACAGAACTGAAATTTCCTGAAACTCCATTTACAATTCCTACAATTCCATTTGAACTCACAACTGCCATATTATTCCTAATCCCTTGGTTATAACCTTTGTTCAACATTAAATAATTGTTTCTCTTACCAATTGAATTACTAATTACTTTGGCATCGATATATTTGTATTGTTGTTTGTATAAAGTATCGTGAATAGTTATTTCCCTGGTGGTAAATTTAACATATGACTTTTCAATCATGGCGCGAAGATTAGCATTTTCTTCGGCAAGGATTCTGTTGTTTTGTTTAAGGTAAAGGTAATCGAATATATCATTGTAAGATTGGTAAACACCTCCTGTTAACTGATTGGCAGTATTAAGCATTCGAGCACCTTGGTAATATGTATTGTTAGCAATCATAACAAAAGCTATAATTTCTAGCAATGCAAATAAGAAGAAAAAATAATATTTTATCAGAAACGCAAAAAGCTGTCGCATTTATTTTTGATTATAGGTCAATTCTTGTTGGCAAAGTTAATAAAATACGAATTAGGAGATACGAATTAGGAATTAAAATTTAAGAATCTTACTTCTGTACTATATAAACTCTTAAGGGAAGAAGCATCTCATACCATATCAATTACCAGTATTTTCTGCTAAAGCTAAAAAATGCAATCAAGAATGATACAATGCAATTACTATATGTATTTACTTAATAAGAAATGTAAATTTATCAAAGTTTTTCAATGCAATGCCAGTACCACGTGCCACAGCTCTTAATGGATCTTCAGCCACATGAACAATAAGCTTGGTTTTTTGAGCAATACGTTTATCTAAGCCTCTAAGCATAGAACCACCTCCAGCTAAATAAATTCCAGTACAATAAATATCTGCACACAACTCTGGAGGCGTCATTTCTAATGCATTAAGAATGGCAGCTTCTATTTTTGAAATAGATTTATCTAAACAATGTGCAATTTCTGTATAATTTACATACACTTCTCTTGGAGTTCCAGTAAGCATATCACGTCCTTGTACTGCAAAGTCTTCAGGTGGATTTTCTAATTCAGGAATGGCCGATCCTACTTCAATTTTAATTCTTTCAGCAGTACGTTCGCCAATAACCACATTGTGCTGTTTGCGTAAATACTCTTCAATATCTTGGTTAAAATCGTCGCCAGCAATACGAATAGATTTGTTACACACAATACCACCTAAAGCAATAACGGCAATTTCGCTGGTACCTCCACCAATATCAATAACCATATTTCCATTGGGCTCAAGTACATCAATGCCAATACCAATAGCAGCAGCCATTGGTTCGTGAATCAACTTAACTTCTTTGGCTCCAGCTTGTTCTGCAGAATCTCTAACGGCTCTTTCTTCCACTTCGGTAATCCCTGAAGGAATACAGATAACCATTTTTAATGCTGGAGGAAACAAGGGTTTTTTAGGACTTATCATTTTAATCATTTCCCTTATCATGTATTCTGCCGATTGAAAATCAGCAATAACACCATCTCTTAAAGGTCTAATGGTTTTAATGTTTTCATGTGTTTTACCATGCATGAGCATGGCTTTTTTGCCAACAGCAATAATTTTACCAGTTGTACGGTCAATTGCAACAATAGAAGGTTCGTCCACAACCACTTTGTCGTTGTGTATTATAATAGTGTTGGCTGTTCCTAAGTCAATTGCTATTTCTTTTGTTAAAAAAGAAAAAAGTCCCATATTTTTAAATTTTAATTTCTAATTTAAACGATATACCTTACGTAAAATCAGAAAATTAGTTACAATAATTTATTAATCAATGTTTAAAATGCCTGTTACCAGTAAATACCATTGCCATTTGGTGTTGGTTGCAAAAATCAATACTTTCCTGATCTTTTACCGATCCACCTGGTTGTATAACAGCACTTACTCCCTCATTATTAGCAATTTCAACAGAATCTGCAAAAGGGAAAAATGCGTCAGAAGCCATAACAGCTCCTTCTAATTCAAACCCAAAACTTTTTGCCTTTGCAATTGCTTGTTTTAGAGCATCCACTCTTGAAGTTTGACCTACTCCACTTGCCAATAATTGCTTATCTTTTACAAGAACAATCGCATTTGATTTTGTATGTTTTACAAGAATATTAGCAAATAACAAATCTGAAATTTGCATATCATTAGGTAAAAGATGAGTTACTGCTTTCAAATCATCTGGTTTTTCAATCAAAGCATCACGTTCTTGGGCTATAACTCCATTTAATACCGTTTTGAATTGCTTGTTGTTCAATACAAAATCTTTATTTTGCAAAATTATTCTATTTTTCTTAGATTTTAGTATTTCTAAGGCATTATTTTCGTATTTAGGTGCAATTATTATTTCAAAAAATAATTTGTTGATTTCTAAAGCGGTTTCTTCATCAACAATAGTATTACAAATCAATATTCCACCAAAAGCCGAAATAGGATCAGCTGCGAGAGCATCTTTCCATGCATCAACGAGTTTTTCACGACTTGCCAATCCACAAGCATTGTTATGTTTGATAATAGCAAAAGTGGTTTCCTCAAAATCACTAATTAAAGCAATTGCAGCATCTATATCAAGCATGTTATTGTATGAAATTTCTTTGCCATGAAGCTGAAGAAAGTAATCGGCTATATTACCATGATAAATTGCATGTTGATGTGGATTTTCTCCATATCGTAACGAATTACTTTGTAATATACTCTGTTTAAAAACTGGTAGCTGGGCTTCTATGTTGAAATAATTAAAAATATGAGTATCATAATGAGATGAAATATTAAAGGCTTTAGCAGCAAATAATTTACGATCACTAATATCAGTATATCCTTGCTTTTCATTTAATAACGATAGCAAATTCGTGTATTCATCTAAAGATGGAATAATCACAACATCCTTGAAATTTTTTGCTGCTGCTCGAATCAAAGAGATACCTCCAATATCGATTTTTTCGATGATTTCTGCTTCATTTGTGGTAGATGCAGCTGTTTTTTCAAAAGGGTATAAATCAACAATAACTAGATCGATTTCTGGAATTTCATATTCAGATAATTGCTCTATATCCGATACTAAATCACGTCTTCCTAAGATTCCTCCAAATATTTTAGGATGTAATGTTTTAACTCTTCCTCCTAAAATTGAAGGATATGAAGTAATTGACTCAACAGTTAAAGCTTCGACTCCAATACTTTTTATATAATCAAAAGTTCCACCAGTTGAAAATATTTTTACATTTAATTCGTTTAGTTTTTTAATTAAAGGTTCGATACCTTCTTTTGAATAAACTGAAATGAGTGCGCTTTTAATTTTTTTCATTTGTTATAGAAGTTTTTAAACTGAAAATCAGAGAAGTAAAAAACAATAATTATTTTGCAATTTTATTAAAAAATTAGCTTAAATACCAATTTATTTTCATAATATTTCTAATTTTACCGTTTTATAAAAGCTTATTGAAATAGATAAATTTGAATTTTAAAAAATGGAACACAAATTGTTGATATTTGTCAAACTCTTTAGAGAAAGCTATTTGTTTGCTTTTCAGGCCATAATAGTTAATAAATTACGAACCATGCTTACTTTGTTGGGCATTACAATCGGAATTTTCTCTATAATATCTGTTTTTACAGTGTTTGACTCGCTTGAAAATAAAATTAAAACGAGTATTGATTCATTGGGTGACAATGTATTGTTTGTACAAAAGTGGCCTTGGGCATTTGGCGGTGATTACCCATGGTGGAAATATCTTAGCCGACCCGTAGCGAAAATTAACGAACTCTCTGAAATAGAGAGAAGAAGTGAGGCTTATAGTGCAGCAACATTTGTAGTAGGAAATTCAAAAACTGTTAAATTTAAAAACAATAGCATCTCAAATACACGTATATTAGCTGTTTCAAAAGATTATGACAAAGTTATTTCAATAAATATTGATCAGGGAAGATATTTTTCCATCAACGAATCTGTTGGAGGAAGGGCAGTTGCTATAATTGGAAGTGATATTGCAGAAAAACTTTTCGAGAATACTTATCCTCTTGGAAAAGAAATTACAATATTTGGCAGGAAAGTTAATATAGTGGGCGTTTTTAAAAAAGAAGGAGATGACACATTTGGGCAAAGTAGTGATAATCAGGTAATGTTGCCAATAAATTTTGCACGTAACGTAATGGATATTTCAGATGAAAGCAACGACCCTACCATTATTGTAAAAGCAAAACCCAATGTAGGAAATCAAGAATTGAAGGATGAATTAACAGGTATTATGCGTTCTGTAAGACGATTAAAACCTTCAGCAGAAGACAATTTTGCGATTAATGAAATGAGTTTAATTACCAAAGGTTTTGAAGGGATTTTCAGCACAATAAGCATCATTGGCTGGATAATTGGTGCATTTTCATTAATAGTTGGTGGATTTGGAATTGCAAACATCATGTTTGTTTCTGTGAAAGAAAGAACTAATATAATTGGTATCCAAAAATCCTTAGGTGCCAAAAACTATTTTATATTGCTGCAATTTCTATTTGAAGCTGTTTTCCTTTCACTCATTGGTGGTTTATTAGGCTTATTAATCGTTTTTATAGGCACATTAATAGTAACTTATGCTTTTGATTTTACATTAAGTTTAACCTTCGGAAATATTTTCTTAGGACTTAGCGTTTCTTTTGTAATAGGTTTAATTGCAGGATTTATTCCTGCTTTTAGTGCTTCTCGATTAAATCCAGTAGAAGCGATACGTTCTTCAAATTAATTAAGTTATATATATAAATTTATTTAAAAGTTTAATTTAAAAAAAGAAAAAAATGAAATCTAACACATTAAAAATCGACTTCAAAATTATTTTAGTTTGCTTTATAATAACTTTATTATCTATATCTTGTAATAAAAAGCTAGGTGAAAAACCATCTTCTGGAGGCAAAACCTGCGAAATATTAATAGTAGCTGATAAATTATTGGTAGAGGGTACAGTAGGTAATGAATTAAAAGCATTTTTTATGCAGGAACAAGATGGGTTAAACCAGCCAGAACCTTTATTTACGATGCCTTATATTTCGCTGTCTGCATTTGAAGATGCAGAGATGTTTCAGGCACACCGCAACATAATAATGATTAATATAAATGATACTTGCAAAGAGAAAATGGAAATATTGAAAGATTATAAAGCAAAACCACAAACAGTATTCATTTTAAACGCTCCCAATAAAGATGCTTTTCTCCACTTATTTAATGAGAAAAAAGAAATAATAAAGGCTTGTTTTGACGAAACAGAAAGAGTTCGTATCAATCAAGCATTTAAGGCAATTGAAGAAGTGGGTACAAAAGCAGAAGTAAAAAGAATTTTTAACTTTTCAATGAGTTTCCCAAATGGTTTTAAAGTAGCTAAAAAAACCAGAAATTTTGCATGGATACGTCAAGAATCAAAAGAATATAGCGAAGCAGTAATGATATACTTTTATCCTTATTCAGATAAAAAACAATTAAACCCTAAAAACATTATCGCTTTACGCGACTCATTAACAAAACAATACATACCTGGCCCAACTGATGGATCTTATATGACAACTGAAAAAGAGTTTGCGCCTGTGTCAAAAGAAATCAATTTTAATGGTTTATACGCAATTGAAATTAGAGGACTATGGAAATTAAAAGGGGATTTTATGGGAGGTCCATTTATCAATTATACTTTTGTTGATGAGAAAAACAATCGTATAATAATGCTTGATGGGTATTTATATTCTCCTAAAAAGCCTAAAAGAGACTTGCTCAAACAAATTGAATCCATTATTTATACTTACAAAGCGATTTAAAAGAAACAAACTAAGAACTTAGTTGAATGTAAATATTAGGTTTACAAAAAAATTCCAAACCGTAACTACTGCAATTGCAAATAGCTTAGACATATAGAAATTTTTATTGAATTTGCTTACCAATGTCCACAATATTATTGTGTTAACTCCAAGTCCAATTAGTGAAATAAAAAGAAATTTACTGTATTCTAAGCCAATTTCAGGATTAAGACTGTGGAAAGTCCAGATTCTGTTGAATACATAATTGGAACTTGCAGCTATAGTAAAACCAATAGCATTAGCCAGATATTTTTGTATCTTAAAAATTTCCTTGAATAGGTAAGTAAAACCAAAATCAATAATTACACCCGAAGCACCAACTATGCCGAATTTTAAAAATTTTAAAATTAATTCTCTGGTAATTAAGATATTCATTTTTGTAATTTAAGACTGCAATTTTACAAAAAATATAGGAATAAATAAAAGTTTTTAAATTTAAAGAAATATAGAATTTTTAAAGGTATAACTTAATACACCTTAGCTTTTATTTCGTTCTTCAGTATCATTAATCCATTCATAGCCAATGCATGTACTTCATCTTCGCCTGGATAAATCAAAACTTTACTGATAAAGTTCACTCTTTCTATTATCATATCTGTAAAAATTTTACCATGAGCCAAACCTCCGGTTAACAGAATGGCTTCAACTTCACCTTTTAACACAGTTGCCATTGAACCAATACTTTGTGCAACTTGATAAGCCATAGCAGAATATACCAGTTCGGCATTTTTATCACCACTTTGTATCATTTTTTCTACTTCAACAGCATCACATGTTCCAAGATAAGCCTGCATTCCACCATAGCCTGTCAATAATTTCCTTATATCTGTTCTGGTATATTTTCCTGAAAAACATAAATCAACCAACTGACCAGCAGGAATAGTACCGGCACGTTCTGCAGCAAATGGACCATCACCATCCAATCCATTGTTTACATCAACAATTTTGCCCTTGCTATGAGCACCCACAGTAATTCCACTTCCCATGTGCGTAACTATCAGATTAATATCTTCATATTTTCTGTTATATTCAGTGGCATATCGTCTGGCAACTGCTTTCTGATTTAAAGTATGTAGAAAACTTTTACGAGGAAGTTCAGGCAAGCCAGATAATCGGGCAATATCTTCAAATTCATCCACGCAACTGGGATCAACCACATAAGCTTTAACACCATTACCAATAAGATCCGCAATTTCTTTTGCAATATATCCACCTATATTTGAAATATGTTCAGCCATAGGGTTTTTAATATCTTTTATCATTGATTCATTAACCTGATAAATACCACTTTCCATTGGTTTCAACAAACCACCACGAGAAATTACAATTTCAAACTCGCTAAGTTTAAAACCTTCTACTGATAAAATATCCAGAACTTTTTGTTTTCTGAAACTATATTGTTCAATAACTTTATCAAATTTTGACAATTCTTCAAAACTATGCATAATATTTGTTAAAAAAATATTTTTAGTATATTCATATACAGCTACTTTTGTAGAATTTGAACCCGGATTTACAACTAAAATTTTCATGTTTATATTTGTATTTTAAAATCAATTTTAAAAAAAGTTAAGTATTCATGGCACTTATAAGTACTTTTTACTATCCTCTACCTGTTAATGATTTAGGTATCCTTCCAGTCCTAACACATTCTGAACGCAATGTCCTACCTACAATTTGCTCGACCATCTTACCTATTTCCAGCACTTTATCAATATCCACACCTACATCAATACCCATTTCATCCATCATTACCACCAAATCTTCGGTACAAACCAAACCCGTAATATTAGGATCGGCATAATAATATTTACCTGTTCCAGAAACAGGTACTCCATCCACAAAATTAGCAGGTTGTCCGCCAATACCACCCATAGTAGCCTCAAAATTAGTCATACCTGCTTGCAGAGCTGCCAGCACATTTGCCAATCCCCATCCACGGGTAGTATGGAAATGAACAATCTGTTTATCAGGTTTTTGAAAAGTATCCAATAACATTGAATAATAATCATACACACGATTTGGAGAAGCAGAGCCGTCATGATCAGCATGTTCCACATCGCTTACCCCAATATCGAACCAACGTTTGGCAAATTCTACTGCCTTTTTCATTTCGGTTGGTCCTTCAATTGGGCAACCCCAAATGGTACTTACGGTTCCGTTAACTTTTAAACCAGCATCACGGGCATGTTTAATCCATTTCTCAGCCATTTTCCAGTAATCATTAAGCGATAAACCGGAATTTTTAATGTGATGAGATTCACTTGTAGATACCATTAACAAAATACGATTAGGCCCCCAACCTTCCTGTCTTGCCTGTATAGCCCTTTCAATAGCTTTTTCGCGAATGGTTACGCAAGTAAGGGAAACTGTATTTATTAAATCAGCAATCTTTTTACTGTTGCGAATAGCTTTCATCAGATTATCAGCATCTTTAAATTGAGGCATTCCTTGTGGATTGCCAAAATTGGTAACCTCAATATGCTTAAAACCTGCCAGTATTAGCTGTTCTGCAAGCCACAGTTTGGCTTCCATCGGAATATATTTGCTTTCGTGCTGAAAACCATCTCTTACGGTTATATCACCTATTGTAACTTTTTT
>CAZUCB010000027.1:21037-23738 GCA_964618755.1 uncultured Bacteroides sp. | reverse complement strand
GAATCGAAAATTGAAGAATGTTTATTTCCAATTATATCAACACTTACAATAGGGTCTATACAATATTCAAGTATGCCTTTCATCGGACCTTCGGCAGCAGCTTTCATAACTGCATTAATTTCTTCTTTAGTAGTATGCTTAGTTAATTCAACTGTTAAATCTACCACAGATCCATCAGGAGTAGGAACTCTCATTGCAAAGCCATCTAATTTCCCTGCTAATTCAGGAATTACTAAACCTACAGCTTTTGCAGCTCCTGTTTTGGTTGGAATAATTGAAATAGCAGCTGCTCTTGCTCTTCTTAAATCGCTATGTGGCGAATCAAGAATTATTTGATCATTGGTATAAGAGTGAATCGTATTCATTAAACCACGTACAATTCCAAAATTATCGTTTAATACTTTTGCTACAGGGGCTAAGCAATTAGTCGTACAGGATGCATTTGAAATAAATTGCATTTCCGGCTTCAAGATGCTATCATTAACACCTAAAACAACTGTAGCATCCACATCGTCTTTATTATCAGCAGGAACTGTAAGTATAACTTTTTTTGCACCGGCAGTAATATGTTTGCCCATTTTTTCTTTATTGCGGAATACTCCTGTAGATTCAATTACAACATCTACACCCAATTCTTTCCATGGCAAATTTACAGGATCTCTTTCGGCATAAATTTTAATACGCTGTCCGTTAACAATAAGAATATCTCCATCTACAGCAACTTCACCAGGAAATCTGCCATGAATAGAATCATATTTTAACAAATGACCCAAAGTTTTTGCATCTGTTAAATCGTTTAAAGCTACAACTTCTATGTTGTCTTTTTGAATTAAACCTCTAAAGGTAATTCTGCCAATTCTACCAAAACCATTGATAGCTACTTTTATTTTAGCCATAATATGATGTTTTATGATTATTATTTTATTGTTTTATAAGTTTGATTCAACAATTTCATTTAAGGCTTCAAAATTAATTATTTTATTTGTAAAAACTGAGGAAAGTATCAATGATTTTTACTATTGATTGATTTTAAACATCCAAGAGCTTATTTTCAGAAAAAAGGAGGCTTACTGAATTTGAGCCTCCTTTTTGGTTTTAAATATTATCAATGTGTTGAAAACTATGATTTAACAAAACCGCTAAGCATATTTTTCATTATTTCTTGGGGATTATTTATGGTTCATATTATGGATATTTTATCTGATAATTGTAATTGCACCAGATTTTGAATGCTTTATCCCTATAATATCCTTATAAAGGATTGTATAAGCATAAACGCCATCGGGTGCTGCTACATTATCTATTCTTCCATCCCATCCTTCATTCATATCTTTTGATTTATAAACTGTTTTTCCCCAGCGATCGTAGATATACATTTCAAAAGTTACAACACCCATGCCATAAACCTTAAAAATGTCATTCAAACCATCATTATTAGGTGTAAAAGTATTGGGTACATAAAAAGTTTCATCTGGACGAACAATCACCACTAAATTGGCGGAATCAAAACATCCAAAAGCATTAGTAGCAATAACATTTATCAAATATCGTCCAGTATCCTTATCACTGTAAGTATGATAAAAATTACTTAGAGTAGAGGTTGATCCATCACCCAAAAACCATAGATAACTATAGTTTCCCCCAGAAGCATCGTAAATATGAACAATAGGTTCAAAAACAGAAACTGGATTTGGTGAGGCAAGAATTTGTATATTTGGCTGAGGACTCACATTTACAGCCACATTAGTAGTGTTTGAGCAAGAATCAACATCAGTACCTTTTAAAGTATATATGGTTGATGATTTTGGCGACACATTTGGATTTTCCAATGTGTATTGACCATTTAATGATAAATCAGTAATATTTGCCGACCACAAATAGTTTTGTGCTCCAGATGCATGCAATGTTGTTGAACCATTTGAACAAATCGTTGATAAATCTGAAGTTGCAGTTACTATAGGCAATGGATTTACAACAACAGTAACACTATCTTTATCCGAAAAAACATCCGTAATTGTAACAATATAAGTTGTAGTTGTTGTTGGACTTACTGTAATTGTAGGAGTATTGTCGCCATTACTCCATGAATATATAGGAGTGCCTACAATATGATGATTGTTAGTATCTATAGAAGCGTGAAGTGTTGTTGAGCCACCTATACATATCTTTACATCTGGACCAGCTCTTGCAAAATCGCAATCAAGCACAATTTTAACTGAATCGGTAGCATTTTTTAAACAAGCATCTTTAACTGTAATTTTAAATATGGTATCACTTGTAAATGTAGGTATAAGATTTGCTGTAGTTCCAGCACCATTGCTCCATAAATATTGATAAGGAAGTACCCCTCCATTTGCAATTACTGAAATTGGAGTTTGGTTATTACATAAAGTAGTATCTCCATAAGCAACTGCCATTAGTGAATCATAATTTTGAATATTAAATGTTACAGTATCATACATATCTCCACAGAAGGCTGTTTGGAAAACCATAGTAACGGTTTCTGTTCCTTCTAAGATATTATCAAAAATAGGTGTAATAATAAGGCGAACAGAATCGGCAGTAGTTGGAATATAAAATGTGTTCGATGTTGGATATCCTATAGAAAGTGAATAATCGGTTCCAAAAGTAGCAGTACCACTTATAGATACAATAGAAATTGGAAGAGAAGAACTTGGTTTAAATGGATATTTAAATGTTA
>CAZUCB010000027.1:0-20937 GCA_964618755.1 uncultured Bacteroides sp. | reverse complement strand
GAGGCAGATGTTACTGTTAACTGAGCCTGAACGTAAAAACTAGTAAAAATAATAATTAGCAGTATTGATATTTTTCGAAAACACATAATATTTAAGTTTAATAGATAAAATAAAGTATTCATTAAGGTATGACAATTAAAACAATAAAAAAGTTGCCTGATATTTTTTGTAAAAGTAAAAAATTTTGATAATATTTCTTACTTTTACCACAAAATAAATTTAAAACCCTTAAATCATTATGAACTATATCAATCAATACATTAGTGAAAACAAAGAAAGGTTTTTAGAAGAATTATTTGGTTTAATCCGAATTCCTTCTATTAGTTCGTTGTCAGAAAATAAACCAGATATGCTAAAAGCTGCTGAATATTGGAAAGAAAGTATTCTTAAAGCAGGTGCCGATAAAGTAGAAATAATTTCTACCGAAGGAAACCCTGTTGTTTATGGTGAAAAAATAATTGATAAGAATTTACCTACAGTGTTGGTTTATGGGCATTATGATGTAATGCCTGTTGACCCAATTGAATTGTGGAATTCACCACCTTTTGATCCTCAGATAATTGATGGAAAAATATATGCACGTGGTGCTGATGACGATAAAGGTCAGGCATTTATGCATGCCAAAGCATTTGAATTAATGGTAAAAACCAATACATTGCCTTGTAATGTAAAGTTTATGATTGAAGGTGAAGAGGAAATAGGTTCTCCTAATCTTCCTAAGTTTTGCGAAAAGCATAAAGAAATGTTGAAAGCAGATATTATTTTAGTTTCTGATACTGGTATGATAGCACAAGATATCCCATCTATCACCACAGGATTAAGAGGATTAAGCTATATGGAAGTAGAAGTTACTGGACCAAACAGAGATTTGCATTCTGGTATTTTTGGTGGTGCAGTTGCTAATCCTGCTAATATTTTGGCAAAAATGATTGCAAGCTTACATGATGAAAATAACCATATTTGTATTCCTGGTTTTTATGATGATGTAATGGAAATCAGTATTGAAGAAAGATCTGAAATGGCAAAAGCTCCATTTAGTCTTGAAAATTACAAAAATGCACTTGATATTAGAAGTGAATGGGGAGAAAAAGGATATTCTACAACTGAAAGAACAGGTATAAGACCAACCTTAGATATTAATGGTATATGGAGTGGCTATATTGGAGAAGGAGCAAAAACAGTACTTCCTTCTATAGCTACTGCAAAAATTTCGATGCGATTGGTGCCAAACCAAGACAATGAAAAAATAAGCAATTTATTTATAAAACACTTTGAAAATATTGCTCCTGATTATGTAAAAGTTAAAGTTACAGCTTTGCATGGTGGACAAGCTTATGTATCTCCTATGACTATGCCTGCCTATCAAGCTGCAGATAAAGCATACACAGAAACTTTTGGTAAAAAGCCTGTTCCAACTCGAAGTGGTGGTAGTATTCCAGTAATTGCTGAATTTGAAAAAATATTAGGTGCTAAATCTATTTTAATGGGATTTGGATTGGAGTCAGATGCAATTCATTCACCCAATGAAAATTATCCATTGTTTAACTTTTATAAAGGAATAGAAACAATACCATATTTTTATAAATATTTTGTTGAACTTAGCAATTAAAAAAAGAATTTTCAACTCTTACTCAACTAAATTGTTATTATAATAATTTCAAAACTCAAAAAACATGAAAAAAACAATATCATCAGTCGTATTATTGCTATTAACAATCAGTTTGTTTGCTCAAAAACCTATTTCGAAAGGTCAAACTCAACTAAATGCTGGAATTGGGTTCTCTGGCTGGGGAATGCCTGTTTATGTTGGTCTTGACTATGGTGTTCACCCTGATATATCAGTGGGGGGAGAACTTTCCTATCGTTCTTATAGCGAAAGTTTTGTTGGTGCAAAGTACAGTCACAGTGTAATTGGAATTATTGGGAATGGAAATTATCATTTTAATAGAGTAATGAATATTCCTTCTCCTTGGGATTTTTACGCTGGTTTAAATTTAGGGTTTTATAATATGAGTTCTCCAAGTAATTATGGCGGGAGTAATAGTTCTGGATTAGGATTAGGTGCCCAAATTGGTGGAAGGTATTATTTTTCACAAAAGTGGGGTGTTAATTTAGAAATTGGTGGTGGAAATTCAGTCTCTGGTGGTAAACTTGGGATAACATTCAAGTTTTAATAAAATAAACCTGAAATTTTAATATAATTTTGTATACGGAGGGAAATAGTTTTATGACTGTTTCCCTTCTACTATTATTACTATTTCACCTTTTACAGTTTTATCTTTGTAATAATTCAAAATTTCAGTTAAAGTCCCTCTTTGATTTTCTTCGTATATTTTGGTCAGTTCACGTGATACACTCGCTTGTCGCTCTGAACCAAAATATTCAATAAATTGTTCTAAGGTTTTTACTAATCGGTGAGGAGATTCATAAAAAATCATTGTTACATCTATTTCAGATAAAATTTTAAGCTTTGTTTGACGACCTTTTTTTACAGGCAAAAATCCTTCAAACAAAAATCTATCACATGGTAATCCTGAATTTACAATAGCAGGAACAAAAGCTGTGGCTCCTGGAAGACATTCAATATTAATATTAAACTTTAAACATTCACGAATCAATAAAAAACCTGGATCTGATATACCTGGAGTACCAGCATCGGTTACCAATGCCATAATTTCGCCTGTTTGCAAACGATTTATTATTTGAGTTAATGTTTTATGTTCATTAAATTGGTGATGTGAAAACATTCGTGTTTCAATTTCAAAATGTTTTAATAAAATTCCTGTTTTACGTGTGTCTTCAGCCAGAATAACAGATACTTCCTTTAATATTTTAATGGCACGTAGAGTAATATCTTCTAAATTCCCAATAGGTGTAGGTACTAAATATAATTTCGACATAACGTAATGATTATAAAGTTTTAAAGTTCATAAAATTGTAAAATGTGCTGCTATAAATATACACTGTTTAGCAAGCAAATAATAATTTTTATGGATTACTTTATTCAGTGCATAAAATTACAAAAATAAATTTTATTATAGTAAAGTAGTTTTTGTAATAAAAATGTTTAATTTTGATTTTTAATTGAACACAAATTTCCATACAAAATGAATAAGCTTAAAACTATATTATTTATTAGCATTATTACATTTGTGATATATGCTTGCAATAAAGACGAAGATGCTATTAACAATGATAGTAATGTTATTATTCCCACTTGGTTTTCACCTGATGGAGATGGATTTAAGGATAGTTGGAAGATTGAAGATCCTCTTAGTTTAATTGATAAAGATCAGTTTAGTGCAAAAATATATGATACTGCTCATAAATTGGTATTTTTAACGGTTGATATAAGTAAACCTTGGCTTGGCACAAAATCAGATAGCACCATAGCTTGTGATACAGGCAGTTATTTCTTTGCTGTTCAATACAGATCATGGACCGGGATTAGCAGATTCAGAACTGGCAACGTGTTTCTATCACGAAAGAAACCATAATTTGAAATCCATTATTTATTTTAATAAAGCTTAATTTTCTCTTTCGAAAAGCGAGCAAGTTTCAATAATACTTTGATCAATAGGAATAAAATTAAAATCTAATTGCTGTTTTATTTTATCAGAAGAATAAAAATATTTGTTTTGTGAAGTATTTACTGTTTCCTTTGTGATTAATGGTTTACTATTGAAAATCAAACTTTTTAGTTTTTCAATCCGCCAAGCAATTTCTAACATCCATAAATTTGCTTTAATATTTGGTGGATTTTTCCCAAAAGCTTTCATGGTCTTAGTAAAAAGCTCTTGATAACTTAAGTTTTCAGAAGAGAGAATAAATCTTTGATTTACAATTGAGCTTTTCATTAATTCTACCATAGCTTTAGCAACATCTCTTACATCAATATATCCATTTACACCATTAGTATAAAACTTAGTTCCTTTCCACATCGTTTCAAAAATCTTTGAACTTCCCTGTTTCCAATCTCCAGGGCCTAAAATCACCGATGGATTAACAATTACTGCATTTAATCCTTCTTCTACTCCTCTCCATACTTCTTTTTCGGCAGCATATTTTGTTTTTGCATAATTTGAATTGCGATCCGATGATTTCCATGCCGTTTCTTCAGTTATTAAACCCTCATTTTCGGTTCTTCCAATTGCTGCAATTGAACTAACGTAACAAAATTTATCTATTTTGTATTTTAATGCAATATTAACTAAATTGGCAGTTCCGTTAATATTGGTTTTTAGCATGTTTTTTTTGTCTTTAGGTTCAAAAGAAACTACAGCAGCACAATGATAAATTTTGTTAATCCCATGCATGGCTTCATCCAGTGAAATAATATCGTTAATATCACCAGTTATCCATTCTATTTGCGAAAATAATTGCTTATAATCATTCGTATAGTAAGAAAATATTTTTTCAGCAAGCTGCAAACTGCTATTTTTTCGTTTTAAGGCTTTAGGTTTTTCACCATTTTTCAGTAATTCATATAACAGATGAGCACCTACAAATCCTGTTCCTCCAGTTACTAAAATCATAATTATTTATATTATAAGAAAATACTTCCTATTTGGAACACTAAAAACGAAACTACCCAAGCAAGTAGGGTTGTATAAACTGCAAGAAATAAAGCCCATTTTATTCCTCCAGCTTCTTTTTTTACTGCTGCAAATACGGCCACACAAGGGAAATAAATCAATACGAACATCAAAAATGAAAAACCTGCCAACGGAGTAAAAACATAATCATCTTTTTTACTACCTGATTTGTAGGTTTCATTTTTTAATTTATCGATTAAAGCGGAAGAATGCTCATCAGCATTATCATCAGCCTGATAAATAACACCCATTGTACTTACTACAATTTCTTTAGCAGCAGTTCCTGCAAGTAAACTTACACTCATTTTCCAATCAAAACCTAAAGGACGCATTACTGGTTCGATGAAATGCCCAATTTTACCGATATAGGAATTTTCATGTCGATGAGCTTCCATCTCAAGCTGAATATTTTTAATAGAATTTATCTTTTCTTTGTTAATAATAACTGTGTCATGAGGTAATGCTACTGCAATTTTTTGGTTATATGAGAGTTCTGTGTCTTTAATTTTTTTATTAAAAATTATTTCCTTGCTCGATTTTCGAGGGAAATAACCCAAAGCCCAAATAATAATAGATGCAAATAAAATCACACCTCCCATTTTCTTAAGATATTGACCGCTTTTGTGCCAAACATGTTTATAAGTTGCCCTAAACGTTGGTATTCGATAAGGAGGAAGCTCCATTACAAAAGGTACATCTTTAGATTTAAAGACAAATTTACTAAAGATAATTGCAACAATAATTGCAAGTAAAATACCAATCATATAAACAGAAAATAATACTGTACCAGCATAATCGGCAAATATAGCGCTCGTAATTAATATATATACTGGCAAACGAGCACTGCATGACATAAATGGGTTGATTAGAATAGTTAATATTCTGTCACTTTTGTTTTCCAATGTTCTGGTTGACATAATTGCTGGCACATTGCAGCCAAAACCCATGATTAAAGGAATAAACGATTTACCATGCAAACCAATTTTGTGCATGAGTTTATCCATAATAAAAGCAGCACGTGCCATATAACCAGTGTCTTCCATTATTGAAATAAACAAAAACAAAATCAAAATATTAGGTAAAAAAACAATAACACCACCAACGCCATGTATTACGCCATTTATTAATAAATCTTTCAACATTCCTTCGGGTATCCATATTTGGAAAAGATTTGCAGTAAAGCTAACCAAATCCTCAATCCACGATACAGGATATTTACCCAATTTAAAAGTAGATTGAAACATAATCCATAAAAAGAAAATAAAGATTGGATAGCCCCAAATTTTATGTGTAAGGATATTGTCAATTCTTTTTGTTATAGATGGTAAATCAGAAGGATGCTTTTTGTAATGGAAAGTTTCTTTTAAAGCCCCTGCAATAAAGCCATATCGAGCATCAGAAACCAAAGTTTCTGAATCTTCGGCATATAACATTTCCAAGCGTGAAATTTCTTTCGCAATTACATCACTTACAGCAAAATAGTTATCCCAATTGATAATAGAAGCTGTTGCCCATTCATCTTTTTCTAATAATTTTATTGCTAAAAAACGAGAAGAAATTTTATCGGTTAACGATTTATTCTTTTTTATTTCATTCTGAATATTTTTAATTGCATCTTCAACATTAGAACCATAATTGATATGAATATGCCTCACAGTTGGCTCTTTATCTTCATATACTTCAATTGCTTTTTCAAATAATTCGTTGATGCCTTTTCCTTTTGAGCCAATTGTAGGAATTATAGGGATTCCAATCATATTCCCTAAATGATTATAATCAAAAAGATTCCCTGTTTTTTCCAATTCATCAAACATGTTTAAGGCAATTACTACCTTTATATCCATATCTATCAATTGGGTTGTAAGAAATAAATTGCGTTCAAGATTAGACGCATCTATTACATTGATAACAACATCGGGGCTTTCGTCAAAGATAAATTTTCGAACATATAATTCTTCAGGAGTATAGGCTGAAATAGAATAAGTACCTGGTAAATCGGTAAGATTAAATGTATAATCATTCAATTGAAACTTTGCAAGCTTGGCATCAATAGTAACGCCACTATAATTGCCAACATGTTCTTTGGAATCAGATGCAAAATTAAACAATGAGGTTTTTCCTGAATTTGGATTACCAACCAATGCAATATCAATAAATTTACCTTTTTCTCTTGCAGAAGTTTTAAGGATGTCCTCATCAGTTACCCCTTGATAGGAATGTAAAGAATGAATTGATGCAGCTTCTTGTTCTGTAATAACCTCAATTAATGAAGCTTCGCTACGACGTAGAGAAATTGCATAACCCATTATTTGATATTCAATGGGATCCTTTAAGGGTGCTGATTTTACTACTTCTACTTTTCTCCCTTTTACAAAACCCATTTCAGTGATTCTGTTACGGAATGCACCTCTTCCTTTTACTTTTGTAATAAAGCCCGAATCTCCTTGTTTTAAATCATTTAACGTCATAATGAAATTTATAAAACAACTGAGATAGTTTTTGTAAAAGAAATAAACATAACTTCACATTTATGGATAATAATGCAAAATTAATGACTATTATACAATTATGCAAATAATTTAGAATTATTTTAAATAAAAAAATAATTAGTTTAAAATTAATTTCTTTACAGCGTTTATTTCTCTATCGTTCATTAATTTTACAAAGTAAATTCCTTTAGAAAACCCATCGAGGTTAATAGTTATTTCTTTATTATTTATTGGAAGATTACAATTATATATAACTTTTCCATTAATGTCAGTTATAATTAAAGTTGAATTTTTAATAAAATGATTTATAGATATTATTTTAAAGCTATTTTGAGTAGGATTTGGAAACAGAGAAAACTCTGTTTTATTTTCTAAATTTTGTATTGATGAGCCAGTTTTAACCAATTGAATATTTCTTACAAAGGAAGCTTCGTTTGTAGTAGTAATATTTACCGTTTTTGAATAATAACCAGAAGAAGAGTAGGTAACATTATAGTTTCCAGCATAAATAGGGCGAAAATAGTTTCCTAAAGGCATCATAGAATTTACATGCGAACTATCAATATCATGTCCTTGTATAAACACTTTTGCTTTCAATGGAGCACCAGTAATGCTATCGGTTACAATGCCTTTGATACCATACATACATTGTTCCATATAATTTAGTAATGAGCGATAATTATAATTCCAATAATTAGGCAATGTTGATGCAGGAGGTGTTTTTATATTGCTTATCTCCATTGTAACTTCACGACAATGTTTAAAATAATTCATATAATCTTGACGTCCTCCAGCTACTTCATACCAAGCATATCCATTTGTAATTCCATTGTTTAAGTATGTAAAATAGTTGGGATTATAAAGATGAATTGTATCAACATACTCTCTACAAACATAATTCCACCAATTATTATCAGCTGGTAATTGCGACCAAGTATCCCAAGGATAATTGGCTACTTCAACACCTCCATGAAAATTAGCTGACATCGTAAATTGGACACTATCAGCCAATGCCATAAAAGCCATGGTTTCTGGCTGCCATGCTTCACCATCAGGATGTTGTCCATCTTGTGGATCGGGATAATTTCTATTT
Organism: uncultured Bacteroides sp.; assembly: GCA_964618755.1. Classification (GTDB taxonomy): domain Bacteria; phylum Bacteroidota; class Bacteroidia; order Bacteroidales; family JACABE01; genus JACABE01. Next base: position 12,760 of record CAZUCB010000027.1, on the reverse strand, counting down.
AAATTAACATCATTGCCATTATTACGAGTTGGAGCGGTTATGGTATTGTTTCCGCCAGCATAAGCTCCATCAGGGTTGGCTAAAGGATTGATCCAAATTTCCATGTTATTTAGCATATTCGTAACGCGTGCATTGGTCCCATAATTACTTAATAAATAATCAATAAGGCGAAGCATTAATATATAACCAGTTAGTTCATCACCATGCATGGATGAAGTATATAGAAATTTAGGTTCATTTTCTTTTGAATCAGGGTTTTTGGAGATTTTTACAAAAAGCAATTTTCGTTGACTTGCTAAAGTTTTAATACTAATTGTTCTGCATAAATCAGGATAATTGGTCTGAAATCTTGTCATAAGACTATCGTAAGCAGAGTAAGTAGGGTAAAAATCCCAAGCTTGAACATCTTTGGAATTTATATTGTCCAACATTTTAATATCAGTACGATTTTCTTCGGTATTTATAATTTGATAATCGTAATTTAATTGCAAAAAATTGGCAAAATCTTTTTTGTTTGAGTATGCAAATACTTCATTCCCATTTACATTATCTATAGAAATAATCTTGGTCAGTTTTTTTATTTCAGCTTTTGAAGTAATGGTAAACTTAAATTGAATTTCAGTTTTTTTGCCAAATATTTTTTCAACTTTTTCGGAAATAGGAATAGTATTTTGAGCCTTTAATATGCTAATTAAAAAGAAAAAAGAGTAAAACAACAATAATAATTTTTTCATAGAATATATAATTTTAACGAAATAAAACGACTGTAAAAGTACAAAAAAATATAGTTAGGAGAGGCAGTTTAAAAAGATTTCGTATTATTCAGACATCAATAAATAAAATACCCCCTCCATCATAAAGCGGTCCGTCATAAAGTTCAATAATTTTTATTCCAAAGGAAGTTGCAAATTCTTTAATAGATAAACCATCTGCTAAATATTCTAAATTTCCGATAATGAATAGCTTGTCTCTTGAAATACCACAACAACCTCCAAAAAAACCATTGTTTACATCCGGCAATAAAATCTTTTCTGGATTTACATATTTTATTTTAATATCATGTTGGGTTTGGAGTAGATTATAAATTCCTTTGTCGGAAGTAATAAAGTTATTTTTTCCCAAAGAAATTAAATTGCACCGTGTATACCCTTGATTAACAGATAATATGGTTTTAAAAGAACAACTTTCTTTAATTTTTTCATCGGTTTGTTTCAAATTATGAATTAAAAACCTATCTGTAACAACAGCATTATAATGAGATGATTGAGGGTATTTATTCCCAACTTCCTTTTTACCAATAGTATAATCAATCTTTTTTGTTTGGAAAAAATCAATTATGTATGAAGGGGTGTTTGGTGCAACAATTAAATTTTCAGATGTTTGACAACAGAAAATATCGGGATGAGAGGAGATTGCTTCATAAGTAATTCCTTCAGTTTTAAATTCAATTACTTGTCCATATTCAACTAATTTCTTTTTTGCTTCATTAGGGATTCTGTAATCAATAATTATGTACATAAAACTCTCTCCCTTCTAGACTATAATCAATTAAAAATTTGACTTTCCTATACTCTTTTTCAAGTATTTTTCTGTTGGCAGCATGGTAACCTATCGCAAAATTATACATTCTTTTAGCAACAAAAATTGTTATATTTTGATGATTTTCAGGGTTTTTAGTATACATCTTTAATTTATCTTCCCAAAGTTTGGTTTCAACCAATTCTCGTAACGAAGCATGGTAAGGTCCAGTCACAAAAGCAGCTCCTTGTAAATCTTTAGAAGGATGCAAACCAATTCTGATAATATTAACGTTTGCTTTTTCAAAAATCGGAATAATATTTTTTATTGCATCAATGCTTTCGTCAATAGTTAAGGCTTTGTATTTCCCTTTAATATATAGCTCTTCAAGGTAAGTGTCTTTAATAACTATACATGGATATATTCTTGTATTATCAGCTCTGAGTTCAACAATTTTATTTGCAGTTGCTATTGTTTTTTCGAGAGTATCTCTAGGTAAACCAATCATCATTTGCAAGCCTAACATAAATCCATTGGATTTAATTAAATGAGATGCTTTTTTAACATCAGCTTCTGTGTGTCCTCTTTTTGACAATAGAAGAACCTCATCATCTAATGATTGTGCGCCTAACTCAATGGTTTTTACATTAAATTTTTGCAAGAAATTTAAAATGTCATTAGAAATGTAATCAGGACGTGTTGATAAACGAATTGAATTAACAATACCTTGCTCAATATAAGGCTGTGCAATTTTTAAATATGCTTTTTGTTCATTAATCGGGATACCTGTGAAGCTACCCCCGAAAAAACCTATTTCTATCTCTGAATTATCTTTTGAAATTGTAGAAAGATTTTTTTCTATAATGGCTTTAACATCGTTTGGTGATGGGATGGTTTTTATTCCTGAAATCTTATGTTGGTCACAATAAATACATCTGAACGGGCATGCTAATTCAGGGATAAAAATTGGAATTGTAAAGTGTTTCTTTTGCATATTTTGATGTAAAAAAAAATCTTATACCTCTTTTTCTGAAGTATAAGATTTTTCCTTAAATTTCTGAGCTATTAAAACTTTTTTATTTTCTTAAGAAATGATTTTTTCTTAATTTTAGTATTATCATCAGAATAATATCCATATCCGTATCCATATCCATATCCGTATCCATATCCGTATCCATATCCGTATCCAGAACCGTATCCATAACCGGTTGAATCACGATCAAGGCGAACATCATTCACAAGAAGATTGAATTTACCAACGTTCCTCTTTTCAATATCAGATATGATTGATTTAAATACTTTTTTATTTGTATAGTTCTGACGTGTTACATAAACGTTTGCGTCTGTATATTTCATCAACAAAAAAGCATCGGTAATTAAACCTACAGGAGGTGTATCAATAATAATATAATCATATATATCTTGTAACTTGGCAAAAAGTTCATCATTTCTTTCAGAAGCAATTAATTCTGAAGGATTTGGAGGAATAGGTCCTGCCATAATAATATCAAGGTTGGGGATAAATGATTTTTGAATAATATCTTCCAATTTACTTTTTCCAATCAAATAAGAACTGATGCCTTCAGTATTGGTAAGAGCAAAATCCTGATAAATTTTTGGTTTACGTAAATCGAAACCCATAAGTAAGGTTCTCTTTCCATATAATGCAAAAATAGAAGCAAGGTTAATTGAAACAAATGTTTTTCCTTCACTTACCATTGTAGAAGTTACTAAAAATGTTTGCTTTTCCTTGCCTTTTCCAATAAATTGCAAATTTGTTCTTACCGCACGGAATGATTCTGCAATGGATGACTTTGGCGAATCCTGAACTACAGTATTACTTTCTCTATCGCTATGAATAATGTGCCCAATAATAGGGAATGTACTTATCTTTTCAATATCACTTTTTTCAATGATGGTATTATTCATAAAATCTTTAATAAATAAATAGATGAGAGGAATAAATAGACCAAGGATAAATGCAATAATGTAGTTAAGTGTTGTTTTTGGATAAACTTTTTCGGCAGATCTTGCTTTGTCAATAATTTTATTATCAGCTACGTTTGAGGCTTTTGCTATTGCTGATTCAGCTCTTTTTTGTAGTAAGAAAGTATAAATTTGATCGTTGATTTTGAATTTTCTTTCGATATTGATTAAATTTCTTTCAGTTGCAGGTAATTTATTAACTTCACTTTGAACAGTAGCAATCCTTTTGTCAAGTTCTTTTATGCTGATATTAGACATATTAACAATATTCTTGACATTTTCAATTAAATATCTTTTGGTATTTTCAATTTTTGAATCTATGATTTTAATATTTGGGTTGATAGAAGTTGAACTGCCCTTTAATTTTTCTTTTTCTGATGAAAGCGTTACCAGTTCTTCAACCAATTTAGATAACAAACGATCTTCTACCCCCATAGTAGATGGAGCTATAATATCACTTTTAATAGTGTTATTATTAGAAAAATAATCTGTAAGATACTTATAATACCTTGATTTTACAGATTCTATTGCTCTTTCTTTATCTAAATCAGCCACTTTATCAGAAACAACTCTAGCCTCATCGCTTATGTTCATTATTTTATTGGCAGTTCTAAAGTTTTGAAGTTGATTTTCAACGATATGCAATGAGTCTGTAATACCAGAAAGCTGTCCATCGATAAAACCAACAGTGTTAGTTGCAATTAAGTTTTTCTCTTCTAAATCACTGTTTATGTAAGCTTCTGTAAGTGCATTGATAAAATCAATCGCTTTTTGCTTGCTCCTATTTTTAACCATAATGGCCAAAACAGTAGCTTCTTTGTTAATAGGTTCAATTTTTGAACTATTAAATTGCGATGTAATTTGAGTTAAATCGTTAATAGTGAAATGAAAAATTTTCCCATTGGTTTCTTTATCCTTGTATTTTGGAGTTAGTAAAACTTTAAAATTCAAATTATCATCTTTATATGTTTCTCCAAAAAACAAAGTTTTTACAACTTTATGAAGATCAACTTTGTCGTCTAATGCTTTTTCTTCTTTATAATTAAAAACAGTAACATCTGATTGTTCTGGAATTTCGATTTCATATTTCTCACTTGATAGAATTTTTACAGAAATTTGAACACCAACTATTTGATTACAAGAAGTATCTATAACAACCTCAAAAGGATTTTCTTTGTAAAGTTCTTCAGTTTTAAATTTACTTTCTGCAAAATAAGAAACATAAAAATTAAGTTGTTTGATAGCTTTATTCGTCAATGAATAAGATTGTAAAATCCCAATCTCATTTTGAACATTTTTTTGTGAACCAAAAAGATCTAGTCCTTGCAATAAATCCCCACCGCCCATTCCGCCGCCTTTTTTTTCATCTTTAACTAAAACTGTTGATTTTACTTCGTAAATTGGCACAGAATATTTGTTGAAAACAAATGCCAATAAGAGCGTTAAAACAACTGAAATAGCAAAATAATGCCAATGTGACAGTATTTTAAAAACAATGGACATAATATCCACTTTTTCTTCTGGTTCTTGTTGTTGTGGTAAATTGTTGTTTGCTTGATATTGTTCCACGTTATAATTTTTTAGATGAGAATATTTTATTCTTTTTTAGAAGTTACTTTTTTAGAAGAGCATAAATAGTAACAATTGTTGATACAGTTGAAAGCACCACCGACCAAGGGAAAGTAGCAAAACCTACAGATTTTGCTGTCTTGTTTGGTTCTACATAAATAATATCGTTAGGCAAAATGAAGTATTCTGGTTTGTTCAACAAATTTCTATCTGTTAAATCAACCATGCTAACTTTATCACCAGTTTCTGTTTTTCGAATCAGCATTACACGATATCGATTGCCATAAGCAGTTAAATCTCCAGCCTTTGCGATTGCTTCTAAAATAGTTACATTATCTTGATAGAAACTATAAACACCTGGTCTTTCAACATCTCCGATAACACTTACACGATAATTTGCTAATTTAACCACTACAGTAGCATCTTTAAGGTATTTCTCAATGTTCTTTTGTACTTCTTTTTGTGCTTCAATAATGGTTAAATCTTTAACATATATATTACCGGAAATGGGGAAATTAATATTTCCAGAATCGCTGATAGTATAGCTATTTAGATAAATTCCTATTTCATTTTGAAATTGATACATATTACCACTTGCAGAACCACCATTAAAAAAAGCTGAATTCTCAGGATCTAAGCTATTAATCTTAACAAATAAAATATCATTTGACCTTAAGCGATATTCAGGACTTTTATTCGTATAAACATTAGTTCCACTGATGCTTTTTGCCTTTTCCTGCAAATAAATTAATTTTTTTTGAGAAGTACAAGATGCAAATACAATAATAATCGATGTTAGTACGATTAAGCTAATTTTTTTGTTTATTGTTTTTATATGCTTCATTATTCAATGATTATATTTAAATAAAAAGTAAAATTTACTTCATTTGTTGGCAAAAGTAATAATATTTTTACAAATTTAGATTAAAATATTATAGTCGTCTAAGTTTTTGTGTGTAAAATGTTAAAAAACAATGGGTTTCGCAGATTCACCAATCAGAGTAGCAGATGTACAATTTGTAATGATAATTTCAACATAATCACCTATTTCAAAATTTTCTTTTGGAAAAACTACAACTTTGTTTTGGCTATTTCTACCAGAAAGCTTAAGTTTTGATCTTTTAGAAATACTTTCAATTAATACCTTAGAAGTTTTTCCAATATCTTTTTTATTGCTTTCCAATGCTAGATTCATTTGAAGTTCAATAATTTCTTCTAAACGTTTACTTTTTGTTTCCTCTGGAATATCATCTTTTAAACGTTTTGCAGCTACAGTATCAGGTCTTTCGGAATATTTAAACATAAAGGCATAATCAAAGCCAACCCATTTCATTAATGAAAGTGTATCTTTATGATTTTCTTCAGTTTCTGCGCAAAATCCTGTGATGATATCCGTTGAGATGGCACAATCTGGTATGATGGTTTTAATAGCTTCTATTCTGTTCATATACCACTCACGAGTATATTTCCTATTCATTCGTTTCAAAACGGCACTACTTCCTGATTGGACGGGTAAATGAATGGCTTTACAAATGTTTTCGTGTTTTGCAATAGTGTGTAATAATTCGTCGGAAATATCTTTAGGATGAGAGGTTGCAAAACGAACTCTTAGTAATGGATTAATCAATGCAATACTTTCTAAAAGTTTTGTGAAATTCATGCTATTTTCACTTTCCCATTGGTAAGAATTTACATTTTGACCCAACAAAGTAATCTCGCGATAGCCTTTTTCAAATAAACCTTTCGCTTCATTAATTATAGTTTCTGGATTTCTACTGCGTTCTTTTCCTCTGGTATAAGGTACTACACAATATGTGCAAAAATTTTCACATCCTCTCATTATCGAAATAAAAGCAGAAATCCCATTGCTATCAAGCCTTACTGGCTCTATTTCGGCATAAGTTTCTTCTTCAGAAAGTATAACATTTGCAGCTTTTTGTCCGCTATCAACAGCATTAAGTAAATTTGGTAAATCACGATAAGCATCTGGCCCAACTATTAAATCTACAGCTTCTTCGTTAAATATTTGCTCTTTTAAGCGTTCAGCCATACAACCCAATAATCCAATTTTTAAATTAGGATTTTTCTTTTTGAAGGATCTTAGTTCTTTCAAACGCCTATTCACTCTTTGTTCTGCATTATCGCGAATAGAGCAGGTGTTCAAAAAAATTACACTGGCTTGATTTATATCTGTTGTTAACTCATAATCTATTGATTTCATGACAGAACCTACAATTTCGCTATCAGAAAAATTCATCTGACAACCATACGTTTCAATAAAAACTTTCTTTTGTTCCACTTCAATTTTTTTTATTAAAATTTAATACCCAAACAAAAATTAAATATATTTGTTTAGATAATAGTATAAATAATTTAATATCAATGTATTAAATATTGTGATTTTTGTGGTGCAAAGGTAGTTAAAAAAGCTAAATTTTAATTTTTTCATTAGTATTTTGAAAAATAATTCGCTTTGTTAAGTTTTTATTGTTTTATTTTGTGCCGTTTTTCATACAATTATATATAAATAGGAAGAATTATGTCGAAAAATCTTGTAATAGTTGAATCACCTGCAAAAGCTAAGACAATAGAGAAATTTTTAGGAAGTGATTTTGTTGTAAAATCAAGTTTCGGTCATGTTAGAGATTTATCTAAAAAGACCATAAGTATTGATATTGAGAATAATTTTCAACCTCAATATGAAATATCTCCCGATAAGGTAAAAATAGTAAATGAGCTAAAAAAGTTAGCTAAAGAAGCAGAAATAGTTTGGTTAGCCTCCGATGAAGATCGCGAGGGAGAGGCTATTTCGTGGCATTTGATGGAAGCTTTAGGATTGAAAAATAATAAAGTTAAACGTATAGTTTTTCATGAAATTACAAAAACAGCTATTTTAGAAGCAGTTGAAAATCCACGTTCTATAGATCTTCACCTTGTAAATGCTCAACAAGCACGCAGGGTTTTGGATAGATTGGTTGGCTATGAGCTTTCACCAGTTTTATGGAAAAAAGTAAAACCAGCTTTATCAGCAGGACGGGTTCAATCAGTAGCAGTTAGGTTAATAGTTGAAAGAGAAGATGAAATCAGAGGGTTTTTAACTACTTCATTCTACAAAGTGATAGGCATTTTTGATGTAAAGAATTCCGATAAGAATACAACAATTTCAGCAGAACTTTCTCAAAGATTTGAGAAGAAAAATGATGCTGTAAAGTTCTTAAATGATTGTATTAAATCTATATTTACTATTGCTGATGTAGAAACAAAACCAGCAAAAAAGTCACCAGCACCTCCATTTACAACTTCAACGCTTCAGCAAGAAGCAAGCAGAAAATTAGGATTTCCTGTTGCTAAAACCATGATGGTGGCTCAACAATTATACGAATCAGGATTCATAACATATATGAGAACTGACTCCGTAAACCTTTCGAATATGGCGCTTGCAATGGCGAAAAAAGAAATTGAAAGTTCGTTTGGAGATGACTACGTGAAAATTCGCAAATATGCCACCAAAACAAAAGGTGCTCAGGAAGCTCATGAAGCTATTCGTCCTACTTATATGAATAATCAAACAGTAAATGGCGATGCTTCGCAAAAGCGTTTGTATGATTTAATCTGGAAACGCACCATTGCATCGCAAATGAGTGATGCTTTATTAGAAAAAACAAATATTACTATCGATATTGATAATAGAAAAGAAAAGTTTGTTGCAAAAGGTGAAGTTATAAAATTTGATGGATTTTTGAAAGTTTACCTTGAATCAAATGATGATGAGGACGAGGAAAATCAAAAAGGATTATTACCTCTAGTTAAAAAAGGTGAAAAATTATTATTAAACGAATGCAATGCTTGCCAAAGTTTTACGCAACACCCACCAAGATATACTGAAGCAAGTTTGGTTAAAAAATTAGAAGACTTGGGCATTGGAAGGCCTTCAACTTATGCACCAACAATTTCTACTATTCAAAAAAGAGAATATGTTGTTAAAGAAGACAGAGATGGTGAAATCAGGAAATATGATTTAATTACACTTAAAAACAATGCAATTAAGGAAGAACTAAAAACCGAAAAAACCGGGTTTGAAAAAAATAAATTATTCCCTACCGACATTGGTTCTGTAGTTAACCGATTTTTAGTACAGCATTTTGAAAGCATACTTGATTATAATTTTACGGCTGAAGTTGAAAAGGACTTTGATGAAATTGCTGAAGGACAAATGGTTTGGAATGAAATGATTAAAACTTTTTATGTTCCTTTTCACGAAAATGTAGAAAAAACCTTAAAAGAATCGGAAAGAGCAAAAGGCGAACGCTTATTAGGTGTTGATCCTAAGACAAAGAAAAATGTTTATGTCAGAATTGGACGCTTTGGTGCTATGGCACAAATAGGAGAAGCTAAAGATGAAGAAAAACCAACTTTTGCTGGATTGAAAAAAGGACAAAGCCTTGATACCATTACACTAGAACAAGCTCTTGAATTATTTAATCTTCCAAGAACTACAGGTGTTTTCGAAGGTTTAGAAATGGTGGTTTCCGTTGGCAGGTTTGGTCCTTATGTCCGCCACGATGGGAAGTTTTATTCTTTAACTAAGACTGACGACCCTTACGAAGTTACTGAAGAAAGATGCATCGAAATTATAAAAACAAAAAGAATTACCGATGCAGCTAAAGCTGAGATTTCAAAACATTTCCCCAAAACATTAGGGGAATATGAAAAAGCAGAAGTTGTTGTAAATATTGGACGATTTGGTCCTTATATTACCTACAATAAAGCTAATTTCCCAGTACCTAGAGCTCAGGATTTATTGGCTTTAACATTAGACGAAGCTATTGAATACATAAAAGGAAATAAAAAGAAATCTGCCGAAAAAAGTATCAAAGAATTTCCTGAAAATACAGATGTAAAAGTACTAAGCGGAAGATATGGAGCTTACATCAAAATTGGAAAAGATAATTACAAAATAACCGGAGATAAAGAAGCTAAAGATTTAACACTGGCCGATTGTTTGAAAATAGCTGAAGAAGGTGGTAAAACTACAAAAAAGAAAGTAGCCAAAAAGACAACAAGTAAAAAAGCAGCAACAACTAAATCAACAAAAACAACGACTAAGAAAAAATAGTTTTAATTTCAATATGTTGAATATAAATAAAATAAGGCAAGATTTTCCCATCTTGCTACAGCAAGTGTACGGTAAACCTTTCGTTTATTTCGATAATGGTGCTACTACACAAAAACCTCAATGTGTCATAGATGCCGTTTCAAAATATTATACTGAAGGAAACAGCAACATCCATCGTGGTGTACATTATATGAGTCAACAAGCTACTGTGGCTTATGAAAATGCAAGAGAAACAGTCAGAAAATTTATCAATGCACCGCATGCACACGAAATTATTTTCACTCGTGGAACTACCGAAAGCATTAATCTTGTTGCTTCTTCATTTGGTAAAAAATTTATCGGAAAAGATGATGAGGTGATGATTTCAGCAATGGAACATCATTCAAATATTGTTCCATGGCAAATGATTTGTGAGGAAAGACAGGCGGTATTAAAAGTAATTCCTTTTCATGAAAATGGAGAACTTGATATCATTGCTTTTGAAAACTTAATTTCAGAAAAGACCAAAATTATTGCCGTTACTCATGTTTCAAATGTGTTGGGAACTATCAACCCTATTAAAGAAATTATCAAAAAAGCTCACGAACACAATATTCCTGTTCTGGTAGATGGAGCACAAGGAATTGCCCATTCCAGCGTAGATGTACAGGATTTGGATTGTGATTTTTATTGTTTTTCGGGACATAAAGTATATGCACCTATGGGAATTGGTGTTTTGTATGGGAAAGAAAAATACTTAAATGCCATACCTCCTTATCAGGGTGGTGGCGAAATGATACAAACTGTTACTTTTGAGAAAACAACTTATAACGAATTACCCTACAAATTTGAAGCAGGAACACCCAACGTAGGTGATGTGTTGGGATTGGAAGCTGCATTGCAATATGTTGAAAACATCGGAATGGAAAATATTGCTCTTTACGAAAATGAATTGTTAGACTATGCCACCACTGAATTGTTAAAGATTAAAGGCATTCGTATTATAGGAACTGCAAAGCATAAGGCTGCTGTTGTTTCGTTTTTAATGGATAATATCCACCCTTATGATGCCGGTACTATCATCGACCGATTTGGCGTGGCGGTAAGAACAGGACATCATTGTGCGCAACCGTTGATGGATATTTTTGAAATTCCCGGAACTATTCGTGCTTCTTTTGCGTTTTATAATACCAAAGAAGAAATTGATGTTTTGATAAAAGCTATTTATAAAGTAAAAGAAATGTTTAATTAGTTTTTAAAGTTTATAAATTAAAAGAATATGAAAAAAGTAGTTTTATTTTTAGTCGCAATATTATTTATTTCGACTTCCATTTTTGCTCAAAAGCAATTGAAAAACTTCGAGGAGTTAATGACTTCATTAAAGGCAGGCAAGCAGGTTCGTATGGTGGTTTATTATAAAAAATGCAAACTCATCAGCGATAACGAAGAAAAGGAAAAAGTACCCGATGCAATTGGTGGAATGAATTTAGGCGTTTATGAATACTTTGAAAAAGAGGCTGTAAAAAACAAATTGGCTTTTGTAGTTGCCTCCGAATCAAAATTGATTGAAAATCCTAAAGGTGATGGATTTGTATATAATTATGTGAAGATAAAAGTATATGAAGATAACAAAGTGAAGATAACCGCACAATATGTAGATGTAAAGACATTTGAGCAGAAAATGGATGAGAATTTTTTCGGTGAAATCAATGATGAGAAAAATGATAAAGCGGTTTATTTTTACGAAGTGAATTAATAATTAAAAAATGACAATACAGGAAATAGAAAATCAGATTATTGAAGAGTTTCAAAACTTTGATGACTGGATGGACAAATACAATTATGTAATAGAAATGGGCAGAGAATGTCCGATGATTGACGAAAAAAATAAAGTTGAAAACAATTTAATAGTAGGATGCCAATCAAGAGTATGGTTAAGTGCTGAATATATTGATGGCATAATTATTTACAAAGCCGATAGCGATGCTGTTATTACCAAAGGTATAGCAAGTTTGTTAATTAGAGTATTATCTCAACAAAAACCTCAGGATATTTTGGATGCCAATCTTGAGTTTATCAATAATATAGGTTTAAAAGACCATCTTTCACCTACACGTTCCAATGGATTAGTGGCTATGATGAAACAAATGAAATTGTATGCTCTGGTGTATAAGACGAAATACGAAAAATAATGATGAGTTATGAATTATGAATTATGAATGAAGATTTATAATTTATGAATGATAAAAAAGAGAATATTTTACTTTCTAAGTCGTTTCGTTTTGCAATAAGGATTGTTAAATTATATCAATACCTGAAAGAAACTAACAAGGAATTTGTACTGAGCAAGCAATTATTAAGAAGTGGAACTGCTATTGGTGCTTTGGTTCGCGAAGCACAAAACGCTGAAAGTAAAGCTGATTTTGTACACAAATTGGGTATTGCTCAAAAAGAATGTGATGAGAGTATCTATTGGATTGAATTATTAAAAGAAACCAACTATCTGAAAGAGATTGAATATGAAACTATAAAATCAGATGCTGAAGAGTTATTGAAAATCATTAAAAGCTCAATCATAACAGTGAAGAAAAA
>CAZUCB010000026.1:0-24161 GCA_964618755.1 uncultured Bacteroides sp. | reverse complement strand
TTAATTAAAAAAGATTAATTTTGCCGCATCATGCAAATAGAAGTTTTAAAATCAAAAATACATAGGGCAATCATTACCGAAGCTAATATTAACTATATCGGTAGTATTACGATTGATGAAGATTTGATGGATGCCGTCAATTTAATTGAAAACGAAAGAGTTCATATTTATAATATCAATAATGGAGAACGTTTTGATACTTATGTTATCAAAGGTGTTAGAAGTTCGGGTGTTATTGGAATAAATGGAGCTGCTGCCCGCAAAGTTGCTGTAGGCGACTTAATTATTATCGTTTCCTATGCAACTATGGACTTTGAAGAAGCCAAAAATTTTACACCCAGTATTATTTTTCCGCAAAACAACAAAGCTTAATTTTGAAAAAGAATATTCTCATCATACTTAAATTTTCCTTTTTCATAGGATTGGGCGTATTTTTTATCTGGTGGTTTCAACGGAAACTCACACCAATTGAGAAACAAGATATTAGCAATTCATTCAGGTCAGCTAATTATATTTGGGTTTTTGTTGCTATTATTCCTGGTATTCTAAGCCATTTAAGCCGTTCAATACGTTGGAAAATGTTGCTCAAACCAATGGGATACGAACCTAAGTTAAAAACAACTTTTGCAGCTGTAATGGTTGGATACTTTGCCAATTTGGCATTTCCTCGTTTAGGAGAAGTAATGCGTTGTGGCATCCTTCATAAATACGAAAAAATCCCTGTCAGTAAATCTTTTGGAACAGTTATTACCGAAAGAACGATTGATATGATAATATTTTTTAGTTTATTTATTCTTGCATTGATGCTCGAATTTCACAATCTTAAAGATTATATTTACGATAGTTTCTGGATAAAATTTGCCGATAAATTCAGTGGTTTTAGCATAACAAATGCTCTATTTATTGCATTTCTAATATCTATTGCAATTGTTATAATACTGTTTTACATTTTCAAGAAAAAAATTAAGGCGTCCAAAATTTATCAGAAAATCATGGTAATTCTATTGGGATTTGTAGAAGGATTAAAATCTCTTTCCAAAGTAGATAAACCATTGGTTTTCATTTTTCATTCGCTTTTTATATGGTTGAATTATTTTTTGATGACTTGGTTGATTTTTTTCTGTTTCGACCAAACCATGTCAATGGGGCTAAACGTAGTATTGTCGGCCTTGATAATGGGTTCTATCGGCATTATGATAGTACCAGGAGGTATTGGCATTTACCCAGTAATAATTTCGCAAACGTTGGTAATATTTGACGCCAATTTAAAAACAATAGGATATGCAATGGGTTGGATAGCATGGTCTTCACAAACATTATTAATCATTATACTTGGCCTTATTGCATTGGCTGTTTTACCACTAATAAAAAAGGAAAAAGATGAAGCAATTTGAAACAATTCAGTCCAAAATATTAACCGCTGATAATTTGCAAAAAAGCTTAGCTTATTGGCGGTTTAAATCAATGAAAATTGTATTTACAAATGGCTGTTTTGATATTCTTCATGCCGGACACATTGAATACCTTGCCAAGGCTGCTTCAGAAGGTGATGTAATGATATTAGGACTTAATACTGATAATTCTGTTCGTAAATTAAAAGGAAATCATCGTCCTATTAACGATGAAAATGCAAGAGCCTTGATAATGGCATCTTTAAATTTTATAAGTGCTGTAGTGCTTTTTGATGAAGAAACGCCTTACAATTTAATAAAAACTGTACAACCCGATATTTTAATCAAAGGTAGCGATTATAAACCCGAAGAAATTGTTGGCTACGATATATTGAAAGCCAAAGGCGGAGAAGTAAAAACCATCGACCTTGTTCCCGGTTTTTCTACAACAGCTATCGAACAGAAAATTTTCAAAAGTTTATCAGAAAAAAGCTAAATTTTCTGATAATTTTTAACTTCCACTTGCTTGTTTAAGTATTTTTTCTAATTTTGGAGAAAATTATTAATTATCAATTCATTTCACCTCCTATGAAAAAAGTTACTTTTTACATCTTCCTTACATTGGTAATTGCTTCCAATGTATTTTCACAAACTAAATCAAAAAATGCTGACATTATTTTTGGCGAAGAAATTAAAGAAGCAAGAAGTAGTAACCTCGAAAGTATTTTAGGTTACGATGAAACAGGTATTTATGTTTTAAAAACAGAAGGAGGTGGTGCATTTAGTTCAGGTCAGGATTGTTTCATAGAGCATTTCGATAACAAAATGAACCAAACAAAATCAGAAGAATTAATTATCAATGATAAAAGTGGAGAAGAAAGAGATTATGAATTTATTGTACATTTAAACAATACTTTATTTTTATTTTCTTCTATCGAAAATAAAAAAACCGACAATATTTGGCTTTATGCGCAAACAATAAACAAAAAAACATTACTTCCTAATAACGATGCAAGAAAAATTGCAGAAATAAATTATGCTCAAAAAGGCAGTGGTTCATTTGGCGATTTTCAATATAATATTTCAAAAGATAGAACTAAATTAATGATTCATTATCTTTTGCCCGCCAAGAAAAAAGAGAAAGAAAAAATTGCTTTAATAGTTTTAGATAATGAGCTAAACTTGCTTTGGGAAAAAAAATGCACGCTTCCATATTTGGAAGAATTATTTGAAGATGAAAGATATAGAATTGACAATGAAGGCAATGCTTATATATTAGGTATAGTTTATAAAGAAAAAGCCTTAGCAAAAAGAAAAGGGAAACCAAATTATAAATATCAGCTTATATCATACAAAGACAATGGAGAAACCTATCAAGAATATCCTATTGAATTGCAAGGAAAATTTATAACTGATATGCAAATTGCTATTACTGATAGCAACGACATTGTATGTGCTGGTTTTTATTCCAAAATAGGCACATTTAGTATAGATGGAAGCTACTACCTCGTTGTAAATGGAAACAATGGTGAAATTTTAACTAAAAGTTCTAAAGAATTTGGTTTGGATTTTATCACTCAGAATATGACAGATCGTGAAGCAAAAAGGGTAGAAAAGAAAGATGCAAAAGGAAAAGATATTGAATTAGCTAATTATGATATTAGAGAAATAGTTTTGCGAGATGATGGAGGTGCAATGTTAGTTGGTGAACAATTTTATATTGTAGTTTATACATACACAACTCAATACGGCACTTCTTATTCATATCATTACAATTACAACGATATAATAGTAATAAATATTAGCCCAGAAGGACAAATAGATTGGGCAAAAAAAATACCTAAAGTACAAGAATCCATAGATGATGGAGGAACATATTCATCTTATGCAATGTCAGTATTTGGTGATAAAATGTTTTTCATTTTCAATGATAATCCCAAAAATTTAGAAAATAAAGGCGATGGTAAATTAAAAAACTACAATCCAAATAGAGAATCAATTGTTGCAATGGTAGCAATGGATAGCGATGGTAAGTTTAAAAAAGAAGCATTGTACAAAATGAAACGTTCCGATATTTTAATACGCCCTAAATTAAGCGAACAAATTTCAGAAGATGAAATGATAATATTTGGGAAGAAAGGTAAAATGCAACAATTTACAAAGTTGATATACAAATAGCCACTTTATTAAACTAAAAGGAAAAACAAAAAAACAAAACAAATACATTAAAAACAGTTTGCATTTCAAATTTATTACTACATTTGCGACGTTAATTATATAAAATTCTAAAGCTAAAATGGAAGAGTTTGAAAATAAAGAAAGAGAAGAAATTTTCTCAAAATCGGTAAGAGCAGGCAAAAGAACTTATTTTTTTGATGTTAAAGAAACGCGTTCAGGCGAACAATATCTAACTATTACTGAAAGTAAAAAGCGATTTGATAATGAACAAGGTAGGTTTTATTTCGAAAAACATAAAATCTTTCTTTACAAAGAAGATTTTGAAAAATTTATCAATGGGCTCAATGGAGTTACTCATTTTATTGAAACAGGTGAAAAACCTGCTGAAGATCCAGAAGAAACATATAAATCTGAATTCTCAGATATTGATTTTGAAAGTTTAGATACAAATAAAGATTAATACCATATTTAACTTGCTAATAATAAAGCTGTTCATCTGGACAGCTTTTTTGTTATAAACTTTTTATTCTTACTTTTAATTATTAATCTTACTTTTGTATGCTTAATTTTAAATTGAAAATTAAGTACTGCTTATACATAAATACATTATTATCAGACTAAAAATGGGAAAAGTAATTTCTATTGCAAACCAAAAAGGTGGAGTTGGAAAAACTACAACAGCTATTAATCTCGGAGCTAGCTTAGCAATACTTGAGAAAAAGACATTATTAATAGACGCTGATCCTCAAGCCAATGCTACTTCAGGTGTTGGTTTTGATCCGCAAAACATAAAAACTAGCATTTACGAATGTATTATTGATGATATTGACCCTCATGATATTGTACTTAAAACTTCAACTCCAAATCTTGACCTAATACCTGCTCACATTGACTTAGTTGGTGCAGAAATTGAAATGATCAATTTACCAAACCGCGAAAAAATGATGCGGAAAGTACTTGCAAAAATAAAAGACGAATATGATTACATAATTATAGATTGTTCGCCTTCATTAGGTTTGGTTACTGTTAATTCTCTTACAGCATCTGATTCTGTAATTGTACCTGTACAATGCGAATACTTTGCTTTAGAAGGTTTGGGCAAACTATTGAATACTATCAGAATTGTACAAACCAGACTTAACGCTTCATTGGAAATTGAAGGAATTTTGCTAACCATGTACGATTCAAGATTAAGACTTGCAAAACAAGTAGTTGAAGACGTAAGGGCTCACTTTCAGCACATGGTTTTTGATACTTTAATATATAGGAATACAAAATTAGGAGAAGCTCCCAGTTTTGGAGAAACTATTATAATGCACGATGCAAACTGCTCTGGTTCTGTTAACTATTTGAATCTTGCACGTGAAGTTTTGCAAAAAAATGATGTAACAAAAATAAAACAACAGGAGAAAAAATAAATTCTTAATATGAACGTCAAAAAACAAGCACTTGGAAGAGGACTTAGCGCCTTATTAGCTATTCCAGAAAATGAAGATTTTAACTTAAACGATAATGCCAGCACTGTTGTTGGTTCTATCGCCAGCATTCCTGTTGATTCTATAGAAGCTAATCCGTTTCAACCACGCACTGAATTCGAAGAACAAGCTTTAAATGAACTATCTGCTTCAATCAAACACCAAGGAATTATTCAACCTATAACAGTTAGAAAGATAGGACAAGATAAATATCAGCTTATTTCGGGTGAAAGAAGACTAAGAGCTTCAAAAATAGCTGGATTAGAAGAAATTCCTGCATATATTCGTATTGCTACAGATTCTCAAATGCTCGAAATGGCGTTGGTTGAAAACATTCAACGCGAAAATTTAAATGCTATTGAAGTTGCTCTTTCTTATCAGGCATTAATTGATGAGTGTAAACTTACTCAAGAGCAAATGAGCGAAAAAGTCGGAAAAAACCGAACTACCATTACAAATTATCTTCGTTTACTGAAGCTACCTGCCGAAGTTCAATTAGATATACATGATGATAAAATTAGTATGGGACACGCTAGAGCTTTGGTTACTTTAAATGATATTAATCAACAGTTATTTATAACTAAGCAAATTGTTGAAAAAGGATTGTCGGTAAGAGAAGTTGAAAAAATGGTCAGAGCTATTAATAATCCTGAAGAAAAAAAACCTAAAAAAGCATCAAATTCTTTACCTGAAACACACAATTCAGCAAAAAAACAACTTGCAAATCGTTTTTCTTCTAAAATTGAAATAAAAAGAAACAATAGAGGTCGGGGAAATATCGTTATTCCTTTCATATCTGATAAAGATTTTGAAAGAATTGTCGATTTATTACAATAATAATTACTTCTCAATAATTTGACAAACAAAAAATTACATATACAATTTTTAAAGATTACAAAATTGAAGCTGAAGTTTATTTCTATTATTTTGTTATTTGCATTTATTTCGGTTTTTGCAATGCCTCAAACTTCCTTTTCGCAGAATTACACTGATAGTATTAAAGTTAAAACCCACTCTCCTCGTAAAGCATCTATATATTCAGCTATATTGCCAGGTATGGGGCAAGTATATAACCGTCAATACTGGAAAGTACCAGTTTTGTATGCAGGAATAGCTACATTAACTTATTTTTTCATTTTTAATACAGATAAATACCATACTTATAGAAATGAGTACATAGCAAGAATTAATAATGATTCAACCAGCCTCAACACAAGCTATGTGCTATATTCTGACAATACAATTTTACAACTCAAAAACTATTATCAGCGAAACCTCGAATTTACCTATATTGTTGCTGGTTTAGTTTATTTATTAAATATCATTGATGCAAGTGTTTACGCACATTTATTTACGTATGATGTTGGTAATGATTTGTCATTACGCATTGATCCTATGTTAAATAATAATTTTTTACGATCAGGAAGCCCACCTTCCGCTGGATTAAAGTTAACACTCCGATTTTAAAATAAATAATATGAAAATAGCACTCCTTGGATATGGAAAAATGGGCAAAGAAATTGAAAAAATTGCCCTTGATCGCAATCACGAAATATTAATGAAAATAGATTCATTTGATGATTGGAATGAGCATATCTACGATTTCCTGCAAGCTGATGTTGCCATTGAATTTAGCACGCCTACAACAGTTTTAGATAATATTCTCAAGTCGTTTGCAGCCAATGTACCTATTGTTGTTGGAACAACAGGCTGGTACGATCAATTAGATACTATTAGAGATTTATGTGTAGAAAAACAACAATGTTTATTTTATGCAAGCAATTTCAGCTTAGGCGTTAATGTATTTTTTGAAATTAATAAGAAATTGGCTCTATTAATGAATACTCATCCTGAATATGAAGTATTTATTGAAGAAATTCATCATACACAAAAATTGGATGCCCCAAGTGGAACAGCCATTACGTTAGCAAATGATATTATAAATAATTTGAAACGAAAAGAAGTATGGAAAAATGAGATGACAGAAAATACAGAGATGCTTGGAATAAAATCAATTAGAGAATCAAATGTACCAGGTACTCATATAATCACATATCAGTCAGAAAATGATATAATTGAAATAAAACATACCGCTAAAAATCGTTTAGGTCTTGCTATGGGGGCAATTTTGGCTGCTGAATTTGTTGTTGGAAAAAAAGGCATCTATGAAATGAAAGATATACTCTTTTAACATTTTTTAAAGTAATAAATTTTTATCAATCACCGTTTTATAGGACTTTTGCAATATAAAATCAGTTCATAAAGTTGAAAGTTGAACAGTTTATAAAGTATAAATAATAGTAACCAGTCACTTGTTCATACAACTACAAGTCATAATATTACTATTTCTTACTACGAAGTAAGGATTGACCTAAAACAATTTACGCTACAAAACAAGTCTTTAAAAATAGCGTTGGTCTGTGTAAGCAATACAAAATTGCGAACAGGAAAAGTGAAATAAAAGCACAACAGTTTGTTTCGCAATTTATAGTATTGCGTAGCATTTTTAAAGGCATAGTTTTGCAGTAAATTGTTTTAAGTCTTGAATTTTTGCAACTTTTTGTTCAAGCAAAAAGTTAAATATAAATAAGTTACAATTTTTTTTAAACATGACGATAATGATAAAAATCAAACTGATTAGTTACAAATAATTAATTAATAATATTAAATATGAGCATTTTCGCAATTTTGACTGTTCTTTTTTTCATACTCACTGTTATAGGATTATGGAAATTATTTGAAAAAGCAGGAATTCCAGGATGGGCAGTTTTAGTCCCTTTTTATAATTTTTATATTTGGTTAAAAATCATAAATAAACCTTTGTGGTGGTATATTTTTATCATCATTCCATTTATCAATGTATTTACAGTTATGTTGATGATAGTGGAATTGGTAAAATGTTTTAAAAAGTTTGGATTGGGCGAACAAGCTGTAAGTGTATTGTTTCCATTTATTTATCTTCCTTATATTGGATTTAACAAGAAAGATGAATACTTACATCCTGATAAATGGCCTGTAATAAAGAAATCTGCAACTCGCGAATGGGCTGATGCTATTATATTTGCAGTAATTGCTGCTACTATTATCCGTACATTTTTTATTGAAGCTTATACTATTCCTACATCATCAATGGAAAAATCTTTGTTAGTTGGCGATTTTTTGTTTGTTAGCAAAATAAGTTATGGTCCAAAAATTCCTAATACACCAATTGCTTTTCCATTTGCTCATCATACCTTGCCATTAACACAAAGTGTAAAATCATATTTGGAATGGATTAAATTACCCTATTATCGTTTTCCAGGTTTTACCCAAATAAAAAATAATGACGTTGTAGTTTTTAATTACCCTGAAGGTGATACAGTTTCTACGGTTTATCAGAGCAATAAAAGTTATTATTCTCTAGTAAATGAAGTTGGTAGAGAAAGAGTTTGGAATGATAAAGCAAGTTTTGGAGATATTATTGCCCGTCCTGTTGATAAACGCGAAAATTTTATTAAACGGTGCATTGGAATTTCGGGTGATAGCATTCAAATTATTGACAGACAAGTTTATGTAAATGGAAAGAAAGTAGAAAATCCTAAAGATTATCAATTTAGTTACGAAGTAATTACCAATGGTACACCAATTTATCAAAAACAATTTAGGAATTTAGGAATATCAAATGAAGACGTTGATAATATGAATAAATATTACAATATGTCTCAACAGAACATATTACCTCTTACGAGTGAAAATGTTAGCAATTTAAAAAAACTACCAAATGTTGTTGATGTTAAAGCTATCATCTCGACTAAAGGATCTTGGAATCCTGATTTATTTCCGTTTGATTCAACGTTTCATTTCAGTTTAGATAACTATGGTCCAATTTATATTCCAAAAGCTGGAGTTACAATTGATATTAATATGTCTAATATTTCTTTATATAAAAGGCTTATCACAACTTACGAAGGTAATACTTTAGATATTAAAGACAATAAAATTTTTATCAATGGAAAAGAGAGTAAAACTTATACTTTCAAAATGAACTACTATTGGATGCAAGGTGATAATCGCCATAATTCAGCTGATTCACGTTATTGGGGATTTGTACCAGAAGATCACATAGTTGGAAAAGCTTCTTTTGTTTGGCTATCATTAGATAAAGACCAAAGTTTCCTCAATAAAATAAGATGGAGTAAATTGTTCAGATTTATTAAGTAGTTAAAAGACGGAAGATAGAAATATAATTAAAAACTTTAAAAATTAAAATAATATGAAAAAAGCAGAAATACATACAAATAAAGGTGTTATGAAAGTTAACTTCTTTGAGGAAGATGCACCAGGAACTGTAGAGAATTTTACAAAACTTTCAAAAGAAGGATTTTATGATGGTTTAAAATTCCACAGAGTAATTCCTGATTTTATGATACAAGGTGGATGTCCAAATGGAAATGGAATGGGTGGACCTGGATATACAATTAAATGTGAAACATCAGGAAACAATCAATTTCATGATCGTGGAGTATTATCAATGGCTCATGCAGGAAGAAATACAGGCGGTTCACAATTCTTTATTTGTCATAATCGCGAAAACACACAGCACTTAGATAGAAACCATACAGTTTTTGGAAAAGTATATGAAGGTATAGAAGTTGTAGATCTTATTCGTCAAGGCGATAAAATTGAAAAGATTGTAATTATTGAAGAATAATTCTTGCAAAAATTTAAAGATAGTTCTTTTAAGATTTATATGCTTTAAAAATTCTTTGATATACAAATGATTATAAAAAGATATAAAACTATAACTTCATTTCAAGTTTTTTCTCAATAAAAGAAAAAAAAGTTTGGTAGTTTGTAAAAAAGTATTACTTTTGCACTACCAAATACGGTAATAACACTGAAAAATTGGTTCGGTAGTTCAGTTGGTTAGAATACGTGCCTGTCACGCACGGGGTCGCGGGTTCGAGTCCCGTCCGGACCGCAAAAGCTCTCAGAAATGAGGGCTTTTTTTATGTATTAATTATAAACAAATTCACTAAGTTTTTTGATTCTTAAGTATTTATTACTAGGTTGGATTTGTACTCTAAGAAATAGGAAAACTCTTTTATACATATTATAATTAATATTTTTGTAAGATGCATTTTTTATTTGAAAATTATTGACAGACTCATTACCAGTAATTCATTAAACTCAAAATTTCTTTTCTTATTTTTTTATAATATTGCGGGATAATAATGTAACTTTGTGAAAAATACAATAAAATGATTCTGATACTAAATGAGATATTTAGAATAAGTTAAAATCTGATACTATTTATAAATTTACAAACTGATAAAAGAAATAAAAATGGAAAATTATAATTTAGAAAAAGACGAATTTATTACATTTCTTCTTTTATTTACGGCTAACAGTGATGTAATTATCAATAATAAGGAAGTCGATTTTATCAAAACCCATCTGGTTCATCACAACTTTAAAAAAATATATGATTTATTTGAAAAATGTTCAGATACAGAATGTATTCAATTGATGAGTAAGAATATTAGGAAATATTTTAAAACCAATGAAGAAAAGGACGTTTTAATGACAGAAGTTGTTACTTTACTTAAACTGGATAATAAATTTTCGGTTATTGAGCAACATTTTGTAAACGAGTTAAGACGAATCGTTTTTGAAAATTAGAATAAATTTAAGTTTGATTTGATTTAGAATGGCTGAGTCTATTAAAAGGTAATAGCTGTTTTTTGTTATCCATTTTTGTAGATAATGGTCAATCTGTCTTTATTAATTTCTTCATCAGAAATAATTTTGCCCTTTATTTCAGGAGCTATTAATCCTTTGACAAAATATTTATTACCAGTTAGCACTCTTGCTTCATCCCACAGACCCTGTTCAATAAAAGATTGTAGTAATTCTTTGCCCCCCTCAACTATTACCGATGTTATTTTTGTTTCGTACAGATAATTGAGGATTTGTCTGAGCGGATTATCATTAAAATTAATGTATTGATAGGTTAAGTTGTGCTTACTTTCATCTTTTTTAGCTGTAAAAATTACCGTTGGATTTTGTTGATCGAATAAATGCAAGGTTTTGGGTAAACTCAGTTTTTCATCAATTACCAATCGCAAAGGCTGAATCCCTTTCCAATAACGGATATTTAACTGAGGATTATCATTTAAAGCAGTATTTGTACCCACCATGATGGCAGGCTCTTCACTTCGCCACTTGTGAACCAATATTTTCAGTTCGTCGTTTGTAATCCAGTATTTAAGATTATTTCCTTCTTGTGAGCGGTCAATATCCATAAACCCATCTAAAGTTTTTGCCCATTTCAGTATAATATAAGGTCTTTTTTTTGTATAGTAACAAAAAAAACGCTTATTCAGAGCTTTAGCTTCATCATCCAAAATACCAGTAGTAGCTTTGATACCTGCATTTTTTAGCTTTTCAAAACCTTTGCCTGCAACCAGTGGATTCGGATCTGTATTAGCAATGATTACTTCTTTTACCTGATGCTTTATCAGCAAATCTGCACATGGAGGGGTTTTCCCATAATGCGAACAAGGTTCAAGGTTTACGTAAACTGAAGACTCAGGAAGTACCTCTTTATTTATTACAGAATGAATGGCATTTACTTCGGCATGTGCTTCTCCATATTTTTGGTGAAAGCCTTCACCAATTATAATGCCATCATGAACAATTACACAGCCAACCATCGGGTTGGGTGCTACACTCCCAAATCCTTTTTTTGCCAACTCAAGGCACCGTAGCATATAAGTATAATGTTCATTCATATTGCAAACTTACAATGTTTTTTTATCTTGTTATAATTTTTTTTCGGACTTTTGCAGTTCAAATATATTTACAAATGCGTATACCTTCTAATAAAATAAAAGATATTATTGAGTTTTTTAAACAAGAACTACAAGGTTTGTATGACGAAAGAGAGATAAAAAGCTTTATCAATCTGATAATGGAAGAATATATAGCTTTAAATTCTGCTCAATTGTTAGTAAGTGGCGATAAAACTTTAAACGAGTCGGTATTGCTGAAAATCAAATTTGCAATCAACGATTTAAAGGTTTACAAACCGGTACAATATATTTTAGGGAAAACTTTTTTTTACGACCTTGAGTTCAATGTTACGCCCGATGTATTGATTCCTCGTCCGGAAACCGAAGAATTGGTAAAATGGATAATTGATGATTATAAGAGTCACCTGCAAGCATTTACATTGCTTGATATAGGAACTGGTAGCGGATGTATTCCGGTTTCTTTAAAAAAACATTTACCTCAAGCCAGGGTAAATGCAGTGGATATTTCGGAAAAAGCATTGGAAGTTGCTAAAAGAAATGCAAAACAAAATGAAGTAAGCATTAATTTTATGCAATTGGATATTTTAGACAGAGAAAGATGGCAAGAACTACCCGAAACAGATGTAATTATAAGTAATCCACCTTATGTATGCGATTCGGAAAAAGAGATGATGCAACCCAATGTGTTGGATTATGAACCCCATTTGGCTTTGTTTGTTAGCAACGACGATCCTTTATTATTTTACAATGCCATTGCCGATTTTGCTTTGCAAAAACTAAAACCGAATGGTAGTTTGTATTTCGAAATCAACGAAAATTTTGTATTGCAAACAAAAACTTTATTGGAAATAAAAGGTTTTACTAATTGTGAAATTCGTAAGGATATGCAGGGGAAGAATAGGATGATAAAAGCATGGCTAAATAAATTATAAACAATTAATATTCTACACATGATACCAAAACATGTATTTCAATTTTTACAGGGATTAACTGAGAATAATAACCGCGAATGGTTTCATGCGAATAAAAAATCCTATGAAGAAGCAAAATCTTCAGTTGAGGCTTTTATTAAAGAACTAATAACCGGTGTACAATCTTTTGACGATTCTGTAGTTGGTATTACACCGAAAGACTGCATGTTTCGCATCAATCGTGATGTGCGGTTTTCTAATGATAAATCACCATATAAGACCAATATCGGAGGATTTATTGCAAAAGGAGGTCGTAATGCTATGAATGCAGGCTATTACTTGCATATAGAGCCAGGTAAATCATTTTTGGGTGGTGGAATTTATATGCCTCCTGCTGATAAACTAAAAATGATTCGCAATGAAATTTATTTTAATGCACCTACATTTAAGAAAATAATTACTGATACTACTTTTAAAAAGTATTTTACTGAAATATGGGACGATGCTAAGCTTAAAAATGCGCCCAAAGATTTCCCTAAAGACTTTGTTGATATTGACTTGCTTAAATTTAAGAATTATACTATTATTCATCCACTAAAAGATGAACAGATAATGCAAGCCAATTTTTATCAATATGTGTTGGATGTGTTTAAAGCCATGTTTTCGCTCAATAGTTTTCTGAATCATGCAATAAGCAATGGGTAATTTAATTGATAGTCGCTATGCAAATATTTTATCAATAATAATTTTATACTTATCAAAAATAAACTTTCGCTTAAGTTTTAGCGTAGGAGTTAATTCTCCTGTTTTTTCTGTCCATTCAAAATCCATAATTACATATTTTTTAATTTTTTCAGTATCTCCGAAAGACTTATTGTATCTATCGACTTCTTTTTGAATTCTTTTAATTATAATAGGATTTTTTACCATTTCGATATTTGAAGTATAATCATGACCCTTTATAGCACACCATGATTTGAGATGGTTAAAATCAGTAACAATTAAAGCAGCTGCAAATTTTTGATTCTCTCCGATAACAATTATATTATCAATAAAAAAAGATTCTTTAAATTTTTCTTCAATTTGTTCTGGATTAACATACTTCCCATTGGAAGTTTTAAATATAGCCTTTTTACGCCCAATCAATCTTAATTGCCCCTTGGGCTCAATTATTCCAGTATCTCCTGTATGAAACCAACCTTCTTCATCAATTGCTTCTTTAGTCAACTCAGATTCTTTATAATAACCCATCATAAGGTTAGGTCCTTTAAATAACACTTCCCCATCATCTGCTATTACTACTGTTGTTTCTGGAAGAGGAGGTCCTACAGTTCCAAACTTTCTTCCATTATTAAAAAAAGTATTGACTGAAATTACTGGTGATGTTTCTGTTAATCCATAACCTTCGAGTATAGGAATCCTTGCGGCAGTATAAATTTTTATTAAACGATGTTGTAAAGAAGCACCACCTGAAACTATTACTTTTACGTTACCTCCTAAGGCTTTACGCCATCTATCAAATACAATTTTATTTGCTAAAGATAGTTGAATATTATAAAACCATCCATTAATGTTATCTAACTCGTATTTATGGCCCAAATTAACAGCCCAAAAGAAAATCTGTCGTTTCAACCATTTTTGGGTTCTACCAGTATTAATAATTTTGTCATATATTTTTTCCATTAAACGAGGTACAGTTGAAAAAATACTAGGCTGAATTTCTTGAATATTTTCTACAATGGTAGTCATATTTTCTACATAAAAAACAGATATACCAAGGTATTGGTACATATAATTTAGGATTCTCTCATAAGCATGGCAAAGTGGAAGAAAGCTAATAGCTTTTTCACCTGATTTAACTGGGGATATATGAGAAACAGCAATAAGATTACTAATAATATTAGCATGTGAGAGCATTACACCTTTTTGATTACCAGTTGTTCCAGAAGTGTAAACAATTGTAGCTAAATCATCTTTTTTTATACTTGCTTTTATTTCGTCAAGCAGCTTTTTATTTGCATTTTTACTCCCAAATTGTGCTAATTGCTCTAAATACTGAAATCCTTGCCTATTTACAAAAGTGATTATATGCTTAATAGAAGGGATTTGCGGAAGAATATGCTCAATTTTACTCAGCAATTCTTCACCTTCACAAAATACAATGCTTACTTCAGAATGATTAAAAATATACATATAATCAGACTCACTTATAGAAGGAAACATTGGTATTGGAATGGCACCAATTTGCATCAAAGCCATATCAACAAAGTTCCATTCGGGGCGATTACTGCTGATAATGGCAACTTTATCACCTTTCTTTATACCCATTGCTAATAAACCATAACTAATATTATCAGCATATTGAATATATTCATTTATGTTATACTCAATCCATTTCCCATTTAATTTGCCTGCAAGCATGGTTCTTTCAGAATCATACAATTCTATATAATGGGAAAGAATATCAAATATTCTATTAATTTCCATAAAAAATATTTTTAGAATTTTTAATATTATAGGTATATAAATCTATTTGCAAAAGTAAAAAACAAAAAAGAGGCTAATATAATGTATATTAACCTCTTTCGGATAAGATAAAAAAATATAATTATTTTTTTACATTGATAGCTTTTTTGCCTCTGTTATCTTCAGCAATATCATAAGAAACTTGATCATTATCTCTGATTTTATCTAGTATTCCAGATACATGAACAAAGATTTCTTGTTTTGATTCGTCATCAAGAATAAATCCAAAACCTTTTTTTTCGTTGAAAAATTTAACTGTGCCAGTTGACATAATATAAAAAATTAGTAATTAATATGCTACAAAGATACTAATTATTTTGACACCTGTATATTTTTTTTTAAAAAAAAGTTTATTTATTTATTTTTTATTGTTTTTTTTGTATTTTAGCCACTTACTTATTTATCAAAAATATGATTGGAAAAATAATTTTCTCTGAAATTGTAATAAATGGCCAAATATTTACTGTTATTGCAGTTTTAATTGTTTTGTTGGCAATTTATGGTGCTTTCAAACTCATACAATTATTAAAAAAAATCAAGCATCAAAAAAAGAAAATGCACGATTTGATTAAAGATTATGAAAAAAACTTAACCCAAAGAAAGTAAAAATAATTTTATTTTCAATGAGTTATCCGTTCATTGATATCAAAAATTCTTCATTAGTTTGAGTAAAACGCATTCTCTCTTTTAGAAACTCCATTGCTTCCAATGGATTCATATCTGCCAAGTGATTACGTAACACCCAAAGGCGTTGTAGCACATCTTTATCGAGCAATAAATCATCACGTCGTGTACTAGATGCCACAATATCAATTGCTGGGAAAATTCGTTTATTTGCCAATTTACGATCCAACTGAAGCTCCATATTACCTGTGCCTTTAAATTCTTCAAATATAACTTCATCCATTTTTGAACCAGTATCTATCAAAGCTGTAGCAATAATCGTAAGTGAACCACCATTTTCAATTTTACGGGCTGCACCAAAAAAACGTTTAGGTTTTTGTAATGCATTAGCCTCTACCCCACCCGACAAAACTTTACCAGATGCTGGTGATACAGTATTATAAGCTCTTGCTAAACGTGTAATAGAATCGAGTAAAATAACAACATCATGTCCACATTCTGTTAATCTCTTGGCTTTTTCTAAAACAATATTAGCAATTTTAACATGCCGTTCTGCAGGTTCATCAAATGTAGAAGAAATTACTTCAGCTTTAACACTACGTTCCATATCAGTAACTTCTTCAGGACGTTCGTCAATAAGTAAAATAATAAGGTAAACTTCAGGATGATTAGCTGCAATGGCATTAGCAACCTCTTTTAACAAAACAGTTTTCCCAGTTTTTGGCTGAGCAACAATTAATCCACGTTGTCCTTTTCCAATAGGTGTAAACAAATCAATTACACGTGTTGAAATTGTTGACTCATCATGTCCAGTTAAAATAAATTTTTCTTGTGGAAATAATGGTTTTAAATAGTCAAAAGGAATACGATCTCTAACTTCTTCTGGTTTCCTTCCGTTGATTAATTCAACTTTAATTAAAGGAAAGTATTTCTCACCATCTTTTGGAGGACGAATACTTCCTTTTACTGTATCACCTGTTTTTAATCCAAATAATTTAATTTGAGATTGAGAGACGTAAATATCATCTGGTGAATTTAGATAATTATAATCCGAAGAACGTAAAAAACCATAACCATCTTGCATAATTTCCAATACGCCTTCACTAACAATGACAGAATCAAAATCGAAACTATCATCTCTGCTTCTTTCCTGGAATTTATTTTTTATAAAATTATCACGTTTACGCCTTTCTTGAAATCCTTTTATTTCAGAAGAACCTTCTTCAACAACTTTATCTTCAATATCTTTATTATCTTGCAGTTGTGGTAAATCAACTTCAATTTCAGCTATAGGTTCGGTAACAGTTTCTAAAATATCATCAGTTTTTATTTCATCAAATTTATACAAATCTTCATCAATAAATTTTCTAACAATAGTAGGCGTTTCATTAATAATAATCGATTCGGGAATATTTATTGTTTCTGAAATATGAGGTTTTTCAATTTTATGCCCATGCTCTTTTTTTAAATTGATATTTTTATTTGAAGGATGTGGTTGTTTTTGATTTTGTTGATTTTTGTGAACAGGCTGTGGTTTAATAGGTTTCACAAAATTTGATTTTGTCTCCATATTCTTTTCAGGAATATTCATAGCATTTGAATCAGGAATACGTACAGCAATTGGAGTCTCTATTTCAACTTGAGTATTCATATTTGATTTTGCAATAGGCTGTTGGTTTACAGGCTTTTTAGCATCAATTAAATCCACTCTTTGTCGTTTAGGACGAAATGAATTTTTTTCCATTTTACGCTCTTTATCTAAGACTTCCTTGGGAGGATTTGCTGCTTGGTGATCGAGTATTTTATAAACCAAGTCTTGTTTTGCTAATTTCTCAAACTTTGGGATGTTTAAAGCTTTAGCAATTTCTTTTAGTTCGTTTACTAATTTGTTGTTTAGTTCAATAATGTCGTACATCATAAGAATAATATCTTTTGTTATTTTTCAGGTGGGTAAAATATAAATATTTGATTTTAAGATTTTTATAACTTAACCTATTAATAAATATATTATTGGTTTTAGAAATAAATAAGAGATTTTTTAAGTTTTTAGAATAAAAACCTGATTTTTTTTTTGCAAATATAATACAAATATCATTTATACTACATAATTACTAAAAAAATACCTCATAAATAAATTAAAAAAAATGCATTTTCACACTAAAAAAATTGATGTATAACCTCCTTTTGAAATTTCAAGCTTAATTTTCAATGAATTACAAATACATTTTATTTAAAAAGATTTTATTTATATTTTGCTTTATTTTAATTATTTTTGTTTCATCTATAAATTACTTAATGTTTAATGTATTAAATAATAAAAATAAATAATATTATGAAAAAACTTACAACTTTATTCTTAGCCATTTTATATTCGACTCTTATTATGGCTCAAATTCCAAACTCTGGTTTCGAAAATTGGACAGGAAATGAACCAGAAGGCTGGGACAACCTTAACTCACTCACATCCACTCTTTCTATTTACACATGCCAAAAAGGTACGCCAGGAAATCCAGGGGCATCATATATTAAGCTAATTACAAAAACAGTTCCTCTTGTAGGTGTTGTACCAGCTATTGCACTTAGCGGAAAATTAGACAAAACTACATTTCAACCTAAGTCTGGTTTTGCATATAACCAACGTCCAACAGCAATAACCGGGAACTGGCAATATATGGCTTATAACAATGATCAAGGATTTATTGCTATTGCATTTACAAAATGGAATACAATTACTAATAATAGAGACACTTTAAGTACTACATATTATTTATTACCTGGAATGGTTATGAGTTGGGGAAGTTTTAATATCCCAATTACATTTACAAGTCCTTCTAATCCTGACACATGTTTAATTGTATTATCAGCTAGTAGCGTATCATCTCCTGTTGCAAATAGTTATTTGTATATTGATAATCTAAATTTTAGTCTTCAAACTTCTGTGAAAGAAAATAATAATGCTATTGGTAATTTGAAAATTTATCCAAATCCAGTAATGGAGGAATTAAAAATTGAATTACCTGAAAATAAAAATTATACTGTGTTTAAATATAGTATTATAAACAGCTTAGGCGAAATAATTCAAAATTCTACTAACATGCACCAAAATAGAATTAAAACATCAAATTTACCAAATGGCATCTATCAAATAATTATTGAAATTGATGGAAAACAATACGTTAGTAAGTTTATTAAACAATAATTATTTTTAATTTATTAAAACTACCTTGCTATTTTAATTGAGGTATAATATCTTTGCAAAAAATAAAAACATTCAATTTTATGTTACAACGAATACAAACAGTTTATTTAATGTTGGCATTTATAGCTTCAGCATTATTATTTAGCAAATTACCAATTGCTATTTTCCAACTTCCAAATATTGGAGATATTCCTTTCAATATCATCAGTAAGTTCCAAAACCCAGATTTATCACAAGATTTATTTACGAATGTAAATACACTTCCACTTATGTTGATAAACAGTGCATTGGTATTGCTAACATTCATTCCTGTTCTCTTATACCGTAATCGTCCACTCCAATTTAGATTGACAATGTTTGGTTTTTTGGCCAGTGTTATTTTGATTATCGT
Organism: uncultured Bacteroides sp.; assembly: GCA_964618755.1. Taxonomy (GTDB): domain Bacteria; phylum Bacteroidota; class Bacteroidia; order Bacteroidales; family JACABE01; genus JACABE01. The sequence goes on along the minus strand of CAZUCB010000026.1, from coordinate 4,672 downwards.
TATGTTTTTTACTGCTGACAGCATGCAAAATCAATTGAAAGTTGAGGCACAATATAAATTAGGTGCAATATTACCGCTCATTTCAATGGTTTTTTTAATACTGGCGAGTAAAGCCATCCGTAAAGATGAAAGATTGATTAAAAATTCTGATAGGTTAAGATAAATTTACTATAATATTCTCACAACTTCTTTTTTAACAGATTTATAACTCGCCTAAAACTCTTCCAATTATATATATTTTATATTTTTGCTTAAAATTAAAAAATAGATAGCTCAATGTTATTGAGCTATCTATTTTTTATCAATTCCTTTTTAGCATCATACTTTATGAAAAAAAATTCATTATTATTTTTTTGTTCTTTTTTATTTATCCTTTTATTTTTAGTTCATAACATTGCAAAAGCAGTGCCTGCCTATCCTCATCCTATTGAATTCACTCAACCAGATGGGTCTAAAATTACAATTCAACTTAAAGGGGATGAAAAAGTGAGATGGGCAGAAACTATGGATGGATATTCTATACTATTCAATAATAAAGGGATGTATGAATATGCCATATTAGATAATGAAAATAACATGATACCTTCTGGCAGAAAGGTAAAAAACGAATCTTTAAGAAATAATGAGGAAATCAATTTTTTAAAAACTATTTCAAAAGGTATTCACTATTCTGCAACACAAATTCAAATGATGAAAGCTTCTTGGAATGTTTACAAAAAAGAATCTGAGAAATCATTTCCAACCTTAGGAAACCGAAATTTGATATGTATTTTAATTGGTTATACTGATGTAGCATTTACAAAAACAAATTCTGACTTTAACAATCTCTTCAACCAAATCAACTACACTACAGCAGGAGCTACAGGAAGTGTTAAAGATTTTTATTTAGAAAATTCATATAACCAATTAAATCTGTCTATTACAGTAGCAGGACCATATACTGCAAGTCAAAACATGGCTTACTATGGTGCCGATTATAATGGCAGCCATTCTATTAGATCAAGAGAATTGATAACAGAAGCAGCAATTGCTGCAAATTCTGATGTTGATTATGCAAATTTTGATAATGATAATAATGGAAGCGTAGATGGAGTATATGTGATTTTTGCAGGCTATGGTCAAGAAGCTGGTGCTTCTTCAGATGCAATTTGGTCGCACGCTTCAAATATTCCAACATTAACTCTTGATGGAAAAAAAATCAACAAATATTCATGTTCACCTGAATTAAGATTTAATTATGGAGACTATATAACCTATATTGGTGTTATTTGTCATGAATTCGGGCATGTATTAGGTGCACCCGATTATTATGACACTGACTATGCTACAGGGGGGCAATATGATGGAACTGGTGCATGGGATTTAATGGCAGATGGTGCATGGAACAATGGAGGTAAAACTCCAGCTCATCATAATGCATATACAAAAACAATGGTTTATAATTGGGCATCACCTACACTTATTAGTTCAACATCAAGCATTACATTAAATAATGCAGCTGAAAATCCCAATAGTTTTTATAGGTATAATTCAAATACCTCCAATGAATATTTTTTAATTGAAAACCGACAAAAAAATAATTTTGATGCATTTATTCCTGGACATGGTATGTTAATTTATCATGTTGATGGAAATTTCATTAGTAGTGCCGGAAATTCCATTAACATTTCTAGTCATCAAGGAATGTATCCAATATGTGCAAATGCTACAGGAAATCCGCCAACTACTTATGGAACAATAAACTCTAGTGGATGTCCATTTCCAGGAACAGGAAACAAAATTTTATTTAATGATACAACAACGCCAAATTCAAAATCATGGGCAAATATAAATACATCTAAACCTATTTCAAGTATTACTGAAAACAATTACAATAAAACAGTTTCTTTTGTTTTTATGGGAGGATGCTCATTAACTACTACTCAAGCATCAAATCTCTCTTATACAGCAATAACAACCAACTCTATGACTCTGAACTATACACGAGGGAATGGAAATAAAATTTTAATTATTGCGAAAGCTGGTTCTGCAGTGAATGCGAGTATTATTGGTGGTAACATCTATACTTCAGATACTACATTTGGAAATGGACAACAAATAGGGATTGGAAATTATGTAGTATATAATGGTGTAGCAAACTCAGTAACTATTAATGGTTTATCACAAGGAACATCTTATTATTTTGCTTGTTATGAATATAATACTGCTGAAAATTGTTATTTGATTTCTCCTTTAACTGGAAATAATACTACAAATTATCTTCTTCCTTTAGCAGCTGGAACAATTGTTGGAGATAGCAGTGTATGTATAGGACAGAACAATGTAACTTATATTGTACCTCCTGTTACTTACGCTACATCCTATATTTGGACTTTACCTTCAGGTGTGAATGGATCTAGCACAAGCAATAGTATTACTGTTGATTTTGGAAGTTCTGCTGTTTCTGGCAATATTACTGTTACAGGTAGCAATCCTACTGGAAATAGTACAACATCTTCAATAGCTATCACTGTTAATCCTATTCCGAACACTCCTACCATCACTCAAATAGAAAATTACCTTAAATCTGATGCACAAAATGGCAATCAATGGTACTTACAAACTACAGGTCCATTATCAACAACAAATGTATTTACTCCCACTGAAACAGGGAACTATTACGTAATTGTTGTAGAAAATGGTTGTCAATCAGCCCCATCAAACAGTATATTATACAATTATACAGGAATCTCCGAATATTCTTCAAACTCACTAAATGTCAATGTACATCCAAATCCTTTTTCTAAAAAAACAACTATTTCTTATACCCTTATAGCGGATGAAAATATTGATTTAAGGATAGTTGATATTACAGGAAAAGAATTGATTAAAATACTTAATCATAAAGAAAACAAGGGAATGCAAAATATTGAAATAGACGCTTCAGAGCTTTGTTCAGGTATTTATTTCTATATGTTAAAAACTGGAAACATAATACATAAAGGGAAACTAATTATTAATTAGTTTTGCGAAGTGTAACAAAAGGAAAAGAAAGATATTTTTTTGTAACTTTGCCAATTCTTTAACATCTATTATGGGTATAATTATTAGGCAAAGTTTAAAAGGTTCTATTGTTACTTATGCAGGTTCGTTTTTGGGTTTCCTTACCACCGCTTTTGTTGTTACATATTTCCTAACGCCTGAGCAATTTGGACTTACAAGGGTTTTATTCGAAGCTGCTTTTTTGATGTCTGTATTTGTACAATTAGGCTTGTCAAGTTCTGCTATAAAGTTTTTTCCACAATTTAAAACAGAAGATGGTCGCAATCATGGTTTCGTTTTCTATCTATTTACGATTCCTATTTTAGGAATTATAGTTTTTGGCTTATTATATGTATTATTTAAGCATCCCATTTCAAATTATTTTTCTGCAAATTCTGCATTATTTGTTAAGTATTTTTATTGGGTAATTCCTCTTGCATTTTTTTCGGCATACATGCTTATTTTTGAAACTTATGCTTCTATTCTTTCACGAATAGTTGTCCCCAAAATTATTAGAGAAGTTATTATTAGAATACTCACTATCATTTTGTTTATTGTATTTTTCTTTGGACACATAAGTATGAATATGTTTGTAGGGCTTTTTATTTCTATATATGGTATTGCTTTAATACTTAACCTTATCTATATTTACAAAATTAGTCCAATTTCTTTAAAGCCTGATTTTTCATTCATAACCCCGTCGCTTAAGCGACAAATACTTAACTATTCAATTTTTATAATTACAGCTTCTATTGGTACCAGTATTGTAGGTAAAATTGACACTTTTATGGTTGCTGCTGCTATTGGATTAAAATATACAGCAATTTACAGTGTAGCATATTTTATGGCAAATATTATTGAAATGCCATCAAGATCTATTTCTGCAATAATTTCGCCTTTTGTTTCGGAAGCTATTAACAACAACGATTGGGGTAAAGTAAATGATATGTATAAACGAGTTTCTTTAAACCAATTACTCATAGGTTGTTTTCTTTTTATTGTTTTATGGGTAAGTGTTGATGACATTTTTAAAATTATACCAAACGGTAATACTTATGTTCAGGGGAAATATGTAATCCTATTTATTGGAATTAGTAAATTATTTGATTTAGCAACAGGGTTTAATGCTTTTATCTTGATATTTTCACGTTATTACTATTATATTTTATTTTTTATTTTCTTTCTTTCTGGGCTTACTATAGCAACTAATCTTTGGTTGATACCACTATTTGGCATTAATGGAAGTGCAATAGCAACTGCTATTTCTATTTTGGCATATAATGCAATTTTAACATTTTTTGTCCGATGGAAACTGAAATCTCAACCTTTTTCCATTAATATGCTAAAAATCATAGCAATATTTATATTTACATTGGGAATAAACTATTTTTTGGTTACTATCGCAAATCCATATTTAGATGCCATTATTAGAGGAACTTTAGCTATTGCTATTTATGGAAGTGCGATTTTTTTCTTAAAGATTTCACCCGAATTTAATGAGCTACTTAAATCTGCATTAAAGAAAGGTGCATTTAAAAAATTGTATATTTTTAAGAAGAAACAGTAATGTTTTGTTAATGATGGCAAAACATATTTACATTTAATAAGATTAAGTGAAAAGCTATATTTAAAAATAATTGAATAATAAAAA
>CAZUCB010000025.1:23543-25428 GCA_964618755.1 uncultured Bacteroides sp. | reverse complement strand
AGTTTTGTTGAATATATACTTGGAGCAGTTGCATTTATGCTGAACATTTTTTCTGCACCACCTTCATCATTGGCATTTCCAAAATTAATGATAAGTTCGTCCTTGAAATTATTTTCTGTAGTTGAAACTATCAAACGAAGCCTTTCAGTATTTGTTGATTGAGATTTAAGAAATTCCTGGAAAGAATGCTCCTGAATGTTATTTGTCATTACAACTGTTCCTGCTGTAGCAGCTTTTACCCAAAATCCTTGTGCCATTGCGATAATAGGGGTAACACCATTGGTGCCTGCATTAAATCCGGTATTTGAAATATAGGTTCCATAATTTCCTAATGCTGCATTCCAAATCCACATTGCTTTTTGGTTTCCTCCTGCATTGGCTAATATATTTCTTGTCCAGCCAGTAGGCTCGTCCCAGTAGATAGCTGATGGGTAAGGATTGGCAATAAGATTCCATCCACTATAATTTCCTGAAGTAACGCTTAAATTTATAGCTACATTTCCTTGATTAATAGTTCCATTAAAGCTTTTGGTAGAAGCAGAGGGATATGAAACCGCATAGCCTTTTCCTGGTATAAAATTGTTGCTGCCATTAAGTGCGTTAAAACCATTGTCTTCATAAGCTACCCACGTTCCATTTGTTTCGTTCCACGTATAGAAGCTTTGAACACTAGGACAAAAATCAGCATTAATTAATTGATTGGCAATAGGAGAACCAATAACATGGAAATCATCAGTAGAGCTAACAGGAATATATCGTTCAATAGTATTTGAAGTAGAATGCAAACTTCCTTTATTAATAAAAGAACCCGATCCAGTGGCATCAGAATGTATTGTAAATGCTCCGTTAACCCGTAAATCTTTTGAAGCATTTATCGACAAATAGCCCAAAGGAGCAATACTTAAATTGTTACACTCGTAATTGTTTGAATTTATTATCGCAAAAGTATTGGAGGGAATAAATGCATCCGTTGTAGGTGTAGGAATGCCATGATCCCAGTTTGCATTGTTTTCCCATGCACTTGATATAGCTGCTGTAAATGTTGTAGTTCTCGTTGTTACCCCCATGCCTATTAGAGCCGGAGTTTTGTAACAATGCCTGTTTGAATTGTATTCGTAAACAGCAAAATAATAAGATGTTTCATTTGCTAAATTATTTATATTTGCTGATGTTGCAGTTCCTTTATACATTACATAATTATCTGAACCTATTTGCGAACCCAAACCAAAAGCTGAGTTAGCTGTATATATGTTCTCATTAATTGGATTTGCATTTACAGCACTGCCTTGGCGTGCAACCACAATTACTGAATCGCCATTACCTCGATTCCATGTTAGTTTCATTGATGTGCTGGTTATTGCAGAAGTTGAAAAAGAAAAAGCTTGTGTTGTTGGAGGTGTGCAAGGAGCAATTACATTGATTGAATAATCTTCTACTTCGCCCCATTGAGAAAAACCGCAAGGGAATGGATTTGCGCTATTGTCAGTATCATCTAATCTGATTCTCATGGTAGTGATGCCAATTGCTGCACCTAAAGGAGGCGTAATACTCGTAATAATAGGACTTACAAAAGAACCACCCGAAACATAAACCCTTTCATTTGTATCTGCAAAATCATTATCATGATTCCAGTCAACCCAAATCAATACCTGATTCAATTGATAATCATTGGTTGTGCTAATGCTAACTGAAGCAGTTTCTCCAATTTGCAAACCTGTAAGTTGTGAAGTAAAATCCTGATAACCAAAAATTCCTTTTCCAGAAACCTGATTGATTGAACCCATAGTAACAGTTGAAATATACTCAGCTGTTGATAAATTAGATAAAGAACCTGCTTCGCAATAAGGATGTACTCCTGTTGTTTGAACACTTCCTGTTAATGCAG
>CAZUCB010000025.1:0-23443 GCA_964618755.1 uncultured Bacteroides sp. | reverse complement strand
GCAGTAGTATGTGGACTTGTAAACGAAACTCCACTTGAAGTATATACATTTTCTCCGGCATCAGCAAAATCACCATCTTTATTCCAATCAACCCATATTATTAATTGGTCTCCGATGTTAGAATTTGCAACACTAATGATGGCTGAAGTATTAATGCCTATGTACATTGTTGTAATTTGTGAAGTGTAATTCTGATAGCCATTGACACCTCTTACTGACATTTGATTTATAGAACCTATAGATACATTAGAAATATATTCGAAATTACTACCTGTTGAACCTGCTGAGCAATAGGGTTGTATTCCTGTTGTTTTTACACTATCAGTTAATGCGGGTGTTTTGTAACAAAAATCTGAGGTGTTATATTCATAAATAGCATAATAATAGTTAGTTCCTGCAGTTAATGAAGTGATGTTGATAGAATTTGAATTGCCGTTATAAACAACATAATTATCTGTTCCTATTTGTGATCCACTACCAAATGCTGCATTAGCTGTATAATTTGTACCACTAATAGGAATAGCATTAACTGCACTTCCTTTATGAGCAACTATTAAAACAGAAGATCCATTACCACGTGCAAACCCAATTGTCATTGAGCTGTCGGTTATTGCTGAAGATATAAATGCAGTCGCTTGTATTGATGGAGGCGTGCATGTTGAAGAGGTTATATTTATAGTGTAATCTTCCACTTCGCCATCAAAATCTGTTTCGCAAGAAATAGGAGAGGAGTCGTATTTTACAGCAATTCTCATTCTTGTACTTCCCATAAGTGCAGTTGCAGGTATAGTAATACTTTTAGGAGATAATGAAGAAAATCCGTTTGCAACATTGTTTGCAATTCCTAAGTCGTAAGCTTCATTGGCATCCAAAAAATCACAATCCTGATTCCAGTCTATCCATGCATAAGCATGTGTAATGTAATCACCATCCGTATTCAATTTTACAGATAAGTTATAAATTGAGTTTTTGTTTACATTGGTCGATAATCCAGTGTAATTATTATAAGCTGCTGTTTTTGCCGTTAGATTGTTTAAGGTATTGAAATTTACAGAAGTTATACTCGTATTATATTCCATGCTTCCCATAGCAATACAATAATTACATTGTGAAGCTCCAGAAGTTATTGCATTTCCTGTTAAAGCAGATGTTTTATAACAATATCCAGAAGTGTTGAACTCGTAAATTGCGTAATAATAATTGCTTCCTAATGATAATGCGGTGACATTTACAGAAGTTCCTACGCCTTTATAAACAACATAATTAGCTGTACCAATTTGCGATCCGCTACCAAAGGCTGAGTTAGCAGTGTAAACTACCCCATTAATAGGGTCTGCATTCACAGCACTTCCTTGTCTGGCTAAAACTAATACAGAGTTTCCGTTTCCTCTTGTCCAACCTGCAGTAAGGCTTGTATTGGTAATTGCAGATGCAGTAAAGGCAGTAGCTTGAATAGAAGGTGGACTGCATCCTGCTCCAATAACATTTATTGAATAATCTTCCACTTCACCATAATCAGAATTTCCGCATGGAGTATTATTTGATCCAAAACTTGTATCGTGTAATCTTATTCTCATTCTTGTAGTGCCAATTGCGGCATTGTTGGGTGGTGCAAAAGCAGTAGTAGTGTGCGGACTGCTGAAAGCAAATCCACTGGATGCATAAACATTTTCATCTATATCATCAAAATCTCCATCTTGATTCCAATCTATCCAGATTAATATTTGATCGCCAATATTAAAATCGGTAACACTAATAGTTGCAGAAATACTAACACCAATTTGTAAAGTAGCAAGTTGTGAAGTGAAATCCTGATAACCATCAATTCCTATTCCTGAAGTTTTGTTGATTGAACCTATTGCAACATTTGAAATATATTCAAAATTAGCACCAAAAGAACCAGCTGCACAATATTGTGAAGTTAAAGTTGATGTTTCATTTCTCATTAGCTTATTTTCATCTCTGAGTTGAACATGATTTTTCCTCCAATTTTCTGATGAAAATTCAAAAGAAAAAGCAAGAACAGTTGTGCTATTTGTAATTAACAATAGAACACAGAAATATAGAGCTAAAATAATATTTGCTTTATTTTTCATAATAAAAGAGAGTATAAAATTTGTTGAGTTCTTGTAGTTTTTAAATTATAAATTTTACTCCTGTTCTGATGAAAATAGAACAGGAGTAAAAATTTATTGAGGAATATTAAAGAACTTAATCTTTGACTAATTTTCCGGTTTGTATTCTTCCAAAATTTTCGTCGGTAAGAGTTACATAGTAGAGCCCGCTTCTTAAGTTTTGAATTTCTAATTCAATTCCACCAGCTACGAAACTTAACTTATAATCGCTAACTTTCTTTCCACTTGCATCAAACAACTCAATTTTGCCATTTTCCATGCCAGCTTTTGCTATTTCAATGAACACTTTTTCTTTAGCAGGATTTGGGAAAATATTCAAATAGTTTTCGTTATCACTAATATGTTGAATATTGCCACTTTTCGTAACTTCAAGAAGATTTTGTCTTTCAAAAATATAGTCGCGATAGCTAGAATTGTTGTTGAGTATAGCAATTGCAAAATTCGAGTTGATGCTCTTTTTAGCTTCAATTGAATTCAATGCTTGAATAGTATTGCTTGGCAATGATTTTAAGCCATTTTCAATGATTTCTAAATCAAGTAAGCCTAAAAATTTGAAATCTACTTGATCAGCATTTTCAGGATTGAAATTATTCATATTCAAATGAGCATTCAAATAATCAGCACTTTTATAATAGTAATTGTATTTTAGTATTGATTTTTCATTTTCTGTTAATGAAGTCAAACTTAGTAATTCATTCAGCATTGTAATATCTGCATTGTCAATAGAAGACAATAGCATATTGGCATCATTAAACTGATTACTTGACGATTGTAACATTGCTTGATAGTTGTCATTAGCAGAAAGTGAACCTACTAAACCTTTTATTATTCCTAATAAAGCTGAATAGTTATCACAACTGTATTTAATATTTAAGTTTCCTTGCGATGGCATATTGAAAATTTGATGACCACAAGATGCCGTTGAATGATAAGGACGATTACTTACAATTTGCACCTGAGGGAATGAAATATTAAACATCCCAAAATTATCGGCTACTAAAATATTTGTATTACTATTGATGTCAATGGCCGGATTATAATTACTCCATAAAGTATTTAGTCCTGGATCGGCAGGTGTTAAAGTTCCAATATTACCAGAATATCCAACTACATTTATCCCTGCAAAATTATAATTGTAAAGATAATTATTTCTGATTTTTGGTAAAGTAGAAACTGTAAATGACCTTATATCCATTGAAACATAACAATCGGTAATGCAATTGCTTGAAACTTCGCTGAGTGTTGATAAATCAATAGTGTATAAACCTCTGGTATTATTATAATTTCTCATCTTTATTGAATTACAAGTAATATAGTTTTTATCTTTACCTGTTCCGTAAAAATAAATACCATTAATATCAGGATCTACAATTTCATTGTTACTGATTTGGAACTTCTTGGCATTTGTAGCAATTATTCCATATCTGAAACCCTTAATCTTATTATTCACTATGCTTACATTTGATGAGTATCGACTATAAACAGCTGAATTACTGTTGTATTTATTGAAATTATTTGATATTTCATTGTTGTTGATTTCAATAATCGTACTATTTGAATTGTCAATATATATAGATGAAGGAGGCGAAACAGCAGGTACGTTTACTTCAATTTTATTGTTTTCAATATTTGAAGGATATAGTGCTGAATTTAGTAATATTGAATAAGTTTGATCTGTAAATGTATTGGCAGAAAAGATTCCACCACCTTTTACCTGATAAACGCCATAAGTACGTGGCAAGTTAGCAGCTTTTGCATTTACAAATCTGTTTTGAGAAACTTGTTGCAATAATCTTGAAGTTGAGGTATAAATTCCATAAGTACTGCTGTTGTTCACAAAACTATAACAGCTTGTAAATACAGGGAAAAACTGCTCTGTTACAAATTGATTACCAGAAATTGGATGATCAAAAGTATTATTATTTTCTACCCTGATACCATAATTACAATTTGAGAACAAGTTATTTGATACTACTCCATCTGATAATGATTGGAAATAAAGAGCAACTTCAGCATTTTTAAAAGTACATTCGTTGATGATATTATCAAAAGGTGCACTTCCAACAAATCTTAAACCTCTCCATGTACCATCAATATTACAAGGTCTTAATACTGAATTGCTGGCACGTAAATGTCCGCCATTGATAAAATCAATACCTGCACAACTACCAAACACAACATCCATAGTTGTAATATCAAGTGTAGCACCCGAAACGGTTACTATTACATTATCATCAATGTAATACTTTCCATCCCAAACTACATCAGAAGTGTAAGTAATATTCGATGTTATTTTATGGTAAAGTGTATCAATTTCAGCAAAACAACATGTAGTACTTTCATTTATAATATCAGCATGATAAGTTGCAACACAACTTCCACTTGAATTAGAAATATTAAAAGTATATGCACCGGCTGGAAGATTAGGAATCAATAATGGAACTCCAGGTGTAATAGTTGTTGGCAAAGGTGCTACTAAAGGAACAGAAGTAATGGTAAATGGACCACCAACTGAAGCAGGATTTAGTAATATTGAAACCCAACCATTAGAAGTGCCAGGACAAGAAGCATCGCCTGTATGCATATTTTCCAATAAAATTGAACAGCAAAGGTCATTTTTAAAACAAAATACACCAGCAGTATCAGTACATCCAAAGCTATTGGTTACAACTACTGAAATTTGATGATTTCCAGGAATATTAGATGGGAAAGCAAGGGTTTGTCCACTTCCAATTGATGTGGCATAATTTCCATTATCGTACCATTTAATTACAGGATAAGCATTTGCGTAAGTATTATTTGGATAAACTGCATTAAGTGGCAAAGGAATATATAAATGTAAAGTATCTACATTACACATTGATTCGCATCCCAATGGGAATAAACTTAAATCGGGTTTTGGATTAATAGTGCCTGCATTAGCAGTTGCTGAACATCCAGTTGCTTTATCTGTAATAGTAAGACTGTAGAAACCAGGTGCTGATGCAACAATAATAGGTGTTCCTGCTCCATTATTCCATTGATAGCTGTATTTAACAGTATTCAAAGGTGTTGGGGTTAAAGTAACACTATTTCCTTGACAAGCATTTAGATAAGTTACATTCAATGATGGAGTTTCAAAAAATGTAACACACATGGTGTCGCTAACCATACAACCAGTAACAGTATCTGTAACATCTACAACAAATTGATAAGTAACTGGTAATACAACTGGCAGTGTAAGATTTGCTGATGTACTACTGCTATTTGAAGGACTAAAAGTAGCTCCAGCAGGAATACTGCTCCAATTATATAAATAGTTGACATTAAATATAGTACTTAAGGATAAGCTGGTATTACTTGCTGAAACGGCACACATATAACGACTTCCTGTAATTTTTGCTTTTGGAAGTGGATGCTCATAGATATAAATCTTATTTGATATTTTTGAACAACCATTTCCATTGGTAACATCAACCCAATATTCACCATGTTTATTGGCAATATAAGTGTTTGTATTAGCTCCACTGATTAAATTGCCATTTTTGTACCATTGATAGGAACTCATACCAGTACATGCAGTTAAAGTAACAAAGCTACCAGGACAAAATACTGTATCCGATGCTGTAACAACACAATTAGGAAGTGGATTAACAATAATTGGTTTTGTTATGGAAATTGTGCATCCCATTGCATCTTTTATGTATAATGTTACATTAAAAGGAGGAGGACTTACAGTATTATAAGCATGTTGAACGCTTGCATTAGGTCCATAATAAGTATTAGCACCATCTCCATAAGACCATCCATATTGTAAGCTTGGTAAATTTGGACTAGCAAGGAAGGTTGTAACTGAATTTACACAAACAGGTGAAGTAGTGAAATTTGCAGTTGGTAATAAAACATTTACAATTTCTGTCCATGTAGTTATACATCCAGTAGAAGAAGTAACTGTAAGCGTAATTGTATAAGTTCCAGACATATTTACCGACAATGTTGGAGTTACAGCATTAATATTAGGTAAAAATGTACCAGTTCCAGGACCTGAAATTGCCCATTGATAGTTTGTAATAGTAGAAGGTGCTATAACTGATGATAAGTTTAACAAAGTAATATTGCCACAAACCACATAAGTCTTAAAGAATGAAAGAGCATCACATGAGCCCGGAATAGGACCTCCGCCATTTGTTCCTACCGTACAATCATCAATTCTTACATTTATAAGATTAGAAGTTGAAGAGCATCCATTCTGAGTAACTATAACGTTATATTGATAAGTTCCAATAGCCAATGGAGCAATACTTACATTATAAGTAGCACTGTTAGCAAATGGTATTGGAATACCATTTTTATACCATTGAAAAGAATAGCCAGCTCCCGTGGGAGTCGATAATACAAGTGTTTGGCTTGCACCCTGACAAAAAATTGGCAACATATTATAGGATGCTACTGCTGTAGGAGGTCCGTTTACTGTTACTGAAAATACATCATTACCTGCACAACTTGAAACTGAAAGTGAAGCAGTATTTGCAGGTCCATGCCATAATATTGTTACAGAATTACTTCCTTGTCCACTTTGGATAGTACCTTGGTATGATGGTGTTATTGACCATTGAAAACCTCCAGGAGGGGTTGAACCACCTGCTGAGTAAGATGCTGTACTATTTGCACATACTGTAGATGTTCCAGTGATAATAGGAGGCATATAAGGATTAACTAACAATGATTTTGTTAGTGATTGACAAAAAACACCAGGGCTAATTTCAAGATCTTGATATACGCTTAATATCCAAGGGCCAAGACCAGAAAATTCCACAATGATTGAATCATTGTCAGCACCCATTTGTGAATTAATGCTTCCTGTTCCACCACTTATTACCCATACAAAAGGACTTCCTGATTTATTTGAAGAAATACTGTAAACATATTTATTTCCTGGACATGCATTGGTATCTCCATTTATATTACTAAGTATTGGTTTCGCAATAACTTCAACACTAAATTTAGCATTAGCATTACAAAAAGCTAAAGGATTGGTAGGAGTTGCTGTTATTATATAGTTTCCAGGTAAAAAGGATACAAGAATTGATGAACTGCCATTTCCCGATAAGATGGTTGAACCCGCAGGTGAAATAGTCCAGTTGGCTGCACCATTTGCATTAAAATAAACAGGATTCCCTTCGCATACAATTTTATTTCCATTGATACTAAATACTGGTAATACATTGATTTGAATAGAATCAACACCACTACAGCCAGACAACGGATTGTTATAAATACATTTTAACCAATAAGCTCCAGGAGTATTAAAAGTAATATTTACATTTGGAGTGTTTCTGTCAGCTTTATTAAAAGCATACATTCCACCAGAAACTGTCCATTTATAATAAGTGCCAGGTAGCCATGGTAAAGAATAAGATCCTGAAGAACCAACACAAACAGTCGTAGGTCCGTTTATAGGTAAATTTGGATACAAAACAGGTACATTTAAGGTTGTTGCACCAGGACAGGAGGAAGTAGAACAGCTTTGTAGTGTTACGGTTGTTGGAACAGTATAGCTATTATTCCATTTAATTTTTATACAATTAGTTCCTAAACCAGAAATAATAGTTCCTCCAGTTACACTCCAATTATAAGTGCCACAAACCATTGTTGTGCAAAATGAAGATGTATCTCCAGCACAAACAGTTCCAAAACAACAATCATAATTAATGACTGGGCCATTTCCACTTTTAACTACAATGATTTTTGAAATAGTATCTCTACATCCGCAAGGAACAATTTGCTCACCGCCCTGAGTGTTAGGAATATATTGACCTGCACCCATGTCAATAGCTGTTAGTATTACTTTGTATGTGCCAGGTAAAAGGTAGGTATGGTCTGGAGGATTAGCAAGATTGGATGAGGTTCCATCGCCAAAATCCCAATGATAAACACTTCCACCTAAAGAGGTGTTGGTAAAATGTACTGGTGTATTATTACAAACTGTATCAGCTGATTTTGTGAAATTTGCTTTTGGTCCATCAATCAAGCAAAAATCTCTTATGATTGAGTCAATACAACTGCCACCTACAGCAAGGTTACTAATAACTACTTTTATTGTACCGGAACCACCTGCTCCCCATACAACCGTTAATGGATTTCCTGTGAAAGAAACAGGAGTTCCTCCTGTAACAGTCCAAGTATAGGTAAAAGTTGGATCATTTGGATAAACAGTATAAGTATGAGGTGTGTTTTTACAAGCAGCAGATTTTTGTGCATTACCAGCCCCTGCATCAGGAGAAGTTTGTTGTGGGTGTGCACATGCACCTTCTGTTGGGCAAATTTCAATTGCATCTTTTAAGATGAATTCAGGACAACAAGCCTTTGACATCATAAAGACGTTATTGTTTTTTAAAAGATTATAGCCTTTTTGTGAAGGTGATGAATACATCATATTTAAACCCATTCCAGAAACATGTTCTGTAACAGCTACTTCTTTTTCAACAATTTTATTTGTCGATAAATTTAGCTTTTCATTTAATGAAATGCCTTTTGAATAAATTGAACTATTCCCAATAATTAAAAGAATTAGTAACAATATCCTATAAAGTAATTTATGTTTCATTGTTTTATATTATTAGTTTTCCTACTCTTATGGCTTTTCAGTTTCGCCCCGTTTTTAGTGGTTTCTGGACTCCATTTTCTTTTATGTAAATTGTCAATTCCGATAAAAAACAAACTAATGTTGATTTAAAAGTCTGATGGTAATCATCTTTCAGAATTTGATTAAAAAAGTTTACAATTTAATAAATGAACATTCATTGTTTTTTATTGTTATAAAACATTCGCTTATCAATATTATAGAAAATATAATTTATTTCATAAAGTACATATTATAAAGAAGTTAAAGTTTTTGGAAGAAATTTTAAAAAAATGGATATACGAATGTTTTTGAAATTATGGAAATAAATATTGAGCTATTTAAGAGTCGGTTGCAAAATCATAAATATAGTGAAAGCAGTGTGCATTCATATATTAACTGTATGAAACAGTTAAAACACTTTTTGCAGAAGTATGAACTGGATGCTATTACGGTAGAATTAATTCAAAATCATTTAAACTGGTTAATTCAAGAGAAATCAATAAGCCAATCTTATCAGAAACAAATACTAATTTCTATTCAGAAGTACTTTGATTTAGTAATAAACAAAGAACTAAATCTTTCAGCAATTTACCCTAAGCATATTGAGTATCATTTGCCTAATTGTATAAGTAAGTTACAAATAAAAGATATGATTGATAAAACAACAAATCTTAAGCATAAGGTAATACTTTGTTTATTGTATAGTGCCGGTTTACGATTATTTGAATTATTAAATTTAACCATAAAAGATATTGATACAGTAAATAAAGTTATACATATATTTCAAGTAAAGAGCAAAACTGAAAGGCTTGTAATGCTTTCACCTAATTTATCACAACTATTGCCGAAATATTATGAGAAGTACAAACCTATACATTTTGTTATTGAAGGACAAGGAGGAAAGGCTTATACGGGAAAAAGCGTGCAAGAAACTGTAAAGCAAGCAGCGTCAAGATCTGGTCTTATTATACCTGTAACTCCTCAATGTTTAAGACATAGTTTTGCTTCGCATTTGATTGAAAATGGAACTGATATTCATTATGTTCAGGAGCTATTGGGGCATCAATCTATTAAAACTACCGAAAACTATACACATACCAGTGACTTTTCTAAAACTAAAATTCAAAGCCCTTTAGATTTTTAGGTTTTTATATATTGCTTTTAGCCATACTCCCGTATATCAACTGATATATATCAATTTTTATTTGATTCTTGCTATTTGCTGATGTGTTATAAGTCAGATTTTTAGATTATTAAAATAAATTTTCTTATACTTTAATAATGAATCAAATAAAGCAAAAATTTATATGTCAATTTTTTCTTTATTTTTGTATTCATTAATTTTAAAAAGAAAATAAAATGAAAATGAAAATTCTAATTTTAGGCGTATTTATTATTGCAATTTTAGGAAGCTGCAAAAAAGATACAATTCAACCTACTGTTGTTCCTGTTAATACAAGTGTTAAATTTTCAACAGATGTGTATCCTCTATTTTCAGCACATAGCTGTACTGGTTGTCATGGTACTGCTGGTAATTTAAGCTTATCAGGAACTCCTTCTGCTGTAAGAACAAATTTATTAGTGAATTCTGTTGTTGCAGGTAATTCTGCTTCAAGTTTATTGTATACTAATTTTTCTGGTTCAGGTCATAAAGGTATATCAATAACATCAGCTGAGCTTTCTAATGTAAAAAGCTGGATTGATTTAGGTGCATTAGATAATTAAAAATTAAATATTCATTAATCATAAAAAAAAATATTATGACAACAATAAAGAAAATGTCACAAAACATGTATTTAACTTGTATATTATCTGTTGTGATTTTTACAGTTTTTACTTCAAATTTTACTTTTGCACAGGAATCAACACCTGAAAAAAATGTTATAACAACAGGAGTATTCAACAGTGGTACTTTTATTGAAAATCAAACAACTGTTGTATTACCAAAACACACATTTGAGTGTGTAATTAATCACAGATTTGGTAAAATAGGTGATGGATTTAAAGAACTTTTTGGTATTTATTCTCCTTCAAACATTAGATTTGCTCTAAATTATGGTATTACTGATAAACTTCAGGTTGGTTTGGGTACTACCAAATATAACAAAATACAAGATTTAAATTATAA
Source organism: uncultured Bacteroides sp. (assembly GCA_964618755.1). Classification (GTDB taxonomy): domain Bacteria; phylum Bacteroidota; class Bacteroidia; order Bacteroidales; family JACABE01; genus JACABE01. The sequence goes on along the minus strand of CAZUCB010000025.1, from coordinate 12,576 downwards.
GTATAGTATAGTTGAACAAACAACCAATAACAAAATACCTGTTTCTGTGGTTTATTTTGGTTCTATATCATTAGATGCTAGAGAAGAAGCAACTAGTTTTGGCTATGAAAACTATTCATTTTCTCACAGACTTTCTTATTTTAATGAAATTATGATTTCAAGAAAATTTTGTGACTTTTTTAGTTTACAGCTTGCAGCAACACATACACATCTAAATATTGTTGAATCAGCAAGTGAAGTAAAAGCAGAACCATTAAGAAGAAATGACCAATTTGGAATGTCAGTTTTAGGTAAACTAAATGTTACACCTACTATAGCATTTACTTTTGAATACGATAAAAACTTCAGCTTAATTACTAAAAAAGTAAGTGATAAATTTCAGGAAGTAAAACCAAATTTTGCATTTGGTATCGAAAATTCTACAGCTGCCCATTCATTTCAATTATTTATAACAACAGCAGAAGCTATTGATTATTCAAGAAATATGGCTTACAATCAAAATCCATTTACTTCAAAAGGTTTAATGATTGGTTTTAATATTACCAGGGTGTTTTACTAGGAAATAAATTACTTTAATTACTGGTCTTAAAATTTAAAACCAGTAATATTAAAGTTAAAGAATTAATAGTTTTTTTTAATTGTTAAAATTATAAGTTTAATTATCAGTTAAATATGATTGTTGAATAAATACAGCCAAAGTACTACAAATAGTTAATATGTGGTACTTTGGTTTTTAAGTCTGAATATAAATTTATTGTGATTTTATTATTTATAAATAAAAAAATATGTTGAAATTTATTAAGGTTATCAGTTTATTAATAATTATTAGTTCATTCTTAAATACATCTAATATCTATTCACAGAATACCAATGATGATTGTTTAACTTGTCATAGTGATAAAACATTAACAAAATCAAAACATGGAAAGACTTTTTCGCTATTTGTTAATAGCGGTATTTTAAAAAACTCTACTCATAAAAATGTAAAATGTGTATCCTGCCATAAAGATGCTGATGTTAGTGAATTTCCTCATTCTGAAAATTTAAAAGAAGTTGATTGTGGTAGTTGTCATAAAAATGCTCAATATCAATTTTTTACAAGTATTCATGGACAAGCATTAAAATTTAATGCACCCTATGCTCCCGATTGCAAAGAATGTCATGGCAAACATGATGTATTATCAAAATCGAATGCAAAATCTCCTACTTATAAACTAAATATTCCGATTTTATGTGGTAAATGTCATAAAGAAGGTGCACCAGTTGCCCGTATGTATAATATTTCTCAACATAATATACTTAGCAATTACACTGAAAGTATTCATGGAAAAGGATTGTTAGAATCTGGACTTATTGTTTCTGCAACATGTAACGATTGTCATGGAAATCATCTTATCCTACCACATACCAGCCCTCAGGCTTCTACTTCAAGTAAAAAAATTGCAAGTACTTGTATGAAATGTCATGCAAATATAGAACAAGTTCATAAGAAAGTAATTAAAAGAGAATTATGGGAGAAAAAAGCAGGTAATATTCCTTCTTGCAATGATTGTCATTCATCTCATAAAATTAAACCGAAGAAATCTGAAAATGTAATTTCTAATCAAATCTGTTTAAAATGCCATGCAACTGACAATGCATTTAAAATTGTAAATAATAAAAAAGTATCCTTAAAAATTAATCAAAACGATTTTCATAATACAGCTCATAATAATTTTGCATGTAATAAATGTCACACGGATGTAACTACTGGTAATAACATGCGTCCTTGTTCAACTGTAAAAAAAGTTGACTGTTCAATTTGCCATGAAGCCGTTTCTAATATTTACATCAATAGTGGACATGGACAAGCATTTTACAAGAAAAATTCAAATGCACCTTATTGTACCAATTGTCATGGAACTCATAAAATTCTGAGCAGGTATGATGAAATATCTGTTACTAGCAGGGCTAATATTCCTAAGCTTTGCGGTAGTTGTCATACTAAAAATGGGAAAGCTGTTATTAATACAAAGCTCAAAGAAATTGATGCCTATAGTGATTATTCAAAGAGTGTACATGGTAAAGGTTTAATGGAAAAAGGTTTGCTTGCCAGTGCAATATGTACTGATTGTCATACTTCACATGATGTTTTAAAAGAATCTGATCCTAACTCTACTGTTAATCCTAAAAATGTGCCATCAACCTGTGGTAAATGTCACAAAAGTATTTTAAGCGATTACTTAAGTAGCGATCATTCTATTTTAAATAATTCAAAAGATAAGAAGTATCCTACCTGTGCCAATTGTCATACAGCCCATACTGTTACCGAAATTGATAAAGATAAATTTATGACACAGATTACAATTCAATGTGGATCTTGTCACAAAAATTTATCTGAAACTTATTTAGAAACGTATCATGGTAAAGCATATACACTTGGTCAACTTAAAGCTGCCAGATGCTCTGATTGCCATGGTGCACATAAAATATTAAACCTTGATAATCCAGAATCAAGTGTTGGACAAAAAAATATAGTGGCAACATGTAAAAAATGCCATGAAAATGCAAATTTAAAGTTTACAGGATATTTATCTCATGCTACTCATAATAGTAGTGATGCTTTGTTTTATACATTCTGGGCAATGACTTCATTGCTTTTGGGTGTGTTTGGATTTTTTGGACTACATACATTGTTATGGATACCACGATCCATTGTTGAAGCCAGAAAAAAGAAAAAACATATAAAACAATCAGGTGAATTGGTTTATATAAGGCGTTTTACAAAAAGTCAACGCATAACTCATATTTTTGTAATTTTAAGTTTTTTATTATTAGCTCTTACTGGAATGATGTTGAAATTTGCACACATGAACTGGGCAAATTCTTTAGCAAAGTTAATAGGAGGTGTTGAAATTGCAGGAAATATTCATCGTTTTGCAGCAATTATAACTTTTGGGTATTTTGCATTCCATGTATTTTCTTTATTAAAAATGAAGAAAACCGAAAAGAAAGGATTTGCTGCTTTTATTTTTGGCTCAAATACACTTATGTTTAACAAACAAGATGTGTTAGACTTTATTGCAACTGTAAAATGGTTCTTGTGGTTAGGCGAACGACCTAAATATGGCAGATGGACTTACTGGGAAAAATTTGATTATATGGCTGTTTTCTGGGGAGTTGCAGTTATCGGATTTTCTGGCTTAATTTTATGGTTTCCAGAAATGTTTACAAAAATTTTACCAGGTTGGGTTATAAATGTAGCTCAAATTATACATAGTGATGAAGCATTATTAGCTGTAATCTTTATTTTTACTATTCATTTCTTTAATACTCATTTACGTCCTGAAGCATTTCCAATGGATACCGTAATTTTTACAGGACATGTTGAAGCAGAAGAATATAAAACTGATAGACCAAAAGAATGGGAAGAAATGGAAAAATCAGGTAAGTTAGAGAAAATGACTGTAAAAAGAGAATTGACAAGTTCTTGGCTGAAAATTGTAAAGATATTCGGGTTTATTTTCCTATTTACAGGTATTATATTAGTAATTCTTATTATTTACTCGTTAATTGCAGGAAAATACTAATAAACTTGATTATCTTCATGTAATAAAATTTAAAAAGAAGCCATCGCCATTTAGCATGGCTTCATTTTTTGTAATTTTTAGATGAGAGTGATTGAACAAGATTGAAAATACAAATAGTAGTAATTACTATATGATTACTACTGAATAAATTATATTAATCAAATAAAATATTAATCTTTATGAGAAAAGTAGTTTTTTATTTTCTTTTTTTCATTGCGACAATTTTTTTCTTTAGTATTCAGTCAAATGCTCAGAAAATCAATTGTTTAGATTGTCATGAAAATTCAGTTTCAAAATCTGTTCACGACAAAGTTATTAATTGTAATGATTGCCATAGTGATATTGTAAATGAAGATCATACAGGAAAGGCAAAAAAAGTAGATTGCAAAAAATGTCATGCTGCATTAAATGCACAAATGCAAAATGATGTTCATCACAAATTAAAGCAATTACCTGAAGCAAAATCTCCAAATTGCAAATCTTGCCATGGAACACACAAAATAGCGTCGCCTTCAACTGTGAAAAACAAAGAAAAGGAATATTGTGGTAAATGTCATAAAACTAAAATAATGGCAGCACCTTATCATGCTATAGCTAGTTCAAACGAAAGTTGTGCCAAATGCCATAACAAAAAAGATCATAAACTGGAATTGTCAAAATCTATTCACAAAAATTTATCTTGTGCTAATTGCCATAGTTATGTGGTTAATAATATGGCAAATCACAAAAAAGCCCCTAAAGATGGGATTTTAGCCGATTGTTATTTATGTCATAGTGCTATTGCAAAAGATCATAAAGAAAGTATTCATGGCTTATCTTTAACCGAAGGCATAAATGAAGCAGCACAATGCTGGAATTGTCATGGTTCTCATGATATAGGTTCGGTTATTTCAATTAAGAGTAAAGTTTATTCAATTAATTTACCGGCTACTTGTGGTAAATGCCATGACGATACCACTTTTATTAAAAAATATTCTTTATCATCAAATAAACCTGGCAAAACTTATTCGGAAAGTGTGCATGGTAGATTAGTAATGACTGGGAGCAAAAATTCGGCTACTTGTGTAACTTGTCATGGGAAACATGATATTAAAAATAGAATACAATATGGTTCTATGATTTCTAGTGTTAATTTGCCCAATACTTGTGAAAAATGTCATAAAGAAATAACGGAAGATTATAAAAAATCTATCCATTGGATTGCTGTAAAAAAAGGTATAAGAAGTGCCCCTTCTTGTAATGATTGCCATAGTGAGCATAATATTAAGGCAATTAATACAGTTAATAAAAGAGACGAAATTAAGAAAATTCAGGATAATACTTGTCTTCAATGCCATCAGAATTTAGTACTATCACAACGTTATGGCATGGAAAACATGAATGTTAAAAGTTATCAGGATAGTTATCATGGTTTGGCTTCATCTCATGGTGATAAAAAAGCTGCTATGTGTGTGGATTGTCATAATGTTCATAAAATTTTACCAAAATCGCATGCAGAATCTTCTACTAATAAAAGTAACATATTAAATACTTGTAAAAAATGTCATACAAATGCGACCGAAACTTTTGCAAATAGCTATTCTCATACTACTCAAGTAAGCTCTGCTGCAAATATTGAATCTATCGTTAAAAAGGTATATTTCTGGTTAATTGTTGTAGTAATTGGATGGATGTTTTTGCATAATTTATTAATACTAATACACGAAGTTCGTGCTAGATATGCGAAATCAAAAGATTCAATCAGAATTCCACGATTCACCAAAAATGAGTTGATTCAACATACATTGCTATTAAGTTCATTTATTTTATTAGCAATAACTGGTTTTGTATTAAAATTTCCGGATAGTGTAATCGGAGATTTAATGTATTCTCTGGGTTTAACAGAATTAGTTCGTCAATGGATACATAGAATTTCTGCAATAATTATGATTGCATTATCTGTTTATCATGTTGTTTATCTATTATTTACTTCCAGAGGTCGTGATGTGCTAATAGGTTTGTTTCCAAATTTCAGTGATCTTATTCAAATGAAAGATACCATGTTGTATTATTTGCATCTTAGCAAAAAACATCCAGAATATGATAACTATAATTATATTGAAAAGATGGAATACTGGGCTTTGATTTGGGGAACTGTTATTATGGGGTTAACTGGATTTGTTCTTTGGTTTCCAACAATAGTAGGAAATTGGGCTCCAGTATGGTTTATTAAAGTAAGCGAAATAGTTCACTTTTATGAAGCAATTTTAGCTACACTTGCAATTGTTGTTTGGCATTGGTTTTTTGTAATGTTTCGCCCTAAAGAATATCCTGTAAGCTTTACTGTTTTTGATGGTAAAATGTCGGTAAGTCATTATAAGGAAGAGCACCGTTTGAAATATTATAAAGTTATTCTTGAGTTTATAGAAATGAAAAATGGAAACATTAATTCAAAGAAAGTAAGCAATTATACCAAGCTATTTATAGGTGCCATCGAAAAACAGGGTATGACTATGCAAGAGTTTGTTGATAATGAATTGATGAATGATGCTAGATTGAAAGAGTTCATTGATTTGCATAAAGCAAAATAAACAGATATTCTTAATTTTAAAAAAAGCGAAGGTGTATCGAATTGATATACCTTCGCTTTTTTTGTATTTGGATAATAAAATTTATGTTTATAAGTATAAGCTGTATTTGTCAAAAGTTAATTACACTCCTTTTTCTCCAACAAAATAATCTTCTTTGTTTTTAAACAATACATTAAAGGTTGTTAGGCTTCCATATATGCGAGTAATGTATTGCTGCATTTCTACTTTTTCTTCATCGGAAAGTTTGCTGGAATTAAGTTTTTGTTCCAAAACTCTCACCCTGTCACGAATCATTACAATTTTATGGAAGAATGCATCAATAGGAATTTCTTTTTCTTTTAAACTGCTGTCACCGGGATACATTATCATTTTTCCATTGGTCCATTTTACTCCCATAGGAACGTTTTCTTGCACATCGCTAAAACGACGAAGTACACGAATCAGGCTCTTTTCCATTTTTTCATAAGTTGCCATTTCCGAAGGTGTTTCAACGGCTTCTATTATTTCCAAACCTTCATAGCTACGCATTATTTGTCGGATTCCGGTTTCTATAAATGCTATTTCATAAGCATCCGAACGCAATTGAACTACAACACCTTTGCCAAATTGTGGATGTTTCACACGTGATCCTATTCCTAATTCTATTTCTGTCATGCTGTTTTTGATTTTTAAGTTGGATTTTCAAAAATGGAAATCCAAAGTGATAAGTATTAATTTAAAAAAGTTCTATTTATTTTTTAGGATTTTCCCCTTTATAATTTTCTAATAAAGTCTCCAAATAGTGATAGTCTATCCCATGAATTCTTTTTATATTATCAATTTTTTGCAAAATATCTGTATTGGGGATTTTTGCTATTTTTTGTTTTAGTCCAACTATTAGTACATTTTTGGGTGTATGTTCGGTGGCAATAAACTCAAATACTTTTGTTTTATACCCATAAGCTTCTAAAAGCAAAGCTCTTATCCCGTCCGTTAAAAGTTCAGCCTGCCGTTCTTTTAATATCCCAAATTGTGTAATTAAACTTAAATCATCAGCTGGATTCAATTGTTTGCGTATTTGTTTGTGACAACAAGGGGCGCAGATTATAATTTCTGCATTAGCTGTAATGCCTCTAAAAATAGCATCATCTGTTGCTGTATCGCAGGCATGCAAAGCAATAAGCATTTCTGTTTTTGGAAGTTCAACATCTTTTATTGTTCCTTCTTTAAAACTAAGGTTGGCAAAAGATGATTTCTGGGCAATATGATTGCAATCTGCTACCAATTCTTTTCTGAGTTCAACGCCAATAATATGAGGTGTTTTGTTTAAAACATTGTATAAATAATCGTACAATGCAAAGGTAAGGTAGCCTTTGCCGGCTCCCATATCTACCACATTGAATGAGGTTTCGAGTTTGGTGTTTTTCAAAATACCATCAATAATTTCAATGTATTTATTTATTTGACGGTATTTATCTTGCATATTGTGTTTTATTTGCCAATCGGCTGTAATAACACCTAACTCTTTTAAGTATATATTATTTGTGAGAGAAATCATGCGTTTTTTTTCTTTATCATGGGTAAGTAGGGGAGGTTGCTTTACACTCGAAGCTTTTTGACGTATGCTTGCTATATTCTTTTTATTGATTGTTAGAAAACTATTAGTTTGCAAAGTAAGCAACTCAGCTTGCAGGAATGTTGTTTTTAATAATTGTTCCACAATAACAAGGCTTTCATCAAAGCTATAATTTTTGGTTATATCTTTGGTAGCATACCTATATACAAATGATAGTTTAATGCCTTCCTTAATCTGGATAATTTTAGCAGTTAATGTATTCAATTCATTTGTTTTGTCTCGCTTGTTCATCATGGCTAAACGAACAAATGTTTTATCTGCAAGACTTGCGCTTAATAAATCTATGAAATTTTTACTATGGTCTATACTCACACTGTCTTTTTTATTGAATTTTTATTCTACAAAATTCGTTATTTTTTTGCAATAAGCATCAGAAATTACATATTGTTGCAGTAGAAATTTTTTTAAATAGACAATAGATAGCTAATCACTTTTTTTCGATAAACTTTTATCACAGTAATATTATTGGGATTTCTCACTTCGTTCGAAATGACAATCAATTGTTTATATTTTGGGTTGGGGTCAGAAAGCGGCGAAGCCGCTTTCTGACCCCAACCCCCAACAAAAATATCCTTAATGACATGTCATTCAGAGCGAAGCGATAAATCTGCATTTTTTGTAGGACACAATAGATAGCTAATAATTAATTTATAATTTTTTAAATTACGAAATTTCTCCGAGATTTATTTGCTTTTGAATGATTTTTGTATATCTTTGCAATGACTAAAAGTAATTTATTATTGACATAAGTCAGCTAAAAGAGTGTATAGATATTTATTAGTTCAATATTTTTTCTTAAAATGCTATTGATTTTGGATGTTATTTTAGCTATTTTGCAATAAATTTATTCAATAATAATCAGATGAATCACAATTAAATAGAAACTGAATGGATGATAAAAAAAACGCTAAGCATTGTGGGGCTTGTTTAACCAATTTGCCAATGTTTAATTCTCTGACCGCAGATCAATTTGAATTAATAAATCAAGTTCGGTGTAAAGTAAAGTTTCGTCCTGGTGAAATTATTTTCAAACAGGGTACCGCAATGACACATGTTATTGTTCTAAATGAAGGTCTTGTAAAAATATATCTTGAAGGTATTGATAACCGAAATTTAATTCTAAGATTTGCTCGCCCTTTAACTATTATTGGTGGGCCTGGAGTTTTTACAGATTATAAAAATCATGTTACTACGATGGCTGTTGAAGAATCATCGGCTTGTTTTATTGATGTAAAAACATTAACAGATCTTGTTATTCAAAATAAAGATTTTGCCATAGATTTACTAAAATGGGTTAATACACATACATTGGCAAATTATATAAAATTTGTTGAGCTAACTCAGAAAGGTATGCATGGACGTATAGCGGGGGCTTTGCTATATTTGCACAATGAGGTCTTTAATAAAAACAAAGGTGAAATTATTATAAAACGCCAAGATTTGGCAGATTTAACAGCCATGTCAAAAGAAAGTGCTATCCGAATCATTAAAGAACTCAAAGATGAAAATATTATAACAGTTGATGGTAATATTATACGATTGAATAATATTGAAAATTTAACCAATATAAGCATGAGAGGATAAATATTTTCAATATTTAATTATTTTTTCCTACTAATGAATTAGATATTACAAAATGAATATCATTCATTCTTTATGATTTCTGTTAATCCATATTTACAGATCATATCCGTTTAATCCTCGTTTTAATGTTTTAAAACATTCATTTCAGAAACTATAAATCTGACATTATAGCTGTTTATTACTTTTTAAGAACATCATTGATATTTATCAATGTTTTCTTGATTGTTTTTCTTTACACAATTAGAAAATATCATATCTTTTTTTTTAAGATATACTTACAAACTTATTATTTTTGTATAGGCTTAAAAAGTCAATAAAATATTGTAATAATAATAATTATAAACTAAAACCAATTACGATGACAAGAAATTTTTTACAAATGTTTTTTAAAGGTGCACTTATTATTTCTGCTGCATCTATTATTTTTGCAGGATGTGCAAAAGACGGTAGTGATGGTCTTGTAGGACCTGCAGGTGCTGACGGAAAAGACGCAAGCGAAACTTGCAAATTATGCCACAACCCATCAGTGGTTGACAGTGTTGCTACACAATTCCAATTATCAAAACATGAATTCGGAACAGCTGCAGAAGAAGAAGCTGGTAGTATAGGTTGTACTCCATGTCACTGTCAGGAAGCATTTAAATATGTTTGCAAAAACAATATTTCTGCTATTTACTACCAAGATAGCTTAACAGGACCATGGAAAAATCCTTATAATTCAATTCCAACTGCTACTTATGGAAAATTAGGATGTTTTACCTGTCACAGTAGTTTACATACTACTTATGGTTATTCTGATTTAACTTCATTAACTACAGTTGCACCTGTACAAATGACTATGTGGGGAGGTACTAAAATTATTGATTTAACTCAGGATGGTGGGCAAAGTAATTTATGCGTAAAATGTCACCAACCACGTCCAGTTGGAATTTCTGGATCTTATGCAGGTTCAAATGCTCTTATTCCAGCTTCTCTTAAAGGAAGATGGTTAGATTATCCTACTTTAGCTGCAAATCCAACTGCAGTTTTCTATGATACTGCTTTAGCATCAACTGTAGTACAAGCTGTTACTCCAGGTTACAGAACTCATATTCATTATGGTGCTGTTGGTGGTGTTGTTGCAGGTAAAGGTGGTGTTGAATTTGGTACTGGTTATACAAATTCAGCTCATGCTATCAAAGCTTCTTGTCAGGATTGTCACATGGCTCCAATGACTGGTGCTGCTGGTGGTCACTCTTTCAAAGCTAAAGGTAATTTTAACGGATGTAACACTTCTCTTTGCCACACAGCTGCTGGAAGTACCACTGGTACCGGAACTGGCATTATGACTGCTTCTCATCCTGAATTTACAACTGTTAGAAATGACATTAAAACTTTAATTGCTACATTAGCTGGTAAATTAAAAGAAGGTGGTATTGAAATTATGAACAAAAATCCAGATGCAACTACCAATGTATGGTATGGTTACACTGCTGGTAATTATGATGGTTATTTGAATGTTTATGATCCAATTAACAATCCTACAGGACCAACCAATAATGCTGGTCAATTTAGGAATATGGGATCAACCAGTTCTTGGACTGCGGCTCAAAAAGCTACTAATTTAACTTTACCAAAATTACATTTAACCAATGCACAAATGGGAGCAATTATCAATTTACAATTTGCAGTTAGAGAATATAGTTTAGGTATTCACAATTACAAATATATTAAAACATTATTAACTAACTCAATTGCTTTATTATAAGTTATAATAAATAGTTTTAATTAAATAATTTTCATAAAAAAAAAGCTGTTTCAATTCGAAACAGCTTTTTTTTATGATATTTTGTCAATGATTAATAACTTTGTTTTCTAATCAAGGTCAACTTTAAATGCATTAAACATCATATCTACGCCTACTTGTGTGGCTCCATGGTAAGTGGCTTCAAGTATTTCGGCATCGGTCCAACCCAGATTACGTAATTTGTCAACATCCTCCTGAACGATCGCATTGGAGTTTTTTACAACTTTAAGTATAAAAAACAACAATGCTTTTTCATTTTCCTCCAAAGGTAGTTTTGTATGATCTTTTATTATTTCAGTTATCATTTCAGGGAAAATACCATACTGAAACAGAATATTGGTATTCATACCTACACAGTATTCACATTTTTCCTGATCAGAAACCAATAAGCGAATAAACGACAATAGTTTACCACTCAGTTTAGGATGACGAAAGAAATAATTCAAATTACTTACTTGTTGCCCCAACACATGTTCGCTTGGGCTAAAAAGTTTAAACGCATTAGGGATAAATCCCATGGTATTCATCATGTTTTGATAAATTTCGGCTACTTTTCCCGTAGCTTCTTCTTGTTCTACTAATTTTATACGTGACATAAATTTTATTTTTAAATTGAAAATTATGCTACAAACTTACAATAAATTTATTCATACTTCAATATGCTGCACAAAAGAAAAGAGGAACTCAAAGCTCCTCTTTTTTTTGAAATTATAAAGAAATATTTTTTGTTACACACTACTAATCGACTAATTTTAAAAGTATTTGTTTCTTGCTTACTGCACTTTATTGAAGTTTTCAACTATGTACTATGAATCATTTATTGTCATATTTAAAATATAGCATTAATTTTTCTAATGCATTTTTTATGAACGCGGATGACGCAGATCCCTTAGGGAAACGCTGATAAAACGGATTATTAATATATGAAATAGCCAAAAGTATAATATTCATACAAACCGAGAATGATATTATATGGCGTATTTCATGTGACCAATAAATAATAAAATTAATTTGAATTTCCGTTAAAATACCCATTTCAAAAGTGCTTGATTAAATTTATTTAATTATGTCCTTTTGCCTTGATGCGAGAACGAAAAAATCAAGACTCTGAAACATTTCATAAAGTTATAAAGTTGAAAGCTCATAAAGTAGCTTTGTATATCATTACTTCATTTCGTAATTCCTAATTCGTAATTAATTTAGCCCTCGCAATTTTTAAAACCTTGTTTTGTTACAATTAATTATTCAATGTCAGTGTTACTCTGTAGCAAACTTTTTCGCTTATTTATATTGAAAAGAACCTCTTTTTGCCTCCGCCTTCCGGAATTTTGCGTTAAAAAAATCAAACAGAATTGAATAAGCGATGGGACGTAAGCGTTCCCGAAGTCGCTAAGTTCGGCGTAATAGACAAAAATAATGGAAAAATCTCTGAAAAAGCTTATTATTACTAAT
>CAZUCB010000024.1:2788-25816 GCA_964618755.1 uncultured Bacteroides sp. | reverse complement strand
GAAGGTTACCATTTATTATCTTCACCAGTTATTGGACAGGCAATTGCACCTAATTTTGTAACAACCCCAGCTACTGATTACGATTTTTACTTATACAATCCAGCTGCAACACCTAATGTTTGGCAAAATTTCAAAGCTGGTAATTTTGCAATCACAAATGGTGGTTCTAATTTTGTTGTAGGTAGAGGTTACTTAACATCTTATGCTGCTGCTGCAACTCACAATTTTGTTGGTGCAATGAATGTTGCCAATGTTTCACCAACTTTAGCTCCTGCTGCAGGTTTTAATTTAGTAGGTAATCCTTATGCTTGTGCTATTCAAGGAAATATGTCAACTTTTAGCCCAATAGGTTTGAATGCAAATGTTTGGGTATTAGATGGTGCTACTAATAGCTACAGATCTTGGAATGGAACAACTGGTACTTTAGGTTTTACAGGTGAAATTCCTGCAATGCAAGGTTTCTTTGTACAAGCTACTTCAGCAGGTGCTTCTTTTACTATTCCTGCTACAGCAAAAATGCATAGTGCAAGTAATTTCTACAAAACTACTTTAGACAATCATTTAGAATTAAAAGTTCAATCACCAAACAATACATTTGATGCTACTGTTATTTATTTTAAAGATGAAAACAGCAATGATGTTGATAATTATGATGCTATGTTAATGCCTTCTGCAAATCCATTAAATACTCAAATTTATTCTTATATTAATAGTGATAAATATTGTATTGATGCATTGGCTGCTTATTCAGGTCCTTATACTGTTAATGTTGGTTTCGAACCAAAAGTTGATGGAAACTTTACAATTACAGCTGAAGATGTTCAAAGCTTTAACGCTAATTCTACCATTACTTTAATAGATTTAGTAACAGGTGCTACTCAAAACTTACGCACTAACCCAACTTATACATTTGCTGCAACTACAGCTCAAGCTATCAATCGTTTTAAAGTTGTATTTGACCTTGTTGTAGGTATTAATGATATGAATGCAGTTGCAAACACTGTTTACAGTTTTGATAATAGCATTTATATTAAAACAACTGAAAAAGTTAAATCTGTTAGCGTATTCAATATGTTAGGACAAGAAGTTGCAAATATTCAACAACCTACTTCTAATGTATTAACATTAAACCAAGCAACTGGATATTATACTGTACGTGTAATTACCGAAGCTAATGTATATTCACAAAAAGTTTATATTAAATAATAAATTAAAAGCAGAATTATGAAAAAGTCAATAATAAAAATCTCTATCATAGCTTGTTTAATGCTTTTACCAATGCTAACATCTCAAATGTTTGCACAAGCACCTCCAGCACCACCAACTAATTCAGGTGGGTCTGCTAATCATGGATCGATTAGTGATCAACCAGATCCTAATGGAGCACCTTTAGATGGCGGTTTAAGTATCCTATTATTAATGGGAGCTGCTTATGGTGGTAAAAAAATTCAAGGTATGAGAAAAAAATAAATAGTTTTCTAACTGAGAAATTCTGATTTTAAATTATTATAAATCAGTTAATAAATTAAAAAGTCCCATTTCGATGGGACTTTTTTTTTATTCTCTATGTTAATCTCTCTAAAATGCTTAATTTTGGCAAATAAAAAATAAGTAGAAAAAAGTTATTTAAGTTCTCTTTTAAATATTAGAAATTATATAATAAAAAATTAGAACACGATAAAACGGATATGTTCAGTAAACTCGGATATTCGCGAATTTTATGTAAGTATTTTTTTTGTTGTTTAAATTCCGTTTAAATCAGTGTTTTGCTTTATGGATTCGACATATCCGCGTTCAAAAAGTAAATCAGAAGATTCAATACTTTAGTTTATTAAATGTAACATTAAATTATTCTAATTAATTAAATCATGCGAATTAAAAATAATATACCTAATTTTATTACCTTATTAAATTTATTTTGTGGTTGTTTAGCTATTGTTGCCGCTTTTAAAACTGATTTAATTATTGCTTCTTTTTTAGTTTTTGCTGGAGCAATTTTTGATTATCTTGATGGTACTGCAGCTCGTTTGTTAAAAGCCAAATCTGAAATAGGTAAAGAGTTAGATTCTTTAGCTGATGTAGTTACTTTTGGTGTTGTTCCTTCAATAATTGCTTTTCAGTTACTAAATATCTATTCAAAAGATTATCCATTTTTTCTTAATAATAACTATTTACTGTTTGTTCCATTTTTAATTGCTTTATTTTCTGCAATTCGTTTGGCTAAATTTAATATTGACGACAGACAAACCATTTCATTTCTTGGATTACCTACGCCTGCAAATGCTATATTTTGGGCTTCATTTCCCATAATTATATATTTTCAAAATTCTACAAGTTTTGAATCTCTTGATTTTTTCAATGTTTTTTTAGCTGATGTATTTAAAAACCCCTATTTTATACTTTCTTTTTCTCTAATAATGTCAGTATTATTGGTAATAGAACTTCCTCTTTTTTCACTTAAATTCATTGATTTTAAATGGAAAAATAATAAAATCAGATTTGTTTTTTTAGCAAGCTGTCTGCTTTTGCTTTTATTACTTAGTATAAATGCATTGCCACTTATTATTATGATATATATCGTTTTTTCAATAATACATAATTATTTCTTGTAAATTATAAATCACAAAATAAATACAAATACTATGAATTTTAGAGCAGAAATTGATGTTATGCCATTAAAAGCATTATTAGATCCACAAGGGAAAGCCGTTACATCAAGTATGAAAAATTTAGGTTTACCTACAATTACCAATGTTCGTATTGGTAAGCACATTTCAATGGAAGTAGAAGCAGAAAATAAAGAAATAGCCAGTAAAATGGTAGAAAAAGCGTGCAAGGATTTACTTCATAATCCAATTATGGAAGGATATGAATTTCATATAATTGAGATATAGTTATTATTATTTCTAAACTAATATGTTCATCTGATGACTATTAGGTATGTTGGTTCCTTAATAATTATTAGGTATTTACAGTTGTTAAAAAGGGTTTAAGGTTAATATAATTAATTTTATTTCTTTTGACTTAACAGTTATTTAACTGCATATATTACAATCATATATGAGCTTATCTAAATGTTTTATTAATTTTGTTTCAAAATCATATAACTATGAGTAATTACACAAAAATTCTTCAAAAAAGTATCTATAGTATATTTTTACTATTGTTTTTATTTTCAATAAATGGATTTTCACAAATAAAAAGTCCTGTTAAATGGTCTTATTCGGTTAATCAATTGAATACGGAAAATGCTGAACTTATTATTACAGCTAAAATTGATAAAGGTTGGCATTTGTATTCACAATACATGGAAGAAGGAGGTCCGATTGTTACAAGTTTTAATTTTAATAAATCAAAAGCTTATAAACTTGATGGTAAAACCTCTGAGCCAAAGCCAAATGCAGAGTTTGATGATATGTTTAAAATGACTGTAAAATATTTTAATACGCAAGCTGTTTTTAAGCAAAAGATTAAAATATTGAGCGATAAAGATTTTACTGTTAATGGTAGTTTCGAGTATATGGTATGTAATGATGGTAGTTGTATTCCCTTTCAAGATAATGTTTTTGAATTCAAGATTAAAGGAAATCCAAATGCTAAGGAAATTACTGCAATAAATGATACTGTATCAATTGCTTCTTTATCTAATAAAGATAATAAAGCCATTGATACTAATCAATCTAATTTAGATACTACAAAAATTTTAATTAATACAGAAACTAATAATCCGTTGAAAGCAAATAGTAAGCCATTGTATATGATTTTTTTATTTGCATTTATTGCAGGTTTACTTACCTTAATCACCCCCTGTGTATTTCCAATGATCCCAATGACCATTAGTTTTTTTATGAAAGGAAATAAAACACGCAAAAAAGGGCTGCAACAAGCTTATTTTTTCGGGTTTTCAATTTTGATGATTTTTGGAGGCTTGGGACTATTACTTACATTGTTATTGGGTAAAGATGCTATGTATATTATCAGTACACATTGGCTGCCAAATCTTATTTTCTTCTTTATTTTTATGGTTTTTGCCTTGTCTTTTTTTGGTATGTTTGAATTAACTTTGCCAAGTTCATTGATTAATAAATCTGATCAAAATGCAGATAAAGGTGGATATTTAGGAACTTTTTTTGTTGCCTTTACAACTGTTTTAGTTTCATTTTCGTGTACAGGTCCTATACTGGGTGCCGCTTTAATTGAGCTTTCTTCAGGATCAAACAATAGCATGGTATTCTTTATTTCAATGATGGGCTTTGCTTTAGGATTTGCAATACCTTTTACTCTTTTGGCAATGTTTCCTTCTGTTTTAAACAGATTAAAATCGGGAAGTTGGTTGAATACTGTTAAAATTGTATTTGGGTTTTTAGAAATTGCTTTAGGTTTGAAATTTCTATCTATGGCTGATTTAGGAGCTAACTGGGGGCTTTTAGATCGTGAAACATTCCTTTCGTTATGGATAGTTGTTTTTGCTCTCTTAGGCTTTTATTTGTTAGGCAAATTAAAATTCAAAGGTGATAATGAATTGGAGAAAATAAGTGTTCAGCGATTAATGCTTTCAATCGTTACTTTTTCATTCGTAATTTATATGATTCCAGGATTGTGGGGAGCACCTTTAAAAGTATTATCAGGCTATGTGCCACCATTAACTACTCAAGATTTTGATATAAATAAACTTATTATAGAAAATGGAGGAAAAACATCGCACGTAAGCGATTTGGGAGAACGTAAATACACCGATATTCTCCATTTACCAACAGGTTTTGAAGGATTCTTTGATTTGAATGAAGCAAAAGCATATGCAAAAAAAGTGAATAAACCAATATTTGTTGATTTTACAGGAAAAACATGTGCCAATTGTCGTGAAATGGAAGCAAATGTTTGGAATGCACCGGAGGTTAAAAAAATACTAACTGAAAATTATGTAATTGTTGCTTTATATGCAGATGCAAATTTTATTGAATTAGCAGAAAATGAATGGGTAACAACAAAAGAAGGTAAGGTAATCAAAAGATTAGGTTCTAAAAACCTGAATTATCAAATTACTCGTTTTAATATGAATGCACAGCCTTATTATGTTTTAATGGATTGGAATGAAAATGTATTGACCAAAGAGAACAAAGCGTATGATAAAACCGTTGAAAACTTTGTAAAATTTCTAAATGAAGGTTTGGAAGTGTTCAAAAAACAAGGGAAATGAGTCTATTAAGTTTATAAAGTTGAAAGTAAACAGTTTTTAGTAAACTTTTGTTGGTGAATATTGTTTATTCTTAAAATTTACAATACAATGTTCAAATTAATAATACCTGCAATATTGCTTATTGCTTTGGCATTCGCAGGAATTGCTATCAAAATGTTTTTTATCAAAGGAGCTCAGTTTAAAAAAACTTGTAGTTCAGTAGATACTGGCAATGGTGAAAAAATCGGTTGTTCATGTACAAGCAATACTCACGAAACTTGTGATAATTATGAAAAACATCATGGCTAATTTGGAATTTCTTCCAAAAAAGATTTTAAACCTTCTGTAGTATAAGTTTTTAAATTTCCATTTTCATCTGAATAAATAAAATAAGCTTGAATTTCCTTGTTTTTCTTTAGGATTTCCTTAGATTTTTCTAGTCCCAATACCATAAATGCAGTAGCATATCCATCTGCTTTCCAACATTCGTCAGCTAAAACGGATGCACTTAACAATGTATGTTTTACAGGATAACCAGTTTTTGGATCAATAGTATGTGAATATCTAATTCCATTTTCTTCAAAATATTTTCTGTAATTTCCAGAAGTAGCTAAAGCCATATTTGTTAGTTTAACTTTTGCTTCCAATATGCTTGCATCTTCTGCATTTTTTGCTGGTTTTTCAATACCAACTGTCCATGGATTTCCGTCTTCTTTTTTTCCTTTTCCTAATACTTCTCCACCAATATCAATTAAATAATTAAAAATCCCTTTTGATTCTAAAAATTTGGCTATAATATCACCCGAATATCCTTGTGCTATTGCATTGTAATCTATAAGAGTATTAGGATTTTTCTTTACAATTTTACCATTTATAAGCATTACGGTCTTATAACCAATGTATTGTAATAAACTATCCACCTTATTCTTATCTAGTTTGCTGCGGCTTGTAAATCCAAATCCCCAAGCATTTACAACTTGCCCAACAGTTACATCAAAAGCTCCTTCAGTTTCTTCAGAAATATTCATAGATTTTTTAAAAATATCCATGAAATATTCGTCTAATACTACAGTTGAATCATTTCTATTTACTCTTGAAATAATTGAGTTTGGTTTCCATAATGATGCACATTGGTCAAAAGCATTTAATATAGAATCAATTTGAATTTGATAATTTGTAGCTGATTTATCATAATAAGTTATAGTGTAATAAGTTCCTTGTGCTTCGCCATTAAATTTAACTAATTGTGATTTTTCCTTTTGTTTACAAGCTAATAGTGTAAACAATATGAACAGAGTAATTGTAATTTTTTGCATATCATTTATTTTTTTGCAAATTAAATATATTTAAATGTATAAATAAAATTCTAATACGGTTTTTAACTGTGAATGATTAATTTATTTTGAATATTTTTGCAAAATAAATACTTACTATGAATAATGAACCATTTTTAAAGAATTTTTCTACTATATTAAAGCTAATGTCTTTAGTTGTTATTATAATTATTAGCATCTTTATATTCAATTTATTAGGAATAGTAATCTCTTTACCCTTTTGGGGAACTGAAGCTATGATGGCATTTACAGGTAATATTAGTTTAAAAATAAATGATAATATAAACTTCTATAAATACTTGCAAATTGTAAATCAAATAGGAATGTTTATCATCCCATCAATCCTATTTGCCTTTTTGGTAAAAGGACGTATTTCAGCATACTTAAAAATTAATCGTATCCCACATTTATTTACTTTATTAGCTGGAGTTTTAGTAATTATCGTTTCTATGCCTTTTGTAAACTACTTAGTTAGTTTAAATGAGTCATTGCATTTGCCTTCAGCTTTATCAGGAGTCGAAGATTGGATGCGTAAATCAGAAGATAGTGCTGAGATTTTCACGAATGCCTTTTTGAAAGGAACAAGTATTAGCGGATTTTTATTAAATATAGTTATGATTGCGATACTTCCTGCAATTGGTGAGGAGTTTCTATTTAGAGGTGTATTACAAAAACAGTTTAAAGATTTGTTAGGCAATGTACATATTGCAATTTTTGTTTCTGCATTCTTATTTAGTGCAATGCATTTGCAATTTTTTGGTTTTTTCCCTCGAATGGTGTTGGGATTATTATTAGGGTATATGTTTTATTTTAGTAATAATTTATGGGTTCCAATTATTGGACATTTTTTCAACAATGCTTTTGCTGTAACAGTTTCATTTTTAAATAACAAAAAAGTAATTCAAACCGACATTGACACTATGGGAAATGCTGGTGATAATTATTTTTTAATTTTAGTCAGTTTAATTTTGACTTTAATCTTATTAATAATTATTTTAAAGATAGAAGAGAAGAGCAAAAAAAAGGAGGAAAATAAAATTCCCTCCTCTTTATAATATAAGATGAAAAAGAATTAATCATTCTTTTTCCCTCTACGTGTAGCATAAGTAATTTTAAAAGCTCCAATTTCTCTAAGCTCTTGCTTTATATCAGTAAGAATACCCATTTTTACTTCACCATCAGCTTTAAGAGTTGTACTTAGCAATGGGCGGTCCACTTCGTTTCTGGCAGCTCTTTCTTTTTCTATAAATTCTTTAATGTCTGAAACTTCTGCAAATTGATCATTTAATTGAATACGAGGCTCAGTTCCATACATTGCAGTTTTCATTGGTTGTCCAATATATATACTACTTGCTAAAGCTTTTTTCTCAAGTTTCTGAATTTCTGTAGCTTGAGGTGGTAAAACACGTACAAATAGGGTAGCTTCTCGCATATTGGTAATAACCATGAAGAAAAATAAAAACATAAAGATTATATCGGACATTGATCCTGTATTAATTGCAGGAACATCTTTTTTCCCTTTCTTTTTAAACCTTGCCATTATTTTTGTCCTCCTATGTTTTTAGGTTCAGCTTCAGAAATACTAACTGGTATTGCTTTTTGAATTGCTTCTTTTTTCGCATCACTTTTCAGGTCTTCAAATTTTTTGCCAAATTTTTCTTTTGAAAGTTGGTCGCGAAGCTCATTTACAGCTGCAGTTAATTCGTTTTGAACTTGTATATACATTTCATAAGACGTACCCCTGTCATTTTGTAATGAGATTACTCCTTTTGAAACTTCAATATTTCCTAACAAATCTATATATTTAATTATTTTTTCAGGTAAATTAGGGTCACTTGCTGGATTTGAAAGAAATTCAATTGTTTTTGCTTTAATTGTAGAAATATCTCCAATACTACCATTAACCATTAATTGGTCATTGGCATTCACTAAAACTGTAAAAATATTACGTTTTTTGATTTCGGGAGGGGTAACTGTTTTATCAATAGGAGGAGGTAACTTTCTTGATATACCCATATCTGTATTGATAGAAGACGTCAATAGGAAGAAGGTAAGCAGCAAGAAAGAAATATCTGCCATTGATCCTGAATTTATTTCCGGAATTTTTCGTGCCATAAATAAAATTTATTTCAACATTTTTGAAATTGCAGCGTAAATTAAACTTATTACAACTGCGAAAAACATAAAATAAGTAAAAATAAGTCCACTTCCTATAATCTTAGAAAGACCTATATCGGTTTCGGTTTTTTCGAAAAGTGCCAAATTGACATCTGTTGATGAAGAGAACAGATAAGACACTAAAAACAAGCCGACAAAACTCCCAATTCCTATAAGTGAAGTTTTAGATTTACCAATACTAGTAATCATAAATTTAGTGGAAAAGAAGAGCAATGAAAGCACTGCAGCAGCTATTAATAAATACATTATTATTAGCCCAATATTAATTAACAGATCCATAATAATTATGTATTAAAATTATTTTTTATGACTATCTTTTACAAGGATATCCATGAAAGAAATTGTAGCATCTTCCATTGTATTTACTAAACTTTCAATTTTTGTTACTAGGTAATTGAAAAACACTTGTAAAACAATAGCTACGATTAAACCAAATACGGTTGTTAAAAGTGCCACTTTCATACCACCAGCAACAACGGTTGGAGAAATATCACCTGCTTTTTCGATAGCATCAAAAGCAAAAACCATCCCAACAACTGTTCCTAAGAAACCAAGCATAGGACCTAAAGCGATAAATAAGCCTATCCATGACAAATTTTTCTCTAAACGAGCCATCAACACGCCACCATAAGCAACGATAGATTTCTCAACGATATCCATGCCTTCTTCAGATCTTTCCAAACCTTGATAGAAAATACTAGCCAATGGACCTCTTGTATTCTTACAAATGTCTTTAGCTGCAGAAATACCACCAGTAGCTAATGCTGTTTCAACACTGTTTAATAATTTTTCACTATTGGTAGTTGCTAAATTTAAATAGATTATTCTCTCAACTACGAAAGCAAGACCTAAGATAAATACTAATAAGATAGGAGCCATCCAAACAGCACCACCTTCAATAAACTTTTCCTTCAATACTTGATGG
Source organism: uncultured Bacteroides sp. (assembly GCA_964618755.1). Lineage (GTDB taxonomy): Bacteria > Bacteroidota > Bacteroidia > Bacteroidales > JACABE01 > JACABE01. The sequence goes on along the minus strand of CAZUCB010000024.1, from coordinate 16,203 downwards.
AAAGATTTGTTTTCTTCAGCTGCTGCAGCCATCTCTGTGCTAGCTGCTGTATCAGCTACAGCAACTGTTGTAGTAGAATCTGCTGCTTGAGTTGTTGTATCCGTTTTTTGTTCGGTTTTGGTATCTGCTTTTTTCTCGCCTTGAGCAAATACAACATTTGAGATTCCGAAAGTTAGCATTCCTGCTACTGTGAATAAAGCAATTAATTTTTTCATTTTACTTTTAATTGATTTTTAATTGATTTTAATTACTAAATTGATATTTAATTATTTATTGTTATTTCTGATATTGCGGAGAGGGTGGGATTCGAACCCACGATACGCTTTTGGCGTATACACACTTTCCAGGCGTGCGCCTTCGACCACTCGGCCACCTATCCTTTCATTTTAAAATTAATGATCAGATATCTTCCCACTATTTTAAACTGTATAATCATCTTTATTCTAAAAAGAAATTTTAATTATATCAGTCGGCTAAATTACAAAAAAAAAATACTTTACAAATAAAAAAATATAAAATATGTTTTCTTTTTAGCGTAAATTTTTCATATTTATTGTGTGAGCTAATATTTAATTTGTTAACTCGCCTCTTAATGAAATTTGCAAGTATTTTTTTAATTCATCTTTTGATAAATTTCTACCTAGTAAAAACATTAGTTTTGCTATCGCTGATTCTGTTGTAATATCGTAACCTCCTATTACTCCAATTCTTCCTAAATCAACACTGGTTTCGTATTTTCCAATTTCAACACTTCCTGATTTGCATTGTGTAACATTTAATATAACAATGTCATTTTTTATGGCATCTTCTAGTGCTTTGATGAACCATTTATTTGTGGGTGCGTTGCCTGAACCATAAGTTTCCATAACAACAGCTTTTAAACCATGAATAGAAAGTATACTTTTTACAACATTTTCTGAAATGCCTGGAAATAATTTTAATATTGCAACATTTTGATCTAAAGCATAATGAACTTTTAGTTTTTTGAAATTAGGTTTCAAAATCAAATGATTTTTATATTTAATATGAACTCCAACCTTTGCTAAGGTAGGGTAGTTTCCTGAAACGAAAGCTTCAAAATTTTCCGCATTAAATTTATTAGTACGATTACCTCTAAATAATTTATTCTCAAAACAAATACATACTTCAGGAACGATAGGCGTATCTTCAATTTTAGCAGCTGCTATTTCAATAGAATTGATTATATTATCACGTCCATCAGTTCTAACCACGCCTAAAGGTATTTGAGAGCCAGTTAAAATGACTGGTTTGTTTAAATTCTCTAACATGAAACTCAGAACAGATGCCGTAAAGGACATGGTATCTGTACCATGCAAAACTACAAAACCATCATAACTTTCATAATTTTCTTCAATTACACCTGCTAATTTTATCCAAAAATCGGGATTCATATTTGAAGAATCTATCAAAGGTTCAAAGCTATAAGAATCAATTTTGTAATTAAAGTTTTTCAAAACAGGAATTGATTGGTACAACAAATTCATATTTATTGGATGTAAAGCTCCTGTAACTGGATCTTTTATCATGCCAATAGTTCCACCAGTGTAAATTACCAAAATGGATGTTTTGCCTTCCATGTAATTGATTTAAAGAATTAAAAATTAATAGTGAATATGATTTCTTTTATATTATTCAACTGTTTTAAAATTAAAGAGATCTAATGCATTTTTTGTAGTAATTCTTGCTACTTCTTCAATAGAAATTTCTTTAGATTCTGCTATTTTTTGAGCAATTAAAGTCAAATATGAACTTTCATTTCTCAAACCTCGATGAGGAGAGGGCGTTAAATATGGAGCATCTGATTCGAGAATGATATTTTCTAAACTAATATGATCAATTACTTTATCTAAACCTGAATTTTTAAAAGTTACAACCCCTCCAATTCCTAAAAGAAAGCCCATGTCAATAATATCAATAGCCTGTTGATAAGTGCCTCCAAAACAATGGAAAACACCTCTTAAATTATCATCTTTTACTTCTTGTACAATGTCAATGGCTTCTTCAAAAGAACTTCGGGTGTGAATGGCAATTGGTAAATTAAATTCTTTTGCTAATTCTAATTGATAACGAAGAACAAACTCTTGTTCTTTATGAAAAGATTTATCCCAATGCAAATCAATACCAATTTCTCCAATTCCATAGTACTTGTTGGTTAGTAATTCCTGTCTCATGATGAGGAGCTCCTGCATATAATTTCCTTTAACAGAAGTAGGATGAAGACCAATCATTGGAAACATTCTTTCAGGATAAAGCTTACATAGTGCATTCATTTTGTTGATAGTAGAGCTATCAATGTTGGGGAGTAAAAAATATTCAACATTATTCTGTAAAGCCCTATTTACAACTTCTTGAATATCATCTTTGTAATCGTCAAGATAAAGATGTGTATGTGTGTCTATTAGTACCATGATGCAAAAATAGATTAATTTTTATTCTAATTATTTATAATTTTGTAAAAAAAATAAAATTTTGAAGATTTTAATTCTCAGATTTAGTTCAATTGGTGATATTATACTTACAACCCCAATTGTTAGATGCCTTAAGATACAGTTACCCAATGCTGAAATTCATTATCTTACAAAAAGTGCATTTTCAAGCTTGCTGACAAATAACTTATATATCGATAAGGTTTATAGTTATGATAAAAATCTAAATGAAATTATTCATATTCTACGGAACGAGAAGTTTGATTATATTATTGATTTACATAATAATATAAGAACTGCTATAGTAAAATTCCGATTGTTAAAACCAAGTTTTACTTTTGATAAGCTCAATTTTAAAAAATGGCTGATTGTAAATTTGAAAATCAATTTACTTCCAGCTATTCATGTTGTTGATAGATATTTTAAAACTGTTGAAGAATTAAATGTTAGTAATGATAATCAAGGTATAGATTTTTTTATTTCAGAAGATGAACAAGTGAATATTAATTTATTACCTGTTAATTTTCATCATGGTTTTTTTACTTTAGTAATAGGAGGGAAGCATATTACCAAGCAACTACCCAATAAAATGCTTATAGATATTTGTAAAAAAACTAAAATTCCTATTGTATTATTAGGGGGAAAAGAAGATCGTGAAAGGGCTGAAAATATCAGAAAATCTGCTGAAAATTATAATGTTTTTAATGCTTGTGGTATTTTTAGCATTCAACAGTCAGCATCTATTATTGAACAATCCTTAAAAGTTATAACACCTGATACAGGCTTAATGCACATTGCCTCAGCATTTAAAAAAGAAATTATTTCAGTTTGGGGTAATACAATTCCTGAATTTGGTATGTATCCTTATTTGCCAGAAAAAGAAAAGTATAAATCAGAAATACTGCAAGTTATTGGATTAAAATGTCGTCCTTGTAGTAAAATTGGATTCAAAAAATGTCCTAAAAAGCATTTTAATTGTATGAATAAAATAGATACCAATCAACTACTAAAACATTTACAAAATGACTAAAAACGCTGAAGCTTTTGAACGCTTAATTGAAATAATGGACACTTTAAGAGCTAATTGCCCATGGGATAAAAAACAAACTTTCGAAAGTTTACGATATTTAACCATTGAAGAAATGTATGAATTATCGGATGCAATTATGGATAATGATTTGGATGAAATTCGCAAAGAACTGGGTGATTTGATGTTGCATATTGTTTTTTATTCAAAAATTGGACAGGAAAAAGGAGCTTTTGATATTAAAGATGTATTAAATGGAATTTCTGATAAATTAATTAATCGTCACCCTCATATTTATGGTGATGTAAAAGTAAATAATGCGGAAGATGTAAAAAATAATTGGGAAAAAATCAAACTTGCTGAAGGACGAAAGTCAGTATTAGAAGGTGTTCCCAATGCACTTCCTGCTATGGTAAAAGCGTACAGAATTCAAGAAAAAGTAAGAGGTGTTGGTTTTGATTGGGAAGAAACGCATCAGGTTTGGGATAAAGTAATGGAAGAAATTAATGAATTCAAAGAAGAAGTAGAAACTAACGCACCAAAAGATAAGATAGAGGATGAGTTTGGTGATATTTTGTTTGCCCTGATTAACTATGCTCGTTTTATTGATATTAATCCTGAAGATGCATTGGAAAAAACCAACAGAAAATTCATCAAACGTTTCAAATATCTCGAAGAAAAAGCTTTTGAAAAAGGGAAAAGCCTACACGATATGACATTAGCTGAAATGGACGTGTATTGGAACGAAGCAAAAACAAAAGAATAAATAGCCAATAAAATCAGAAATATGATTACAATTAAAAGATTTATATTCAACGGATTTCAGGTAAATACGTATGTCTTATTCGACGAAACCAAAGACTGTATCATCATTGATGCAGCCAACTACGATAGCAGTGAAGATGCTGCTTTGTCAGCTTTTATTGAAAAAGAAAATTTAAAACCCATTGCTCAAATATACACACACTGTCATATCGACCATGTGTTGGGAAGTGCTTATGTCGAAAAAAAATATCACATTGGTATGAGTATTCATCCCGATAGTAAAGGATTTTTAAAAACTGCAATTGCACAAGGTGCAATGTATGGTTTTGAATTAAAATCAACAGCACAAATAGCTAACTTTGTTGAAGAAGGAGATAAAATTATTTTTGGAAATTCAGAGTTAGAGGTAATTTATACACCCGGTCATGCTGATGGAAGTATTTGTTTGGTAAACCATGCACAGAAATTTGTAATTACAGGCGATGTGCTTTTTCATGAAAGTATAGGACGAACTGATTTGCCAACAGGTGATTTTGACATTTTAAAACACAATATAATAAACAAACTTTTTTCATTATCAGATGTTTATACGGTATATCCTGGTCATGGTCCCGAAACAAGCATTGGGCACGAAAGGATAAACAATCCGTTTTTATAAACAAATATTTTTTAAAAAATGAAAAAGAATGTTGGATCTACTGATAAAATTATCAGGCTATTAATTGCTGCTGTAATTGCAATTTTAATATTAACAGGTATTCTTACAAATATAGTTGCAATTATTTTTGGAATAATTGGTGCAGCAATGATAATCACATCATTTATTAGCTTTTGTGGTCTGTATTCTATTTTTGGATGGAATACTTGCGCTATAACTGAAAAAAAATAATTATCTTTTCTTTATAAAGAATGTGTTGATAAGTTCGGCACATTCTTTTTCCATTATACCACCTTTTATTAAAGTTTTGGGATGTATAATATTGGTATTATAAATAGAAAATCCGCGTTTTTCGTCTTTTGCACCATAAATAATCTTTCCTATTTGAGCCCAGAATGAAGCACCAGCACACATTATACAAGGCTCTAATGTAACATATAAGGTACAATCTTTTAAATATTTACCTCCCAAATAATTGGCAGCAGCAGTAAAAGCTTGCATTTCGGCATGAGCCGTAACGTCATTCAATCTTTCGGTTAAATTATGTGCTTTGGCTATTACTCTGCCATTAGCAACTATTACAGCACCTATTGGAACTTCATTTTCATCAAAAGCCATTCTGGCTTCTTTTAATGCTTCCCGCATAAAATAGTTGTCGTCGAATTCAATAATTGCCATGAAAAAATTTTGTTGATAAAATTACACAGATTTTTTAATAAAAAAACAACATTACAGAAAAAAGTTATAGCTTTGCCCGTTAAAAAAAATTTACTAATCTAATTTTAAAAAAATGACAGAACAAATTAAAGCATCCTTACGAGATTCTACAACTGCAAGATGGATTGCATTAGCATTGATTTCATCAACTATGTTTTTTGCTTATTTCTTCGTAGATGTGGTTGCCCCACTACAAACAGATTTAGAAAAAATTTACAAATGGACTCCTGAAGTATTTGGGATGCTGGGTGGTTCTGAATTTTTTCTTAATGTTTTTGCGTTCTTTTTAATATTCTCAGGAATTATTCTTGATAAAATGGGAATTCGTTTCACACTTATCACTGCGGGTATAACCATGGTTTTAGGTGCTGCATTAAAATTCTATGCACTTACTGATGCTTTTGCAGTTTCTGCATTTGCAACTTGGCTTAATTCATTTATAACATGGATTCCTGCATCTGCAAAACTTGCTTTTGTTGGTTTTTCTATTTTTGGAGTTGGTGTTGAAATGGCTGGTATTACAGTTTCAAAAACCATTGTAAAATGGTTTAGAGGTAAAGAAATGGCTTTAGCGATGGGTCTAGAAATGGCAGTTGCACGTTTAGGCGTTTTTGCAGTATTTCGCTTAACTCCAATTTTTGCTGAAAATGGTGGTCCATCTAATTCAGTTTTCATGGGACTTGCATTTTTATGTATTGGATTTATTACATTCTTTGTATATACATTCCTTGATAAAAAACTTGATAAACAAACAGGAGAAGGTTTGGAAGTATCTCCAGAAGATGAGTTTAAATTAAGTGATATTGGGAAAATATTTTCAAACCCAGGCTTTTTAGCTATTGCTGGTCTTTGCGTTTTGTTTTATTCTGCAATTTTTCCTTTTCAAAAATTTGCTACCGATATGCTTGCATCTAAATTAAATATTGAAATGAAAGAAGCTGCAGCCTATTTTTCATATTTCCCGATTGGAGCAATGGTATTAACTCCATTTATTGGTTATTTCCTTGATATAAAAGGCAAAGGTGCTACTTTAATGCTTTATGGTGCAATTTTATTGACCATTTCGCATTTAATCTTTGCTTTAGTACCTGCAGAAATATTTAATGTTCCAATTGCAATTGGAACTATCGTGATATTAGGTACTGCTTTCTCGTTGGTTCCAGCATCAATGTGGCCTTCATTGCCTAAAATTATAGAAGATAGATATTTAGGTTCTGCTTATGGTGCAATTTTCTGGATTCAAAATATTGGATTATTGGCTGTACCAATGTTAATTGGTTATGCATTATCAGCTTCAAATCCTGGTGTTTCAGAACAAATAGCTGCTGGAGTAGAAGGTGCAAAATATAACTACACCGTACCCGAATTTATATTTGCAGGTTTTGGAGTTGCAGCAATTATCTTAAGTATCGTACTTAGAGTTGTTGACAAAAAGAAAGGTTATGGCTTGGACATACCTAATAAAAAGAAATAATTATAATTAAATTTACAAAAGCTCTTTAGTTTTCTAAAGAGCTTTTTTTATGTACTTTATTATTGAATATCTCGAAAAATCTTTCTACTTTTGCCGAATTAAAGAACTAATTATCAATCATACAAAACAACATAATAATATGTCAATCACGAAATTGGACCAAATGTTAGAAGTCCTGAAAAGTAAACAAAAAAAACGTTTAGTTGCAGCTTTTGCAAATGATTCACACACTATTGGAGCTATAAATGGTGCTGTAAATCATGGCATAGTTGATGCAACTTTAGTTGGAGATAAAGATGTAATTGCTCAAATTTGCAAAGATGAAAATATTGACATCAGTAAATTTAAAATTGTACACGAAGCTGACGAAATGAAAGCTACAACTTTGGCAGTTAAACTTATCAATGATGGCGAAGGTAATATGTTGATGAAAGGTACTGTTACTACAGATAAATACATGCGTGCTATTTTAAACAAAGAAACTGGGTTAATGAATCCAGGTGCTATCCTTACTCATATTGCAGTACTTGAGAATTCTGCTTATCATAAATTATTGGTTTGTAGTGATGTTGCTATTATTCCAGCACCAGATTTCAAGCAAAAATTAACCATGTGTAATTATTTAATTAGTACAGCAAAAGCTTTAGGTATTGCTAAACCAAAAGTTGCAGTAATTGCAGCTACTGAGCAAATGTCTTATAGTATGCCTGCTTGTGTTGATGGCGCAATACTTGCTAAAATGAGTGATAGAGGTCAGATAAAAGATGGTATAATTGATGGTCCTTTAGCTCTGGATGTTGCAATTGACAAAGAAAGTGCTGAAATTAAAAAATTAAAAAGCGAAGTTGCTGGTGATGCCGATTGTTTATTATTTCCAAGTATTGAAGCTGGTAATGTTTTTTACAAAACACATACAAAACTTTGTGGTGGCGAATTAGGTGCATTTGTAGCTGGTGCGAGAGTTCCCGCAATTTTATCTTCAAGAGGTGATAGTGAGTTAACTAAGTTGTATTCTATTGCATTGGCAGCTTTAACTGCTAAATAAATTTTCAAATAATGTACAGTTATGCTGATAATTAAATTTTGATTTATTTATCAGCATAACTTTTTATAGAACCATAAAAATATAGAACCATGAATAGAATTCTTGCGATTAATCCAGGATCAACTTCAACAAAAATTGCTGTTTTTGAAGGATCTAAACAAATATTTCTTAAAAACATAAAACATAGTTCTGAGGAAATCAGTAAATTTGATAAAATAACTGATCAATATGAGTTTAGGAAGAATATTATTTTAGAAGAACTAAAAAATGCGAGTATCGAGATAGATTCTCTTCAGGTTATAGTAGGTCGTGGTGGTTTGGTAAAACCAATTCCCTCTGGTGTTTATGAAGTAAATGAAGCCTTAATAGCTGATTTAAAAGTTGGCGTTTTGGGTCAGCATGCAAGTAATTTGGGAGGACTTATTGCCAACGATATTGCCAAATCAATTTCTGGTGCTCGAGCATTTATTGCAGATCCTGTGGTAGTGGATGAATTTCATGATTTAGCAAGAATTTCTGGGCATCCTTTATTTGAAAGACAAAGTATTTTTCATGCATTAAATCAAAAGGCAATTGCTCGTACTTATGCAAAATCGCAAAATAAAAAATATGAAGATATTAACCTTATTGTTGCACATTTAGGAGGAGGAATAAGTGTTGGAGCTCATCAAAAAGGCAAAGTAATTGATGTAAATCAAGCATTAGATGGTGAAGGTCCTTTCTCACCTGAAAGAAGTGGGACTCTACCTGCTGGAGCTTTGGTTAAACTTTGCTTTAACAAAAAATATTCGTTTGTAGAAATATTAAGAATGATTACTGGTCAAGGTGGATATGTAGCTTATTTAGGAACCAACGATGCTTATGAAGTTGAAAAAGCAGCTCAAGCAGGAGATGCTAAGGCTCAATTAATACAGGATGCAATGGCTTATCAAGTGGCAAAAGAAATTGGCGCTATGTCAACGGTATTGATGGGTAAAGTAGATGCAATATTACTTACAGGAGGAATTGCTTATGGAAAACCAATTGTAGATGCAATTGTCAAAAGAGTTGCTCATTTAGCTCCAGTTCAAGTTTATCCGGGAGAAGATGAAATGCAAGCTCTTGCTATGAATGGATTAATGGTTATTAATAATGAAGTAGAAGTTAAAAAATACATATAATTACATTTAAAAATATTTTAAAGGCTGATAATCTATTTGTTATCAGCCTTTTTTTATTTTTAATAAAATTTTTATGTTTATGCTAAAACGATTTAGTAAATATGTATATTTGTAAACAAATTTAATTGATATGAGAAAAATTAAATTAGAAGATATTGCCAATACTTTGGGGGTTTCAAAAACATTGGTATCAATGGTTTTGAATGGATATGGCGATAAGAATGGAATAAAAAAAGAAACACAAGAAAGAGTTATTGCTTTGTGTAATGAAATGAATTATAAACCCAATCAAATGGCTCGCAGCCTTCGGTTGGGCAAAACTCATACTATTGGACTAATTGTAGCTGATATTTCTAATACTTTTTATGCTAAAATGGCAAGAAATATTGAAGATTATTGTAATAAATTTGGGTACAACTTAATCATTTGTAGCTCTGATGAAAAAGATGCAAAGGAAGCTTCAATTATTAAAATGCTGAAAGAAAAGCAAGTTGATGGATTAATTATTTCATCCACTTTGATTGATAATACTGAGATTGTTGCATTAAAAAAAGAGCATTTCCCATTTGTTTTAGTCGATCGTTATTTCCCTGAAATCCTAGACACTAATTTTGTTATTATTGATAATTATCAAGCTGCTTATAATGCAGTAAATCATTTGATTACTATAGGACACAAAAATATTGCTATGATTTCAATTTCTCCTGCACATATTACTTCTGTAAAAGATAGAAATAAAGGATATTTAGATGCACTTAGTAAAGCTGGAATTAATAATGACCATTTTTTACTCTGTCAGGTGCCATTTGAAAATATTGAACTTGGAGTGGAATTAGAAATAAAAAAATTATTATTACATGACAAAAAAGTAACAGCAATATTTGCAGTAAATCAAAATATTACAATTGCAGTTGTAAAAATATTAGCAAAATTAAACATTAAAATTCCAGATGATATATCATTAATCTCTTTTGATGATTTACCATTTTTTGAAATAATTAATCCGAGTATCACAGCTGTAGATCAGCCTTTAGATAAAATTTGCAAAAATGCTGTTGAAATATTAATGAATGAAATAAATAATAAAGGAAATATTATCGAAAAGACTCAATTAGTATTACCTACTGAATTAGTTGTTAGAAATTCATGTAAAACCTTATAAATTATATATTACAAAAATGAAAAATATCAAAGTTGTTTTTCTGCTTATCATTGCTGTTTTTTTTCTAAACTCATGTAATAACAGCAAACTAAATAAACCAACAGATTTTGTAAACCCTTTTATTGGTACAGGAGGACACGGACATACTTATCCGGGAGCTGCTTTGCCTTTTGGTATGGTGCAATTAAGTCCCGATACTCGTTTAGATGGTTGGGATGGCTGTGGAGGTTATCATTATTCAGATAGCATTATTTATGGATTTTCGCATACTCATCTTAGTGGCACAGGCTGTTCCGATTATGGTGATATTTTATTAATGCCCACTGTAGGCGAAACTCAATGGGATAATGCAAAATACGCTTCACCTTTTATTCATGATAATGAAAAAGCTAAACCCGGCTATTATCAGGTTTTACTTGATAAATACAAGATAAATGTAGAACTAACAACTTCAAAAAGAGTCGGTTTTCATAAATATACATTTCCTGAAAGTAAGCAATCAAACATCTTAATTGATTTAAAACATCGCGACAGGGTAATTGATTCCTATCTGAAAATAATTGGCAAAGATGAAGTAGAAGGATTTCGTCGTTCCATGGCTTGGGCTAGCGACCAACATGTTTATTTTGTTGCAAAATTTTCAAAACCTTTTGAAAATTATCAAATTGCTTTGAATGATACTTTACAAAAAGATAAATCAGAAGCACAAAGTCAAAATATAAAAGCTTATGTAAGTTTTTCTACAAAAAAAGATGAAGTAATTTATGTAAAAGTTGGAATTTCGGCAGTTAGTATTGAAAATGCACGTAAAAATCTGGAAACAGAAGTTACTGATTGGGATTTTAAAAAAGTAATGCAAAATGCTGATTCAGTTTGGAATAATGAATTAAGCAAGATTGAAGTAGAAGGTGGAACAAGCGACCAAAAGTCAATTTTTTATACTTCGTTATATCATGCATTTTTAAATCCAAATACTTACAGCGATGTGGATGGGCAATATCGCGGAAGAGATTTAAAAGTGCATACAACCGATTTTGATTATTACACAGTATTCTCATTATGGGATACTTATAGGGCGACACATCCTTTGTTTACTTTGGTTCAGCAAAAACGAACTGATGATTTTATCAAAACTTTTATCAAACAATACGAAGAAGGTGGTTTTTTACCTGTTTGGGAACTATCGGCTAATGAAACTGGCTGTATGATTGGATATCATGCAGTTCCTGTAATTGTAGATGCTTATATGAAAGGTATACGTGATTTTGATGTTGAAAAAGCTTATGCTGCCATGAAAGCCAGTGCTGAACAAGATAAATTAGGTTTAAAAAGCTATAAATCTTGTGGTGTAATTTATGCTAATGAAGAAGGAGAATCTGTTTCCAAGTTGCTGGAATATACTTATGATGACTGGTGTATTGCACAAATAGCAAAGGCTTTGAATAAAACCGATGATTATAAATATTATATAGAAAGAGCTCAATCCTATAAGAATTTATTAGACCCCGAAACTGGTTTTATGCGTGCCCGCATGAACGATTTTTGGTTTTCACCTTTCGATCCATCAGAAGTAAATTTTAATTATACAGAAGCAAATGCTTGGCAATATGGGTTTTATGTTCCACAAGATATTACTGGTTTTGCTAATTATTTAGGAGGGAAAAATAAATTAGCAGAAAAACTTGATCAGCTTTTTAAAGCTGATTCAAAAACAAGTGGACGCGAACAAGCTGATATTACTGGATTAATTGGGCAATATGCACATGGAAACGAACCCAGTCATCATATTGCTTATTTGTACAATTTTGTCGGACAACCATGGAAAACGCAAGAGTTTGTGCATCGTATTCAAAATGAGATGTATGCTAATAAGCCCGATGGATTGTGTGGTAACGAAGATTGCGGACAAATGTCGGCTTGGCTGGTTATGAGTGCAATGGGATTCTATTCCGTTACTCCGGGTACTGATTATTATGTAATAGGAACGCCAATGTTTAAGAAAACAAGCATTAAACTTGAAAACGGGAAGGTATTTACCATAAAGGCTAATAAGTTATCTGATAAGAATTTTTACATTAGTTCTGCTAAATTAAATGGAATAGAATACACTAAATCTTTCATTACTCAAAAAGATATAATGAGTGGTGGAGAGTTGGTTTTTGAAATGAGCAATAAACCTTCAGCAGATTGGGGCGTTGGAACAGGAAGTAATCCAGAAACTTCTATAACAGATTTTTTAATTACCCCTATTCCTTTTATTGCTAAAGGTAAATCTACCTTTTTAAAAGAGCAAACCATCGAATTGGGTTGTTTAGAGAAAAATGCAAACATTTATTATACTATTGACGGTTCTGTTCCTACAAAAAAAGCTACAATTTATTCAAAGCCAATATCAATAAACAAAACTACAACTATAAAAGCCATTGCAGTAAAAGATGGTTTGTCTGATAGCAAAATGATGTCAACAACTATTAGCATGATTCCTGAAGGTAGAAGTATAAAGATTACAAACCCTTATGCTCCGCAGTATTCAGCTGGTGGCAATATGGCTTTAATAGATTTAATAAGAGGTGGCGAAAACTTTAAAACAGGAACATGGCAAGGTTACGAAGGTGTGGACTTGGAAGCAGTTGTTGATTTAGGTGAAAAACAAACTGTCAAAGAAATAACCATCGGCTTTTTACAAGATATGGGTGCTTGGATTTTTTATCCATCTGAAGTTGAATTTTTTATTTCAGAAGATGGAAAAACATTTAAAAACATTGCATTGCTTAAAAACAATGTTCCTGAAAATAAAGAAGGAGTGATGATACACGATTTTACTAAGAAATTTTCAACCATTACAGCGAAATATGTTAAAGTAAAAGCTAAAAATATCGGTAAATGTCCTCCTTGGCACTTAGGTGCAGGCGGAAAAGCATGGATTTTTGCCGATGAAATTGTTGTGAAGTAAATGGAAG
>CAZUCB010000024.1:0-2688 GCA_964618755.1 uncultured Bacteroides sp. | reverse complement strand
TTAATGAGATGCTTCCTTCGTCAGCATGACAAAAGAGAGTTTCAACAAAACTAAAATAGATTCTGATAATAAAAATAATTATGCTAAAAACTAAAACAGGTTCTGATTTACTCTTACTTTTAACCGCCATTATTTGGGGATTTGCTTTTGTAGCCCAAAGAGCTGGAATGGAATTTACAGGTCCGTTTACTTTTAATGCTTGTCGCTTTTTATTAGGTGCATTGATATTAATTCCGTTGGTAATCAAACAAAAACCAAAAAGTTTTACCAAATTCTACTTACATCAATCCATCAAAGGAGGAATTGTTGCAGGTATATTATTATTTTGTGGTGCATCATTGCAACAAATTGGTATTATTTATACTACAGCAGGAAATGCAGGATTTATTACAGGCTTTTATGTAGTTTTAGTTCCTCTTTTCGGTATTTTCTTTAGGCATAAAACAACTATCAATGTATGGGTAGGTGCTATACTTGCACTGGTAGGAATGTATTATTTAAGCGTAACAAATATAAATGGTTTTGTAATTTCGAAAGGTGATTTGTTAGTGTTTTCAGGTGCATTTGTATGGGCGTTTCATGTATTGGTTATCGGGAAATATGCTCCGATAGCCAATGTAATAATTATAGCAGTAATTCAATTTTTTGTATGTGGATTGTTAAGTTTAGTATTTGCTGCTTATGCAGAACCCTTTGCAATTGAAGGAATCATAGATGCCGGAATACCTATCCTATATGGTGGTATATTATCGGTTGCATTGGCTTTTACATTACAAGTGGTTGTTCAAAAGCATGCTCATCCATCGCTTGCTGCTATTATTTTAAGCTCTGAAGCTTTGTTTGCTGCATTGGGTGGCTGGTTAATCCTTAATGAATCATTGACAACCAGAGGATTTTTTGGTTGTTTATTAATGCTTTTTGGAATGATAGCTGCCCAGCTTAATATTAAACTTAAAAGACAAAAAATATGAAGAAAAAATATGTTGGAGCAATATTTATCATTCTCATAAACAGCTTTTTTTGTTATAATTCATTAGCTCAAAATGATAAAACAACTTGGTTTAGGGATGCTAAATTTGGGATTTTCATTCATTGGGGTTTGTATTCGCAAATTGGTTATACCGAATGGTGTCAAAACCATTTTGAAATGCAGTCCGATGATTATATAATCCTTTCAAAAACATTTAATCCAATTAAATACGATGCCAAAGCTTGGGCAAATTTAATTAAAGCTTCGGGGGCAAAGTATTGTGTAATAACTTCCAAGCATCACGAAGGTTTTTCGATGTACGATACGCGTTTTTCTGATTATTCTATTATGCAAACGCCTTACAAAAAAGATGTACTTGGAATGCTTGCCATTGCTTTAAAAAAAGAAAAAATAAATTTTGGTATCTATTATTCTGTAATGGATTGGCATCATCCTGATTATCTACCTCGCAGATATTTCGATAACAGAGCAGCTTCGACTGCTAACTTTGCTAACTACAAAACATTCTTTAAAAATCAGGTTGGCGAATTGATAGACAACTACCAGCCCAAGCTTATGTGGTTTGATGGTGAATGGGAAAATACCCACGACAGCCTCGAAACCGTTGATATTGTAAATATAATGAGGTCAAAAAAGTCTGATATTTTATTTAATAATCGTTTAAGTCGCTTCTCGCACGGCGATTTCAGAACACCTGAAAACACAATTCCTGCTACCGGTTTGAAAGACATAAACGGAAAACCTTTAGTTTGGGAAGTCTGCCACACCATCAACGATAGCTGGGGTTATGATCCTTACAGCAATGAGTTTTTATCTGAACGCGATTTAATTCGCATGTTGATTGATATTGTTTCAAAAGGAGGTAATTTGTTACTTAATATTGGTCCAAAGCCTGATGGAAGCATACAAACAGAATTTATAGAACGATTGAATGGTATGGGTAAATGGCTTTCAAAAAACGGAGAATCCATCTATGGTACGGATGCTTCTATCTTTCCAAACCTTCCATTCTATGGTCGCTCAACAACCAAAGACAAAAAAATATATTTACATGTTTTTATGCAGCCCCAAAATGGTATTTTATCTGTTCCAATAGTGAAAAATAAAATAGTTAAAGCTTATACATTAGTAGATTTAAAACCATTAGATTACAAAATCGAAAACAATCAAATCCAAATCAGTTTACCTAAGAATTCATTTGATATTAATGCCCATGTGATTGTAATTGAAACCTCTGAAAAACCTGAGATTGCCAATGTATTGCCAATTTACCCAGTTGAAAATATGATTGAACTTAATTGTGAGAATGGAAGTATTCCTACAGAAAATAAAGGTTTGGAAGCTGAGCAATATTTTGATAAAATGCGCATCAGAAAATGGACTTCCAAACAAAATGAAACATGGATTGAGTGGAAATTTGAAACCACTAAAGAGCAAACATTTAACATTCAAATAAATGCTGCCAATGCGTATGAAAAATTTGGAAATGCAGTTTTTTACTTAGAAATTGACGAATGGCTCAAAGAAGGGCAATTAATTCAGCGAGAACCTTGGAGTTTTGCAAATAAATATGTTTATGAAGGTGTGACTATAAATAACGTTACATTAAAAGCAGGAAAACATAACATTCGTTTCAAAGCAAATCTCAAAGCAGAACAACAAATAATTTTTGATAGAATAGTATTAAAACCTGTAAA
>CAZUCB010000023.1:4462-27656 GCA_964618755.1 uncultured Bacteroides sp. | reverse complement strand
AGGTTTCCACATAATTCAACCATACGTTGTTTGGCTTTGGCTGGGAAATATTTTTCAACATAAAGCTGTCCCACTGCTTCACCCAATGCGTCAGAAGTTTCATTCAATACCCTTTTCCAACGAGGTTTCATTTCAGTAACACCTCTTAGAACAGTTCCGTTAAAAGCAAAATTTTGTTTTACAAAAGCGTCTGAAAGATAAGGAGCTGCTGTGCGAATTAAATTCCATTTAAAATATGTTTTCCATAGTTCAACAGGAAATTGAGTGGTCATTTTAGCCATTTCTGCTATAAATTTGGGTTGACCTACATTGATTTCGTCAGTTTTTGGTAAGCCTAAAGTATGGAAATATGAAGTCCAATCGTATTGTGGAGCTATTTTCTTTAAGCCTTCTAGATTATTTTTATTATAATTTTTAATCGGATCGCGTAATTCCAAACGGGTTGAAGATACTTTAGCTAAAAGAGTTTCCATAATCATTATCTGTTTAGAAATTTTAGCAGCTTGTTCTTTGGCTTCACCAGTTAATTCAAACATTTTAGCAATATGTTTCTCATATTCGTCTCTAATTTCTTTTGAAAGTTCGTCTGTTGACAAATAATAATCTCTATCAGCTAAGCCTAAACCACCTTGATAGAAATTTGCGATGATGGCATTGCTATTTTTTTCGTCTTGTCCTGCATAAAAATAGAATAAAGTTGACATTCCGGAAACTTGCATATATGCAATGTGTTTTTGAACATCTGTAAGCGTTTTTAGAGCTGCAATTTTATCTAGTTCAGGTTGAATGGCTTTGATTCCTTCTTTTTCAAGCTTAACAGTATCCATACCTGTAGCGAAAAAATCACCTATTTTTTGTTGAACAGAACCAGCTTTTGCATCTTTTGCAGCAGCAGCTTCATCCATAATAGTTTGTAACTGTTTGTAGTTTTCTTCCATTAATGTTTCAAAAGCACCCCAACGACTGTTGTCAGCTGGTATCGGATTGTTTTTCATCCAGCTACCATTGGCATATTGGTAAAAATCATCACCTGGACGAATCGTAGTATCCATATTTGCAATATTGATAGCTGGTTCTTCGTTAGTAGTTTGACTTTTTTTATGACCACAACCAACAACGATGGTTAAGGCAATAATTCCTACAAAAGCAGTAGTAATTGTTTTCTGTTTCATTTTATTGATATAAAGTTATTTGTTAATTATTTTAATGGGCAAAAGTAAATATTATTTAATAATCATATTGTTTTTTAAAGAATAATTATTAAATATATTTTACATTAAATAAAGCTAAATTTTCACTTTTCGAATTATGATTATCTTTTTTAACATGGAAACTAAGAAGGTTTATATCTGAAATTTTAATTCATGCAACTAAAATTGGTTAAAAGTAATGCTCCTATATTTTTTTTGAAAATAAAAATATACTTTTGCAGATGTTTATTCGTTTTATTTAAAATCAATGGGAATGAAAAAAAGGAGTTTATTATTAGTTTTAGCAATATTGGTATGGGGTTTGGGGTTTTCTCAACAACTTACTGAAAAGCAAGTTAAGATTTATATTGGAAGTTTGAAATGTGAAAAGCAGGTTGAAATTTCCAGAATTCAATTGCTAAATGAAGGACGTTTTACGTTTGTTGTGAATGACACAGATACTATAAAATCGGTGAGTTACTCAATGCAAATGCTTAAAGCAGATTATTTAACTGAAAAAACCATTTCAAGAGGTCCTATTTTTACGCCAACGATGAAAAACTACATAAAATATAATAAAAAAGAAACAAAGAGCACGAAAATTTGGGTTGAAAATATCACCATAAAATATAAAGAAGAAGAGCCTTTGGAATTACCTGCTTTCACGATATTAATAAAAGATTAGTCTTTTTTAAGGAAGCAACAAACAGCTATCACCATAGCTTAAAAAGCGATAATCATTTTCAAGAGCATAATCGTAAATTTCTTTCCATTTTTCACCAATCAATGCAGTTATTAATAGTAGTAATGTACTGCGTGGCTGATGGAAATTAGTGATGATCCCTTTTGCAATTTTAAACTGATAACCCGGTAGTATCATCATTTGTGTTTGTCCGCTTAACACATCTATTTTACGATTATTCATAAAAGAAAGAATGCTTTGTAAAGCAATAACTACACTTATACCAGCTGCATTATATTTTTCCTGATAAGCATCCCATTGCAAAACATCTAAATCTTCAAATGCTTGCTCACCAAGGTATAATTTAACACCAAACCAATATAAAGATTCGAGTGTTCGGGTACTGGTAGTACCAACAGGAATGATGTTTTTGTCTATATTTTCAATTAGTTCTTCAATAAGTTTACGTTCAATATACACTTTCTCGCTGTGCATTGTATGTTGATCAATTGTTTCGGAAGTTACAGGTTTAAAGGTTCCGGCTCCAACATGTAAGGTCAGATTTTCGCATTTTATTCCTTTTGATTTTAGTTGGTTAAAAGTTGTTTCAGTAAAATGAAGACCAGCGGTAGGAGCAGCTACAGAGCCATTTCTTTCAGCATATATAGTTTGATATTGAATATTATCCTTTTCTATAGCGGCTCTATTTAAGTATGGAGGTAAAGGAATTACACCTAATTTATCTAAAACTTCTGCAAAGCTTAGTGATGAATCATCCCAAGAAAATTCAACAATCCATGCATTTTCGACGGCTATTTTGCGTTCAGCTTTTATGGAATGTGTTGAACCATTGTGTTCAAATTGTTTTTTAATAAAAATATCTTTCCAGCGTTTATTATTCCCAATAAAACATTTCCATATACAACTACTTTTCTGCTGAAATGCTAGTTGAATATCTATCGTATTTTCTGCAGGTTCTAAACAAAAAATTTCAATAATACTTCCTGTTTCCTTCTTGAACAGCAATCTAGCATGGATAACTTTGGTATTATTGAAAATTAGCAATGTATTTTGTGGTAAAAGATCTGGTATTTCATCGAAAGAATGTGTTGTATATTTATTCTTTTTATAGACCAATAATTTAGATGCATCACGATTTTCGAGCGGAAAACGAGCAATACGCTCATCAGGCAAAAGATAGTCGAAGTCGTTGATATTGATTTTACTCGGATCAATCATTTATTTTTTTTGCAAAGGTAATAAAGAAAAAAGAAATACTTAAAAACTGTAATTCAGTAAAATGAAAAACGTCAATTACATGAGTAATCGACGTTTTGGTGACCCCGCCAGGATTCAAACCTGGAACCTTCTGATCCGTAGTCAGATACTCTATTCAGTTGAGCTACGGGGCCTTGTTTTGAGCCTGCAAAGATACAAAAATTATTCTTGGATATATTTATTTCTTTAAAATTTTTGATAGAAAACTGCGTTTATATTCTCAGTAACCAAAATTTGAAGTAAATTTGTATAAAAATTTAATGCATATTTATGATGTCAATATATAAGAAAATTTATTTATTACTTTCTGTTTTACTGTTAAATATATCTTTATCTTTTGCTCAATTTTCAGCAAAACCTTTACAATTCAACCCTCCTCTTATTATAGAAAATGAAAACGCATTTTCAGCTAAAAAAGAGTTTGGAACTATTGATCGTAGAGGACTGGTTTTTGGAATAAATATGGGAATGCTCAAAGCAAATGGATACTCAGCACTTTATTATAATGGAAATCCGGAAAATGAAAATAACATCAAATATATACTGGATAATAAATATTATAATGATGAAATAAAGAAACAATTAAATAACTATGCATTTAGACTTTATAGTTTTCCAACAACAATGTCGTATGATGCTTCAATAATGGTTGGGTTTCATGCTCGATATAATCTTACAAATACTTCAGGTATATTTATACAATTTAACTTTTCAAAATTAAACACTACTGGGCAATTTGCATTAAGTACAGATTCCGTAAACTATACATCGCAAGCTTCTTTGCGATATTTTTCTATATATGGACAGGAACAAAGAAGTTATATAGATATTGGTTTTCAAAAGCAATGGTTTTTAGGGAAACTTAGCAATTTCTTTTTGGAAGGAGGCGTTAATTTTACCAATGTATTGGTTAAAAAATCAGGTATTATTATTGGAGATTTGGATTATAGCATTGTAAATGTATATGGAAGTCAGAACTATGTTCCAAATGCGGGCATGCAACCTTATGATATTAGGCAAGGCGGTATTGGTTTTGGTGTTTTTGGAGGTGCAGGTATTTGTTTGAATTTTAACGAAAAACTTAGTATTGAACCCGGTTTGAATGTGTTTTATCAAAGTATTAATTTGACAGGTTATGACAACTATCGACTTAACTACACGCTGTTTGTAAGATTGGTATTACGTGATTTCCTATAGGCTGATAAAGAAGTATGATAGATTTTCATCAATTAACTCCTTCCGATAAACTTATTCTTAAGAAAATTAAGAAAATCTATGAAAACTCTTTTCCTTCTGACGAAAGGAGACTTTTTAAGAAAGTAGTCAGCTTACTCAACGATACTAGGTTTTCTCTTTTTGCAATAATGTTCGAAAACGAGGTGGTGGGCATGCTTTCAAGTTGGGATTTTACAAGTTTTGTTTATATTGAACATTTTGCAATTTCAGAAGAATACAGAAACAATGGATTGGGGAGCTATGTACTTAAAAAGCTGATACAGGACAAAAATCGTCAAATTGTGTTGGAAGTTGAATTGCCTGAAGATACGTTTTCGTTGAAGAGAATAAAATTTTACGAACGTTTTGGTTTTAGCATCTGTCACGAATTATATACACAACCTCCTTACGAAAAAAACAAAGCATCACTACCAATGCTGATAATGGCTAAACATGCAATAGTTTCTTTGCATGAATTTCAAAATATCAAAAAAACGTTACACCAAGAAGTTTACGGATTTTTTTCGGGGGTTGATTATTAATAGCTGGGATTTTTAAAATCAAAATAAGCTCAAATAAAAAGCCGACTCATTTGAATCGGCTTTTTGTGGGAATTACTGGGGTCGAACCAGTGACCCCCTGCTTGTAAGGCAGGTGCTCTAAACCAACTGAGCTAAACTCCCTTTTTCTAAATTGGATTGCAAAATTAATCCTTTTTTTAATATTACCAAATAAATATTTTGTTTTTTTATTGAAAAATTGAAAAAAAACCTGTAGGTTTGTAGTTTAAACATTAATATCATCGTGGCAAAAATAATTATCGTTTTAAAGACTATTTGTTTCATTTGTTTTATAATATTTTTTGTTTCTTGTAATTCTACACGTAAATTACAAGATAATCAATTTCTTTTAAAGAGAAATAAAATAATTAACAACAATAATAATATTAGTAACGAGATTATCAAAGGTTTAATAAAACAGCGTCCAAATAAAAAATTTATAGGTATTAAATTTAAACTTGGATTTTACAACCTCGCCAGAAAAGAAAACCCTAAAGGTTTTAGCAAATTTTTAATGAAAATTGGAGAACCTCCAGTTGTTTTGGATACATCTTTGGTTAATTCTACTTTAAAAAAAATAGATCTTTACACGGATAATCATGGTTTTTTTAACTCAAACGTTGAAAAAAGAATTGAATATTCTAAAAAAAAGAAAGCAATAGTAATCTATAAGATTGATGCTGGGAAACCTTATAAAATAAATACTATAAATTATGTTGTAGAAGACGAAAATCTTAAACCAATTCTTTTTAATTCAACCAATAATTCTTTGATAAAAAGTGGTGATAATTATAATATTGATCAATTCGACAAAGAAAGGGAAAGATTAGTTACAATTTTTAAAAATCAAGGTTACTTTACTTTTTCAAAAGACTATATTGTATTTAAAGTTGATAGTGCATTGAATAACAATTCTATGAATGTTGATATGCTGATAAGAAGTCCTGTCGTTAGTTCAACTATTTTTCCTGATAGCATAATTCGAACTAGTCATAATAGATTTAAAATTCGAAATATATATATATATCCCGATTACAATCCTTTACTTTCAGATTCGGTAAAAAAAGACACTTTGTTATTGAATGTTCCTCAATTTGAAGATAAAACAGTGCTTAATCATTATCTTTTTATTCACAATAGTGAAATGAAGATTAAACCAAAAACTTTTTCACAATCAATTTTTATCAATTCCAATAATTTTTTTAATTTGACGGATGTTGAACAAACATACAATCGTCTTTCTGAATTACGAAACTTTAGATTTATCAATATTAGTTTTGATGAATTAAAAGATGATAGTTTAAATATAAGTAATAAGAATCGTTTATTAGACTGCAAGATAGAACTTGCCAAATATAAAGTAAATGCTGTATCTACAGAACTTGAAGGAAGCAATTCTTCTGGATATTTTGGTGTAGCAGGAAATATTCTCTTTCAAAATAAAAATATTTTTAAAGGTGCTGAGGTGTTTAGTATTAAGCTCAAAGGAGTTTTGGAAAATCAAAAGATTAACTTAGCAATCGATAGGTCAAATATGCCACTTTTCAATACTTTTGAAACAGGTATAGAAACAAGTATTGAAATTCCTAAATTTTTAGTCCCCATTTCTCAGGAACGTTTTCCCAAATATTTTAAACCTAAAACTACAATAAGTGCAGGGTATAATTTTCAGAAACGACCTGATTTTAAAAGAACAATATCTAATTTATCTTTTGGATATGATTGGAAACAATCTCGTTATATTCAGCATATTTTCAATCCTATTGAAATAAATGCTGTTAAAATTTATCCAGATTCTGCTTTTAAAGCTACAATTGATGCCTTTGCGGATAAAAGATTAAAATATCAATATACTGACCACTTTATATTAAATTTAAGATATAGCTTTATTTATAATAATCAAGACCCCAACAAGAAGAAAAATTTTACATTCTTTAGAGCCAATTTTGAATCAGCTGGGAGTTTTTTAAATATCATTAAAAGAGTATTTGACGATACAAAAAATCAAAATGGCGATTATGAAGTGTTCAATTTAATTTATTCACAATACTTACGTTTTGATATTGAATTGAAAAGATACTTATATTTTAACTTAAATAACTATTTGGTTTTAAGAACATCATCTGGAATTGGATTGCCTTATGGAAATTCAAGGCAATTACCATACGAAAAGAGTTTTGTTGCAGGAGGCGCAAATGATATTAGGGCTTGGAGATTGCGTTCACTAGGTCCAGGATCATATTTTGATGCAAAGGCTGAAAATTTTGACCGTATTGGTGATATTTCAATTGAGTTTAATATTGAAAACCGTTTTCAAATATATAAATTATTACATGCTGCCTTATTTGTTGATGCAGGTAATATTTGGCTGAATAAAGCAAATATATTATTTCCAAATGGAGAGATTCAAGCTGATAAGTTTTTGAAGCAAATTGCTATTGGAGCTGGTTTTGGGGCTAGATTGGATTTTTCTTTTCTTCTTATCCGTGTTGATGCTGCTATTCCAATTAGAAATCCATCTAAAACGACAGATAGAGAATGGGTTATAGCTCATTCGAGTTTAAGAGATTTTGTTTTAAATTTTGGTATAGGTTATCCTTTTTAATTTTAATACAAAAAGCCTGATAAACGGAATTCATCAGGCTTTCAAAATATTATTTATCTTATTTATTCAATATGTTTTTCTGCAACTTGTAAAACTTCATAAGTATCAGAATCGTAAACAAAGGCTACAATAGTACAATGTTTGCTTTTCCAACTTGGATCAAAAGTAAACAACATATTTTGTGAAATTTCAGTATCAATAATAGAATTATTTTGTCCATTTGATAGTACATCTCCCCAGCTTCCATTAACAGTTCCTCTCATTACGTGACGATGAACATAATTAGCTATTGTAGTTGTTCCATTCTTTTGTGGAGCAATAATACTATCTTCTGTTACTAAAATTTGTAATTTTAATTTTTTTCTAATCGTTTTTAGAAACTTAGTTTTAACAGATCCTTTTAAAATTTTTGTTGTAGTATCATATTCTGGCATAATTTCAAGGTCTACTTCTGGAATCTCAGTCATAACAGTCCCTGTCATTGAAGCCCAATCACCTGGGTTCAAAATATTTGTTTTATTTAAAACGCCTTTCCTATTAATCATACCTTTTGGATTACCATTGACTCCGAAAAATTTGTACCAAATTTCACTGGCGGTTGTTGTGAAATCTTCAGGAAAATCCGTTTCGGGTCTCGCAAAATAACCAGCATGAACCGAAATAATAACGATTTTGTCTCCATATAATGTTTTTATATTGGCTGCAATATTAGCTGCTGCAGGGCAATTTAGACATGTATGTCCAGTATAATCTTCTAACAATACTCTTTTCCCATACCAATCTTTTGGAGCTAAAGGAATATATGGATCGTCAATTTTATTACAAGATTGTATTAATAACGAAGCAAATAATAAATATACAAAACTAAACTTCTTCATAATTTCGGCAAATATTAATTAAAAACTACTAGTTATAGTAAGATTAAACCCATAAGCAGCAGGAACTTGTCTGCATACACCTCCTACGCATAAAATTCCTTCTCGTTGTTTACCATAAGACATTTGAATTCTACTTGAGTTTTTGTTATATCCAACTCCTATGTTATAGTAATGAATTTTCTTTACATCAATTTCATTTCCATAATTATATTGATCAGAAATAGAGAAAAACCACAGAGGTGCAATTGAATATTCCAACATTCCCATTACCCAATTTCCTTCATCTTGCTTAGTACTTAAATGTTGTATTTCTGTTCTTATTGATTTTAAGGGCGTGATTTTATAATTTATATCAGCAATAAATACATTTGCATAAACACTTGGAGCTTCATGACCTTCAATAATTTGTTCATTGTATATTAAATTTACCCAAGATAAACTTCCCTTTAATCTATTATTTATTTTTTTTGAAATTTCAATGTTAAAATCTTGAAAATATAACTCATTTCCAAATTCAAAAAAATTAGAACGATACCCTTTTGTACCACCTTCATAACCTTTTATGTTTAGGCCAGAGGTGTCTTTTTCTATTGATGTTGCTCTTGAATAATTTAACTTGATTTCGACACCATATTTACCACCTAATAATGTATTTTTAGGGATTGAATATACAATTTCTCCTTGTATACCCATTTCTCCATTAGGTTGTGTAGCATAAGGATAAATTGCAGAAAGGCTGTAAGCATGTTGTTTTGTTAATGTTGGCAAATAATTGATATTTAGCATATTTCCAACTTCAGTTCTTTTAGATTTAAAAGCCATATTATCAACACGTTTTCCAGTTAGAATAATTCCTATTCCTTTTTTTGAATAAGAAGCAGATACTAATAATGCTTCACCATGACGGTAAATAAAACTGTTTTCAGAATTAGGATCATTAGTTTTATACGCATATTCAGCATTTACATTAATTTTTCCTCTCGAAATATTCATTCTTCCAGCAAAAGCAGCTACGTTTTCAGGCAAATTATATTTTTTAGAAACATCAAAAAGAATTTCTTCAGAAGGTTGATATTTACTAATTATACTCCCTCCTAAAGTTAATTTTGTTCGGCAGTCGGAAAAACTTGGAATAATATCATTTAAAGCAAATTCAGCATCTCCTCCTCTAACAATTCCAGGCCCTACATCCCAAAAAAATCGTTGTGTTCCAATTACTGCCTTTAACATTATACCTTGTATTGGATTAAAGTTAACACGAATACCATCCATTGCATTATCATAGCCAAGATTTCGCTCTTCGTAACTTCTGAAAATCATACCGCTTCCAAATTGTTCGTAGAAATTACCAATTGTAATATCAAAATCATCAACTTTATAAGTGGCATAACGATAAGCAATTCCACTTCCTTTATATCTAGGATCAAAACCTAACATAGGATTTCTATAGCTTTCGTATCTTAATCCTGCGCTAAAATTACCATTGGAATAAATAATGTTTGCAAAAGCATTCATCAACATTTTTTCAGAAACTTCATTTGCACCAATAGTACTATCTTTTTGATAATATTGAGCATCTAACTGAAAATTACCTTGCACACTACCAGAGTTTAAAAGATTTTGGGAAAACCCAAGAAAAGGAAAAAATCCAAAAAGAATAGCGATTTTAAAACTTTTAAGCAACGTGTTTTTATTCATTTTTGTAAATATTATGTTTTAAAAAATGATATTATTTTTTTTCGGAAATATCTTCGCCTCTATTTAGTTTTCTTACTAACTCTATTAATTCTAATTCGCTACCTTCAGCAAAAGAAGTATGTTGCCATACAATTTCACCTTTACCATTTAATAAAAAAGTATGAGGGATCATATTGACATTCATAGCTCTTTTAAAATCTCCATTTACATCAAGTAAGACTTCATAAGTCCAATTATTGCCATTTACAGTAGGAAGTACTCTTGAGGATGAACGGGCATCATCAATAGAAACTGCTACTAATTTAACACCAGTTTCTTTTTGCCATTCATCATACACTTCAGCTATTGTAGATAATTCTTTTTGGCAGGGTTTACACCATAATGCCCAAAAACTGATAATAATAGGTTTGCCATTATTTGAGATTTCAGAAGTTTTAATTGTTTTTCCATCAACAGTTTTGATAGTAATTGATGGTAGTTTTTTTGTTTTAGGTGTTTCAGTTTGTGAAAATCCAAAACTTGTTATAAATAAACAAAATGCAATAAAA
This sequence comes from uncultured Bacteroides sp., assembly GCA_964618755.1. Lineage (GTDB taxonomy): Bacteria > Bacteroidota > Bacteroidia > Bacteroidales > JACABE01 > JACABE01. The sequence goes on along the minus strand of CAZUCB010000023.1, from coordinate 17,002 downwards.
ATTATTTTTTTCATAATGGGTTTTTAAATTATTTATCAAAGTTACAAAGTTAAAAAAGACAAAAACGGAATTAACCTAAATTTAACAAGCATGCAAAAAAAAAGCTGTCGGCTGACAGCTTTTGGAATTATTTCAAACCTAATTTCTTTTTCACTAATGGTAAGATATCGTCACTTGCATCTTGATAGAGTAAGCTACCTACACCACTGTCAAATATGTATGAATATTTATTTTCTGCAGCTACATCTTCTATTGCTTTTTTAGCTTTGTCAATGATAGGTGTTAGTAATTTTTTCTCTCTATCTTGATAATCTTTTTGAGCATTTTCTCTAAAATCTTCAATTCTTGCTTGCATGTCTTGCAATTCTTTGGTTTTAGTTTGTTTTATTAAATCTGACATTTGAGCTTGTGATGAGGTGAAATCTTGGTATCTTGTTTCCAACTCACTTTGCATTCCTTTTAATGTAGATTCAAGTTCTTTTGCATGTTTTTCTAAAGCTGTTTGAGCAGAATCACGACCAGGCATAATTTTTAATAAATCATTAGAATTAATATGTCCTAATTTGATTACTTTTTGTGCGTTTGAAAATAGAGGCATACTAAATATACCCAAAATAATAATGATTTTTAATACGTTTTTCATTTTTCTATTGTGTTTTTATTTATAATAATTTCGGTTTGCAAAGGTATAAAATTTAATAATTTAAAATATATTATACACTTAATATGATATAATTATTGAATTTTTATTTTCTTTCACCTGGTTTTGAGTTTGGGTTACGATTGCCTGGTGTAGATTGATTTGGTTTTGTTTCAGATTCAGTTTTTGTGGTCTTAGTAGTATTAGTAGTTTTTGGAGTCTTACTTAGTTTATAACCTAAATCATCTAAAATATCATCACTCATATCATATTTTGGATCGGCATACATTATTGTTAGGCTACCTGCTTTGTCAAAAACAAAAATGTAATTTTTATCTTGAGCTCTTTTTTCGATAGCATTGTAAACTTTATCTTGTATAGGTTTTACTAAATCCTGACGTTTTTTATACAAATCACCGTCTTTCCCAAATCGTTTTTTTTGTAAATCTTTTGCATCTTTTTCTGATGCAATTATTTCGTTTTCACGTTTTTTCTTAACTTCTTCTGGCAAAAGAACTGACTCAGCTTGAAATGCTTTGTAAAGATTATCGATTTCTTTAAATTTTTGTTCAATATCTTTTTGCCATTGTTTTGATAATGCGTCTATTTCTGACTGTGCATCTTTGTATTCAGGAATATTATCCATAATATATTCTGAATCGATATATGCATATTTTTGTGAAAAACTTACCCCTGTTATAAAAAGTAAAAACACGGTACTTAAAAATATTTTTTTCATGTTGATAAAATTTAAAATTTATAATATCTGTTTTGCAAATATTGTGCCAAAATTATCTTTAATTTATAGTCCTGTTAATCAATTGACTGGTTGATAGAGAAATGAAATTGTCCTCCAGCAGCTTCCGAAATACCAGGCACTTTGTCGAAACCGTAACCCCAATCTAATCCAAGCATTCCAAACATTGGTAAGAAAATCCTAACTCCAAATCCAGTAGATTTATACATATTGAATGGGTTGAATTGTTTAAAGTCAGACCATGCATTACCACCTTCAATAAAAGCAAGTCCATATATAGTAGCATTAGGATTAAGTGATAAAGGGTATCTTAATTCAACTGTATATTTGTCGTAAACATTACCTCCAACATAGTTAGTGCCATTTTTAGGTGTAAGAGTATTGTTTCCATAACCTCTCATTGCAACTAATTCTCTTCCGTCTAATGCGTAACCAGAAAGTCCGTCGCCACCTAAATAGAATCTTTCAAATGGTGGATAGCCTACCTCCTTATTGTAATAGCCTACAAAACCAAATCTTGCTTTGGTATTCAACACCCATTTTCCAGTAAGATTAAAAAACCAACTTGCTTTAAATTTCCATTTATGATATTCGAGAAATTTAAATTTTTCCTGATCACTTATATTGTTATAATCTTTCTTCGAAAATAAAGAATAAGGTGGTGTAAACTGCATTGATAAAGATATTTCAGAACCAGTACGAGAGTAAATAGGTGCATCAATTGAATTACGAGATATTGCTAAACCATAATTCAAGTTGTTAGAATAACCATTGCTAAATGAAAATAACGACCCATAATTATTTAATGTGTAGTTTTGCAAACTAATTGTGTGATAAATAGTGAAATAATCATCAGGCCACTTAACTCTTTTACCTAAACCTACTGTAACACCATTTATTGTTAGCGATGCGTAAGATGCATTATCAGAAGAATATCCGTTGGTTTGCTTAGAATGGTAAACAGAAACACTTAAAGCATTTGGTTTTTTTCCACCAAGCCAAGGTTCTGTAAAAGATGCACTTACTGAATAATAATATTGTCCATTTGTTTGACCCCTAAGGCTTAATTTTTGTCCGTCTCCAGATGGCAATGGTTTCCATGCTTTTCCGTTAAATATATTTCTGGCAGAAAAATTGTTGAACGAAAGTCCTAATGTACCCACAACCATACCGCCTCCCCAGCCACCTGAGAGTTCTACCTGATCTGATGAAGTTTCTTCAACCTGGTATTCAATATCAACAGTTCCATTTTCGGGATTAGGTGTTGGAACAGGTTTGATGGTTTCTGCATTAAAATAACGCAATTGTGCCAATTCGCGAGTTGTTCTTATAATGTCAGAACGACTGAATAATTGACCTGGTATCGTTTTTATTTCTCTAATAACCACATGGTCATTGGTCTTAGAATTGCCTTTTATTGTAACTTTATTAATACGTGCTTGCTTGCCTTCACGAATTCTAATTTCAATATCAATAGAATCATTGTTTACTTGCACCTCAACAGGAATTGCTTGAAAGAAAAGATACCCATCATCCATGTATAATGAGCTGATATCATATCCATTAGGGTTAAATGATAAATTTTGATTTAATGAACTTTGATTGTAAATGTCGCCTTTACGAATTTTTAAAATATCTCCTAATTGTTTTGAAGTATATTTGGTGTTCCCAACAAAGGTTATATTATTGAAATAAAACTTCTTCCCTTCTAGAACCCAAATGTCAATATTTACTAATTTATTGTTGATTTTAGATACAGAATCTTTTACAATTTTAGCATCTCTATACCCAAGTTCATTATATTTTTCAATAATTTTATCCAAGTCAGCCTTGTAATCATCTTCAATAAATCGTGATGATTTAAAAAGATGATAAATTCTTTTTCGTTTTGTCTCTTTGAGTGCTTTTCTTACTTTATTATCACTTAAAGATAGATTATCATGTATATTAATTTCAGCAATTTTTACTTTTTTATTTTTCTGAACGTCAATAAGAAGTATTACACTATTGCTTGCTATAGTATCTGGAATTTGCTTGATATGAACGCTTGTATTTAAATATCCTTTTTTATTGAAATAACTAGAGATACTATTTGAAGTACGAGTAATTACATTTTCGGTAATAACATCTCCATTGGTAAGTTTTATTTCTTCTCTTACTTTGTCAGCTTCTCCTTTTCTGATACCTGTAAACCTAAATTTAGAAAGACGAGGTCTTTCCTGAAGATAGATGTCAAGGAAAATAGTACGTCCTTGTATTTTTGTAGCGGAAATTTTAATATTTTCAAACAATCCTTGTTCCCATAGTTTGTCAATAGCTGCAGATATTTTGTCTCCAGGGATGGCGATTTTTTCTCCAACTGAAAGTCCTGAAATTAATATAAGCATATTATTATCTAAAAATTGCACACCTGTTACAGTGATACCTCCAATTTCATATTCTTTTGGAGTTGAGTAATCAATTTCTGATAAATCATTGCCTAAAGATATTTGAGCATTAGCAATAGTTGCAGAAAAGATAAATAAAAGAAGCAAAAATAATCTGAATTTCATCCGTTAAAAGTTTAATAGTTGTTCACTGGTCATTCCAAATCGTCTTTCTCTGTTTTGATAATCAAGGATAGCTTCGTAGAGATTTTCTTTGCGGAAGTCGGGCCATAATATGGGTGTAAAATAGAGTTCTGTATAAGCAATTTGCCAAAGTAAAAAATTACTAATCCTATATTCACCACTGGTTCTAATTAAGAGCTCAGGGTCTGGATAGTTTGAAGTATATAAAGAACTAGAAACAAAATCCTGATTTATATCTTCTATTTGTAATTCATTATTTTTTACTTTTCGAGCAATTTGTTGAATGGCATTTGTAATTTCAAGTCTTGAGCTATAGCTGAGAGCAAGAATAAGAGTCATTTGTGAATTGGATGCAGTATTATCAATAGCTCTCTGTAATTCGTTAAAAGTTTGAGGCTCTAAACTTTGTAAATCACCAATTGCATGCAAACGTATATTGTTATCATTTAATGTTTTCGTTTCCTGATTAATAGTTTTAACCAATAAACTCATCAAAGCATCTACTTCATTTTTAGGACGATTCCAATTTTCAGAAGAAAAAGCGTAAAGTGTAAGATATTTAATACCAATTTCAGCAGCGGCTTCAACAGTATCTTTTACAGAAACTACGCCATTTTCATGACCGAATGTACGATCGTGTTGACGTTGTTTAGCCCATCTGCCATTACCATCCATAATAATAGCTACATGTTGTGGTATTTTGCTTATATCTAATTGATCTCTCAAACTCATTATCCCTCTTTGCCTATTAGGAAGTTTAGTAATAAATATTTTCTTTATAATTAAATCCTTTATCAAAACAGCTTGGTCTTGATTTATATCCCAATTTAAAAGTTATTGTAATTCCAGCAAATGAATACCAATCTGTTGTAGATGAATTACCTCTTTGTTCATCTTTTATGTGAGCAGGACGATGTATTATAAATGTGGTTGGATCGTTTGGGTCTGGTGTGGGGTTGGAATATAAAAGTTCAGGTGTACGATCTGATAAATATCCTGCAATTTTACCATTTTCGTTAGCTAATAAAAATCTGTCAACATAAGTTGTACTAACATCATCAATATAATCTGCAAAAGTTTTACGCAAACCCCATTCTGCACCAATGCAGATGACTTTTGAAACACTAAATTTTACACCAATTCCAAATGGAATTGCGAATTGGGTGAGACTGTAAACTTTTCTTGTAGGTGTTTCAATAGTGCCTTGTCCTTCAGTTCCTAATGGTTGCAAATCATGCCATACTCCTGCACTATCTATAGCCTGTGGATTATAGTTAAATATTGCTACTCCTGCAAAAATGTAAGGTGAAAAGCGATGACTTTTGCTTCCTGTAAAGTATTCCCAAAAGTTTAACTCTATTTGTGACGAAAACTCTAAAATATGAGATTTAAAACTTAAATTTCTAATTTCCCCAAAGTCAGCATCACTGGCTTCAACAGTTCCATAAAGTGCATTTAGCTTTAATGCCCAATGCGGATTCAAATTATAACGATAAATAAGCCCTCCTGCAAAATTAGGGCTGTAAAATTGACTTGATGGGTTTATGTCTCCCAAATAATAAGATGTTCCTAGCATTAGTCCAAGTTCTGAACGTTGTGCGTAAGTATTTATTGTTAAAAATATTCCGCAAATAATGATGATTAATTTCTTCATTTTCTTTTCTTTAATTGTATTGAAAAAGACTAAAAAACAGTACTTAACAATAATAATATAACTGTTTTAAAGAAGGTTTTGTCATAAGTCAGCAAAAGTAATTTTTTTTTTAGTTTAAAACAATATTATTGAGAGAATTAATCTTAAACCATTGTGCTTTTAACATTTATTATACTTTTATAACAATTATCTGAAGTAAAAATTATTTTAATGCTCCTGAAAATAGTTTGACAATTACATTTTTTACAATCATAACAGCTATAACGCAAGAAATATTAATTTCGTACATCGCTACCCCATAAAAGTTTATGCCTAATCGTAGAAAAAAAGTTTTGATTGTTCATTTTCAATAAATTAATATGAAAAGATTCTTTTTTAACTGTTAATTCTGTAGTAGATGGAACACTAATAAATCGAGAGTCAAGACTTGCAAAATAATCACTTTCGCGAGATTCTACTTGTATTTTGATAAGGCTATTGTCGGGGATTACAATTGGGCGTACTGTTAGATTATGTGTAGAAATTGGTGTAATAATAAAGTTTTCGGAGTCAGGTGTAATAATAGGGCCCCCGCAACTAAGCGAATAGGCTGTTGAGCCTGTTGGTGTTGCTATTATCAATCCATCAGCCCAATAAACATTCAAGAATTCATTGTTTACAAACACTTTAATTGATAACATCGAAAGTGGGTTTTTCTTATAAACAGTCATTTCGTTGAGTGCATAATTAAGTTCTCCAAACAAATTATTTTCGGATTCTATTTTTACCAAAGTACGTTTATCTAAAGTATAATTACCTTCGATTATTGCATTGATTGCCGGAATAATCATTTCTTTATTAATACTTGCCAAAAAACCAAGCCGTCCCAAATTTATTCCTAAAATAGGCACACCTGAATCTCTGACTAATGTGATGGTATCCAATAGAGTTCCATCGCCTCCAACTGATAAGAGAAAATTTACCTGATTGCGAATTTCTGTGTGTTCTTTGAAAAATTGAACATCTTTGTTGAATGACACTTTATTTTCAATTGCTTTAAAAAATGGTTCATAAACCATCATAGCAATACCTGTATTTTCTAATTGTTCTACCAACAATTTCATGTATTCAATACTTTCGTTGTTGATATTTTTCCCAAATAATGCAATCTTCATGAAATATATTGTTAAAGAGTTATTGGTTTTGAAATTTGAAAGAATTTATGATTCTTGATGAAATTGTTTAAATAGATGTCATAAAGTGAATAAATAACCCACTATCACCTTTTTTGTTTACCGAATATTCCACTCTTAGTACTTTATCGTAATAAGTTACAAAATCAATACCGATTCCCATACCTATCAGCAGATTGTTTACTAATGAATTGTTGAAATCATCGTTTTTTTTATAAACATAAGCCGCATCAGCAAACAAATTTACATAAAAAGAATAAGGAATCGTATTAAATTTCTCGGTTTTTATAAAATTAATTTTCGATACTCTTTGAGTTAGCAAAGCGTATTTGAGATTTGTTTTTAATAAACCAAAGCCTTGTCCACTAATTACGTAATATTCATATCCTCTTACAAAATCACGTCCAAAACCTAGACCATTCTGAACATAATATGGATAATCAGGTGTTGTACTTCCAGTAAAACCAATTGCATCATAAAAACGTGGACTGATTTTCCAAAATTTGCGATAGGTTGATTTTATACTAAAGAAGTTGGTCTTTTCTTCGTTCAGAATTCCAATTCCCGATTTATTAATTTCAATATCAAAATAATGGCCTTGTAATGGATAAGGTTTATAATCGCGGTAATCGTTTTTGTATTGATAGTAAAAAGAAAAATATTTTGATGAATTTTGTTGAAGTGTTGAATAATTAGGATTTAGCTTGATGAGCGTATCGGAAAACGTATAATTTTCATAACTTAGTTGGAGAATATGCGAGTTATGTATGTTGCGCCTGTAAGTTATGCCTCCGCCGAATGAAATGCTTTGTTTTGGATATTTATTATTGTCTTTAAAAAAAACGATAGTGTTGTCTATTGTATTTACTGCCACTTCATGATTTCGCATATAGTTTCCGCTAAAAATAAGCCCAAGCGTTTGTTTCTTGTTGATGTAGGGTATTTTATAGGAGATACCATATTTTTCGTCGTAGCCCAAACTGAGAAGAAAATTGACGGTTTCGTTGCGTCCTCTGAAATTGTAAATAGTAAGGTCAACGCCATAATTAACTCTTCTGAAATCCTGAGTTTTCCACCATGTGTTGAAGTTTCTATCAGCAAGATCAAATTGAGGAATGGGCCAGATATACCATCGTTCAGTAACAGTTATATTAATGTTTGCCTTGTTATCAATAATTGTAGGATTAATTGTTACGAAATTAAAAAGCGAAATGTTCATCAGATTTTCATTACTCTTCTTAATCTTTTGATCTAAAATAGCAGGGGAGAGGGTATCGCCAATTTTAAAGACTAATTCCCTAAAGATAATATAGTTTTTGGTGATTTTATTTCCTGTAATAGAGATGTTTTTTACTACTATTAAACTATCATCTGAAGCAAGTCCGTGAAATGCAAGTAATATCAAAAGAAAAAAAACTAATAAATGTTTTAGCATTTGCCCAAGCTTTTATTAAATACTAAGATATTTCATAAGTGAATCATATCTATCTTGCAGGTCTTCGTTTATTTCTTGTTCTACAAGTATTGTTTTTACATTGTAGTTGTATCGATTAAAGGTTTGCAATACAGGAGAAATATCCATACGATTGAGTTTGATGGTAACATCCATTTGAGTGGAATTGCTGTGAGAGGTAATGAATAAGCTAAGTATTTTTGTATCATTGGATTCTACTATTTGAGCAATTTCTGATAAAGAATAATCATTGGCATTGATTTCGAGTACGATGATACCTCCGAGATTATTAATAGCCGTGGTTGCTGACAAACCGTCAATGAGTTTGCGAAGGGTAACTACTCCAATATATTTATTTTTATTGTCAAGTACCGGAATAAGTGATAGTTTTAAGGTTGTAGCTAATTTTATCACTTCAAAAATATGCTGGTTTTCGGTAACAAAAGGATTGTTCAATGAAAGCTTGTGATTGCCAAGTGGTTCATCGAAAATATTTGATGTATAAATATCTTCTTCTGTAATTAAACCTAAATAGTTTTCGTTGTTTACGATGGGCAAGTGGTTCACTTTGTATTCGTCCATCCAGGCTAATGCCAATGAAGCAGTATCGGAAGTTTTAGCCGGAATAATAGTGTCGTCGGTTAGGTCTTTTGCAAACATGAGTTTTAAAATTTCAATAGTGTATTTAACGTAATATATATTAAAAAGTTATAAAGCAGTTTAAAATTTTGCCAAACCACCTTCAGAGGTTTCTTTGTAAAGACTTGGAATATCATGTCCTGTTTCGCGCATTACACCTACCACTCTATCGAAACTTACTCTGTGTTTTCCATCGGAAAGCATAGCGTAAATGTTTGCATCCAACGCTCTTGCTGCAGCAAAAGCATTTCTTTCGATACAGGGAATTTGAACCAAACCACAAACAGGATCGCAGGTTAAACCCAAATGATGTTCGAGTCCCATTTCGGCAGCATATTCAATTTGATTAGGACTGCCTCCAAAAAGTTGATTAGCGGCTGCGGAAGCCATTGAACATGCCGTTCCAATTTCGCCCTGACATCCAACTTCTGCACCGGAAATGGAAGCGTTTTTCTTCACTAAATTTCCTATAAGTCCGGCAGTTGCCAAGGCTTTTAGTATTTTTTTTTCCGAAAACTCGTAGCTTGTGTAAAGATGATACAAAACAGCAGGCAGTACACCTGATGAACCACAAGTAGGAGCCGTAACAATTTTGCCTCCTGCAGCATTTTCTTCTGCAACGGCTAATGCATAAGCAAAAACCAATGACTTACTTTTTAGAGATGCTTTATATCCAGAGGATTTAATAAAATAAGATGGCGCTCTTCTTTGCAAATGCAAACCTCCGGGCAAGCTTCCTTCAGTGTCTATACCTCTCTCAATAGAAGTTTTCATTACTTGCCATACTTCGCTCAGATAATTCCAAAATCCTTTGTTTTCATGTATTTCAACAAACTCCCAAAGTGTTTTTCCATTCAATTCGCACCACTCCAACACCTCTTTCATTGTAGTGATTGTGTAAATAGGTTCGCGTACTATGCTTATTCCTTCTGCCGAAAGATCACCGCCACCAATGCTGTAAACCATCCACTCATCTGTTTTATCTCCGCTTGCGTTATAGGCTTCAAAAAGCATTGCATTGGGGTGAAAAGCTTGAAAAATGCCGGGTTCAAAATTGATTTTTATCTCAAAAGGTTTCATTGCTTCAATAATTGCAATATCCGTTAAGTGTCCCTTGCCTGTTGCTGCCAAACTGCCATATAATGTTACACTGAAATGATGTGCCTTCGCATTTTTTTCTTTAAACAACAATGCTGCTTTTCGGGGTCCAATGGTGTGACTGCTCGAAGGACCATTGCCGATTTTATATATTTTACAAATACTTTCCATTTGATTTATCTGGTTGTTTTAGGTTTTTTGTATCCGCTTGGTATTCCATAAAAATGGACAACTTCAATTTTATTCGACAATGAAAGACCTCCTGCATTGTTACCCAATTCTCCTTCGGGTATTGGTTTGTTTAGTTGTTTAAAATAATCAAGCCAGATAGCAAATGTTTTTCCTGTTTCGGGGTCTTTAAAAGTCATTGGATGAATTTTAAAGATAGTATGGTTGTTGTTTGCTTTTTTAAAGATATCGTAAATTAATTCCGAACAATAATAACTGTTATTGCTGATACAAAATACTTCATCGTAAGGGCGACCAATTAATATGTAAGCTTCTTCGATGGCTTTGGGAATCAAATGCCGGTATTTTGATTTTAATCTGCCAACCATTACTTTGGGATTTTTATTTGTATCGCAGCTTTTGGCTAAGAAATCTTTTAAAGCTGTAATGCAAACGCCTTTACCTACAGCTTCAATTACCTCGATATTTCCTGTTTTGTTGCGAACGGCTATGCCTACATGCGAAAACTTTGCGCCATTGTATCCTATGGTAACTTTTTCAACGGCATCGCAAAAAGGACCACAATCTAAATCCTGAAAAAGGAGATCGCCCGTTTGTAATTCAAACGTATCGGTTTGTCCAAAACCATTGAATAAAAAGAGGAAGGAAAAACAAAAGAATAAAAAAACATTATTTGCAAACTTCATCATCATAACTAATAAGAATAATTTATTGATACATAAAAACTGAAATATTAAATCTTCTGATTTGTTTTTTTGAACGCAGATAACGCTGATCCCTGAAGGGAAACGCTGATTTAAACGGATTTTAAACAACAACAAATCAGAAATAAAAAAATCCGCGAATATCTGCGTTTACGGAACGTATCCGTTTTATCTGCGTTCTAAATTTTCATTACATAATTTCTAAAAAATAAAAGACATGTATTTACTTTTTAATACTTTCTACCATTTATTCCAATGAATATTTTCTTTCTTATATTTATTTTTGGGTACATCTTTTCCGGATGGATAGCCAATGGCAATTACATTCAATGGAATTACATCCGATGGAATTTCCAATATAGTGCGAACAGTTGCCATTTTTTTATTGTCAGGGAAAACACCTGTCCACACAGCACCCATTTCTAAAGATTCTACAGTTATCAGAATATTTTGGCTGGCAGCAGCACAATCTTCTATCCAAAACAATTCGTTTCCAGCGATGAATTTTTTCTGATCACCGCATACCACAATTGCTCCGCCTGCTTTGTACAACATTTTGGAAGAAGGTAAACTATCGGCCAATCGATTGAGTGTTTTTCTGTCGTTGATTAAGATAAATACCCAGGGTTGTTTGTTCATAGCCGAAGGAGCAGCCATTCCTGCTTTGGCAAGGGTATCCAATGTTTCGTTTGTTAGCATTTTGCCTGTAAACTCTCTAACGCTTTTGCGGTTAAGTATGGTGGTTAGGGCATCTTTGGTTGGGGAAGAACTATTTTCTTTTGTGTTTTGTGCTAACACAACATTTGTAATGCCCATACATAGCATTACGATGGGAAGTAATTTTATAAAATATGATTTCATTTTACTTATTATTGATGTTTGTTCCTATATTTTAATCAAGCAGTTGCTTCTGCAAAAATACATACAAAAACTAAGAATTGTAACATAATTAAAGGAATTAAAAGAAGCTGAAGTAAAAATATTTGACAGATAATCAAATTATCAAAGTCGTTTAACTAAATTATATTTAGGAAATTACCAAGATTATGCCTACCTTTGCAGCCGCATTTTATAAAATATCATGGAAAGAAATAACAATAATCGCTCTTTTGGAAAACCAGAAAGAAGCAGACGTTCAGAAGGTTCATCGCAATTTTCAAAACCCGATTATAAAAAAAGAATTGAGTCTTCAGACAGACCCGAAAGATCAGTATCCTCATTTAAACCTAAATTTGGCAATACCGACAAACCTTTTGGTAAACCACAATATGGTGATAGAGATAGCAAGCCATCTTACCGCGATAGAGACGATAAGCCAAGATATGGTGATAGGGACAATAAATCATCTGATAGACCTTCTTATCGTGATAGAAATGATAAACCCAATTACGGAGAAAAAAGAGAAAGCTCATTTAAACCTAAATTTTCTGATAGAGATAGCAAACCATCATACCGCGATAGAGAAGATAAACCCAGATATGGGGATAGAGATAATAAATCATCTGAAAGACCTTCATATCAGGATAGAAAAGACAAACCTAATTACGGAGAAAAAAGAGAAACATCGTTCAAACCTAAATTTGGCGGTAGAGACAGCAAGCCTTCTTACGGCGAAAGAAACGAAAAATCAGAATATAAACCAAGAAGAGAAAACGATAAAGATT
>CAZUCB010000023.1:0-4362 GCA_964618755.1 uncultured Bacteroides sp. | reverse complement strand
GAAATCGCTAAAAAGCTCACCCATCCACGCTATGGCGTAAAAAAATTATACCATGTTGAGTTAGATCGTGCCCTTTCAAAATCTGATTTGGAAAAACTTTGGGATGGCGTTGAATTAGAAGATGGTATTATTAAAGTTGACGACATTGCTTATATTGACGAGAATAAAAATAAGAAAGAAATTGGCATCGAAATACATACAGGCAAAAACCGTGTAATTCGTCGCCTTTTTGAAGCATTGGGCTACGAAGTAGTAAAACTCGACAGAACCATGTTTGCAGGATTGACCAAAAAAGATATTCCTCGCGGAATGTGGCGTTTTTTGAGCGAAAAAGAAGTTTCTTACTTAAAAATGTTACAATAGCAGTTTGTATAAAGTTAAAAAGTTTGTAAAACTCATAAAGTATTGCTACGAACATTTGAACTTAAAACCACAATAAAAACAAGCTAATTGAGTTAGTTAAGAATACCTAATTAAATACTAAGTACTCCAAGTACTTTAAACTTAAATTATGATATTCATTTCCGCTAAAAAAAACATTCAAAAATATTTAATCAGAACGCTTTTAGGTATTCTGATTTTTTTATTTTTAGTTGTAAGTGGTGGATATTTAATTATATACTACAATCAAAACACCATAAAAAATCTTTTTGTAGCTGAAATCAATAAATCATTACAAACCGAAATTTCGGTAAAAGATATTGAATTTTCGGTATTCGATAAATTTCCGAACGCTTCGCTAAATTTTAAGGAAATAGTTGCCAAAGATGCTGTAAAAGATTCAATTAAAGCTACTTTATTAACAGCTAAATCTATTTTCCTCGAATTTAATTTATGGGATTTGTATTATAAGCATTATCGTATCAAACATATAGAACTTATCGATGCTGTTGTAAATCTGAAAGTAGATGAAATGGGGAACGACAATTTCCATTGCTGGAAATCTACAGGGAAACAAAACAATTCAAAATTTGAATTTAGCCTTAAGAATATTAAATTTAAAAATGTACAGATCAAATATATCAATAAGGCAGCTCTACAGTATTATGATATTTTGGTAGAGAATGCTATTGCAAAGGGCGATTTTTCAAATGAAATTCAAGCACTGAAATTAGATGGAAGCCTACAAATTAATCATTTTCAATCGGGTGAAGTGGTTTATTTTAGCAACGAAAAGGCTAAAGTTTCATTGGCTGGCAATATTAATACCATCGAAGAGTTTGTTGAAATAAAAAATGGCGATTTACGGCTCAATGATTTAGATTTTGATGTAAAAGGAAATATATTTTATGCTTCGTCCAACAAAAAATTACAGCTATTAATTAAAGGTAAAGATATTCAATTACATAACTTTATTAAAGAATTACCCAAACAACAACAAACTTATTTCAATAACTACGAAAGCAAAGGTATTTTTGATCTCCAAATGGAAATCAAAGGAAATTATGGAGGTGTTCATCTTCCTTTGATTGCTGCAAGTTTTAGTTTTCGAAATGGCGAAATATTCCATAAAAAATCCAATGCACGCCTTACCAATGTTATGTTAAAAGGCTCATACAATAATGGGGAAGATGCCAAATCCGAAAATAATAGGCTTACCGTTCAGCAATTTTCATGTAATCTAAAAAAAGGGAAAATTAATGCAAGCTTTACCATCAACGACTTTAAAAATCCAACTATCAATTGCATTGCTTCCGCCAACCTTAATTTACAAGATTTACAGCAGTTTATAAAGACTGATAATATTGTAAATATGCAAGGGAATCTTGCTATTAACATCGATTTTAAAGGGAAAATCAACAAAAAAGCATTGAAAGTAACCGATTTTATTAATAGTCAAACTACTGGACAAGCTACGATTAGTGATGTTATGTTAAAACTAAAAAATGACAATCGTAATTACACTAATTTTAATGGAATTTTCAGATTTACCAATAATGATATTGAAATTAATAAATTAACTGGGAATATTTCGAGCAGCGATGTGAATTTAAAAGGTTATTTCAGGAATGTAATCCCTTTTATATTTCTCGAAAATCAAAAAATAGAAGTAAACGCCGATTTATTTTCAAGCAATTTAGATTTAGACGAAATAATTGGAAATAAATACACTACAACTGGTTTTGCTGAATTTCGTTTAAGCGACAATTACATTTTTAAATTCTCGCTTATTGCTGATAAAGCTAAATACAAAAAATTCAAAGCCAATAATTTGAAGGGAAAATTAAGCTATAATAATCGACTTTTTAAAGCAGAGCAACTCAGTATGGTAAGTATGGACGGTAATGTGAGCGGCAACATGATGATAGACGGCTCGCAAAATGCAAAATTCTTGATTAGTTGCGATGTAAACACCTCAAAAGTAAATGCACAGCAGCTATTTTACGTATTTGATAATTTTGGACAAAAAAACCTTACTTCCGATAATATCAGTGGAAATATTTCTGCCAATGTTCAGTTTGCTGCCTTTTTTAATTCTTATTTACAAGTTGACAAAAAAAGTATTTGGTCGAAAATAGATGTAAAGATTGAAAATGGAAAGTTGTTGAACTATCAGCCTTTGATGAAGTTATCGCGATTTATCAATATAGATGATTTAAAAGAAGTTAGTTTTAAAACCTTACAAAATCAAATTCTTATTAATGACGAAACCATTCATATTCCTGCTATGGATATTCAATCAACTGCGATAAACCTTGGTATATCTGGGGAACATAAATTTAACAATGTTATTAATTATCGTATCAATATTTTGTTGTCGGAGTTAAGTTCTAAAAAACGAAAATTACGCAAACAACAAAGGCAGGAATCTATACAAGAATTAGGTTACGAGGAAGATGATGGTTTGGGTAGAACCAAACTTTTTTTGAAAGTTTCAGGAACTATAGATAATCCTATTTTTAAATACGATGTTAAAGGGTTAAAAGATAAATTGATACTTGATTTTAAAAATGAGAAACGCAACCTTAACAACATTTTGAAAGAGGAATTTAAATGGCTGCAACGAGATTCTACTGATATTATTCAACAACAGCATTTTAAAATACAGGAAAAAGGTAAATACATCATTGATTGGGAAGAAACGAAGGAAAAATCCTCAAAAAAAACTGTGTTAGACACAATTCCACAATCTAAAACCAAAATAAAATGGGATGAATAATAGTTTGAATTTTACTTGTAATGGATTTTGAAAAGTCAGATTTATACTTTTAACTCAAATATTTAATTTTCACCCAATGCTTATCGTTTCATTTTCTTTCACTAAATTTGCAGCAATATCTATATTTGTATTTTGATTGCTATTAAATTTGAAAATAATTAATAAGTTGTTGAAAATAAAAATATTGGATAAGAAAAAAATTATTGAAATGAATAATGGGTTATAATTGGTTTGCTTTATATACTTTTCCTAGATTTGAAAAAAAGGTTTATTCAAGGCTTATTGAACGAAGAATAGAAGCCTATTTACCACTTCAAAAAAAACTTCGTAAATGGAAAGATCGTAAAAAGTGGATAGAAGAACCTTTAATACGCTCTTATGTTTTTGTAAAAGCGAGTGAATTAGAATACTATGATATACTAAACATCGAAGGTGCAGTCAGATATATAAGTTTCTCGGGAAAAGCTGCTGCCATACCTGAATGGCAAATAGAAGCCTTGCAAAAATTAGCAAGTGCTGATTATGAAATAACTATCAGCACCAAAGTATTTAAACCAGGTACAGTTGTTCGAATTGTATCAGGTGTTCTTGCAGGGTTTGATGGAGAGTTGGTTAATTATATGGGTAAAAAAAAGGTTGTAATTCGTATTAGTCAAATTGGTCATAATTTGATTGTTACATTACCTCTCACAGATTTAGAAATGTCAGAAAAAGAAATTGTAAAAAATAAAAAATCTTAATATGGAATCTCATAAAATATGTATGATTGGTTTAGGTTACGTAGGCTTGCCTTTAGCTGTTGAATTTGCTAAGCATTTTCCTGTAATTGGATTTGATATAAGGCAATCTCGCATTAATGATCTTAATCAAGGACATGATAGTACTTTGGAGGTTGATGACTCAAATCTCCAATCTGTATTAAAATTAGAGCCTTCAATCGATTTAGGTCTTTTCCTTTCAAGCAATATTGAAGATATCCGTGATTGCAATGTTTACATAGTTACAGTACCAACACCTGTAGATAAAAATAATCGTCCTGATCTTACACCTTTGATAATATCCAGCAAAACTATAGGAAAAGTAATTAGTAAAGGAGATATTGTTATTTATGAATCCACAGTTTATCCAGGTTGCACTGAAGAAGATTGTTTGCCAGTTATAGAAAATGTTTCTGGAATGAAACTCAATGTTGATTTTTATGC
>CAZUCB010000022.1:22992-27662 GCA_964618755.1 uncultured Bacteroides sp. | reverse complement strand
CTTATACAATGGCGTGAAGCAGGTGCCAAACGATATTTACTACGCATAGAAGCCAGCAACCCAGAATTATATCGAAAACTTCATCCCAATAACAAAACCCACGATTTTGAAACCCGCTTAAATGCCCTGCATTTATTGCGCAAAACAGGCTATCAGGTGGGTACGGGTGTAATGATAGGCTTACCGTTTCAAACCATTGAAGATTTAGCCGACGATTTATTGTTTTTCAAAGAATTTGATATCGACATGGCTGGCATGGGACCCTATATTGAGCATGAAGACACCCCTTTGTACCAATACCGCCACCTTTTAATGCCAAAAAAAGAACGCTTCGATTTATCACTGAAAATGGTGGCATTGCTGCGCATTATGATGAAAGATATTAATATTGCAGCCACCACTGCCATGCAAACGCTCGATAAAATGGGCCGCGAAAAAGCCATCAAGGTAGGCAGCAATATTATTATGCCCAACCTTACCCCTGTTAAATACCGCGATAGTTATCTGTTGTACGAAGACAAACCTTGTATTGACGAAGAAGCCAGCGAATGCAAAAACTGCCTTGAAGCCCGCATCCATATTTCGGGTGCCGAAATAGGCTATGGCGAATGGGGCGATAGCTTGCATTTTGGGAAAAGAAAAGGCTGATGAAAATTACCAGCCTTATATATTTTAAACAAACTTTTCGCCTTTTTCGCTCATCACATCATTAACGAATTGGCGTATTTGCTGTTCTTCTGTTTTCTTGCATATTAATAGAATATTATCGTCTTCTACTACAATATAATCATCTAAACCCTGCAAAACTACAAGTTTATCTTTTGGCACATTTACAATACAATTTGTAGTATCGTAAATCATAACATTTTTACCAACGACGGTATTTCCATTGCTATCTTTTTTACGAGTTTCGTACAACGAGCCCCAGGTACCTAAATCGGACCAACCAAATTCGGAAGATAATACATATACATTGTCGGCCTTTTCCATTACACCGTAATCAATCGAAATATTTTTACAAATGGTGTAAGCGTTTTTAATAAAATTTTCTTCGTTCTTGGTATTATAATATTGCATTCCATCTTTAAAAATAGAATCCACTTCGGGTAAATACGTCTCAAAAGCCTTCATTATGCTTTTCAACGACCATACAAATATACCGGCATTCCACAAGAAATCGCCACTTTGTATAAACGATTTAGCCATTTCCAACACAGGCTTTTCGGTAAAAGTTTTCACCTTGTTGATGCGAGCATCATCAGCATAAGTAATTTGATCATTAAACTGAATATAACCATAACCAGTATCAGGTCTGCTTGGTTGAATACCTAATGTTAGCAACCAATCATTTTTTTCGGTAGCTTTCAAAGCAGCAGTAATTACTTCAATAAAAGCATCTTCTTTTAAAATAATATGATCTGATGGAGCCACGATTACATTGGCATTCGGATTAATTTGCAATATTTTATAGTTGGCATAAGCTATACATGGAGCGGTATTTCGACGCGTAGGCTCACAAACTATTTGCTCATCTTTTATATGCGGTATCTGCTTTTTAATAAGTTCGCGATACAATTCATTGGTAACTATATAAATGTTTTCGCTGGGGCAAACTCTTTCAAATCGACGGAATGTTTGTTGTATAAGCGTTTCACCTGTACCCAAAATATCAATAAATTGTTTGGGTTGCGATGTTCTGCTCATAGGCCAAAAACGAGAACCAACGCCTCCAGCCATTATAACGCAAAAATTATTTTTCATTTGTATTATTTTTTTGCAAATGTATAAATTAAATTCAATTATTAATTGGGCGAAATTACTTTAGCCAATGGGTGAAAAAGATATTTCCTTTTATCGTTCAAGCATAAACATTTGTAGCGTTTTCTCAACTTCTCTAACTTCTGAAAAGTTCTTCCATCAGGCGTTTTAAAATTAGTATTCAAAGGCACCTCTTCTACTAACAACATATTTTGATTGCTTTGCGAATATTTTTGCAAAGCTCTTCCCATTTCTAATTTAGCATTTTCGGGTGAAGTTTCAATCTTTTGAATAGCTGCTTTAACATCATCTGGAAAAATATTTAATACTACAAACTGATTAAGCAAACTGTAATACGTTGTTTTAAATTCTTTTCCATGTGGATCTACCTTATTTTTATGCTTGTTCCACACAAATAAATGAGCAAATTCATGAATAAGCGTTATCATAAATTCATATTCATTCAAGTTATAATTAATTGAAATTCTATGAAAAAGATAGCCATTTTGCGGCGGACGATAATCCCCCAATTTTGTTCTGCGGTTACGTGTAATATTAAGCTGGACATTATTAGCAGTTATTAAATCAACAACTTGATTTAAGGCATTCTCAGGAATATATTTTTCTAAAATTTCTTTAAGCTCTGTCATATTTTACTTTAAGAATATAACTAAAAGTTGGACATTCCTTGCATTTCTTTTTCTTAATACGTTTTTCAGAAGCACAAGATGTTATAAGTACTACAACGATTGCTAAAATTATAAATATTTTCAGATTGATTATTTTTCTCATAAAACAAAAGAAGTTTTAAATTATGGGCAAAATTAATAAAAACTATTATTTAAGTTTAGATAATTGAAAATTTAATAGTTTTGTCAATTAGAAAAATGATTAATTTAGCCAAAATATTTGATTAAAATGAAGATATTAACGGAAGTTGGTAGATATTTAGTATTAATGAAGCAAGTTTTTCGGAAACCCGAAAAACAATCCATTTACCGAAAGCAACTTTGGCTTGAAATGGATAACTTAGGACTTGATTCATTAGGAATTGTAGCAATTATTTCGATATTCATGGGAGCTGTAGTAACCATTCAAATGGCTTTTAATGTTGACAGCCCATTAATACCATTATATACCATCGGTTTTGCAACACGAAAATCAGTAATTCTTGAATTTTCGCCCACCATCGTAAGCCTAATACTTGCAGGGAAAGTAGGTTCTCGCATTGCCTCCGAAATTGGAACTATGCGTGTAACCGAACAAATTGATGCGTTAGAAATAATGGGAATAAACCCAGCAGCATTTTTAATTTTACCTAAAATAATTGCTTCCATAATTATTTATCCGTTTTTGATTTTAGTGAGTATGTTTTTGGCTATTTCCGGAGGTTGGCTATCGGGATCATTAACAGGTTTGGTTGCTACAAATGATTATGTATATGGTTTACAATATCAATTCAAAATGTTTGACATCACCTATGCTTTAATCAAAACTGTGGTTTTTGCATTTTTAACAGCTTCTGTTTCGGGATATTATGGATATTATACTTCGGGCGGAGCATTAGAAGTTGGACGTTCCAGTACAAAAGCAGTTGTAAATAGCAGTATTATGATAATATTATTTAATTTGATACTCACTCAATTATTATTAGCATGATAGAAGCCATCAATGTATCAAAATCATTTAATAACCATGAGGTTTTAAAGAATATTAGTGTTAAATTTGAGAAAGGCAAAACCAATTTAATAATAGGACAAAGCGGATCAGGGAAAACAGTTTTGATGAAATGCTTGGTTGGCCTATTCCCAATTGATAAAGGCAGCATAAATTTCGACGGACGTTCATTCTCAGATATTTCTTATGAAGAAAAAAAGAAAATCCGACAGGAAATAGGCATGTTATTTCAAGGTGGAGCTTTGTTTGATTCGATGAATGTAGAAGAAAACGTAGTATTTCCACTATCTATGTTTACCGAGATGTCAAATAACGAAAAAATTGAAAGAGCTAACTTCTGCTTAAAAAGAGTAAATCTTGAAAACGTAAACAAACTTTTCCCTTCAGAATTAAGTGGTGGTATGAAAAAACGCGTAGCCATTGCACGAGCAATATCTGCCAATCCAAAATATTTGTTTTGCGACGAGCCTAATTCTGGATTAGATCCTGCAACTTCTATTGTAATAGATAATCTGATTAGTGAAATAACACAAGAATATCAAATTACCACAGTTATTAATACCCATGACATGAATTCTGTAATTGAAATAGGTGATAAAATTGCTTTTATTTATAAGGGAAATTTGTGGTGGGAAGGTGATAAAAATTCAATACTAAACACTGATAACATAGAAATTAATGATTTTGTATATGCTACTGAATTAACACGACGATTAAAAGGGAAATAAATGAATATATTTGACATCATCTTGTTGATACCATTGATATGGTTTGCCTATAAAGGCTTTGTAAATGGATTAGCCATTGAACTTGCAAGTTTACTAGCTTTAATTTTAGGAATCTTTATATCCTATCGCTTTTCGGTATTTGTTGGCGATAAAATCGGCTTGGATGGAAAGTATGCTGGTATCCTTGCTTTTATTATCACTTTTATTGCAGTGGTAGTATTGGTTCATTTATTAGGAAAAGTAGTTGACAAAGCATTTAGCTTAGTCTCTTTAGGATTTATAAACAAATTGGCGGGTATTATCTTTGGCATATTAAAAATAACTCTGATTCTGAGTATTATTCTTTATTTCATCAATACATTAGATTCAAAAAGATTAATCATTTCTGAGAAAACTAGAAATGAGTCAAAACTACTCCAGCCTGTTGAAAAACTTGCTCCATTTTTCTTTTCAGGGTTAAAGAATGAATTTAAAACTGAGAAAAAAGAAATCAATTAAAGCTACTTC
>CAZUCB010000022.1:0-22892 GCA_964618755.1 uncultured Bacteroides sp. | reverse complement strand
GAAAAAAACCGGTGCATTTTAACATAATCATCACTCATACCTAATTCAAGAATTTCTAAATCAGGTAAGTTCAGTGTTATACACTCCGGCACTATTTCAGCAATATTGGCAACACTCTCGCCACGCCATGTCCCTATTTCAAAATAATGTTGCACCTTGTACTTACGAGCCAATGCTTTTAACAATGCAATATCTATAGGTAAAGTAGCTCCATCCAGATATGCATAAGGTTTTACAGTTTCATTAAAGTCAGGAAATAATTCAGTAATTGTAATAAAAGGCAATCCTTTTGGAAGATTATATTTTTTCTCAACATATTGCTGAAATACACTTTCATCTTCAATAATATGATTTAACAAATACGGTTTTTTAAGAATCAAACCTATCGCTTTTATAGCTTTTAAAATTTTATTCATATTTAATTCTTTTTTTGATTGATGATACACATTAAACTATCAGCATACAATTTAATGTCTTTCCTTTGAGGCAAAAGTTTTCTTATTCCCAATCCGCTTTCTTTTTTAAAACAATAAACAACTACCATTGAAGTGAACAAGTATGAGATGCTTGTAACAATAGCTGCTCCATAAAATCCCCATTCATGAATCGCCCAGAAACTCAGCAGTAAAGTAACTCCCAAACCTATAGATGAGGCAATCGTATTGATATAAATCTTTCCTGTTCCAGAAAAATAATGACCTATCAGCAAAGAAAAACTATACAACACCACTCCGGGTGCAAGGCATAACATAATTCGATTAATATTAGCAAATTCCTTCCCAAATACAAAACTATAAAAACCAGAAGGTAATAAGACCATAATAATTATCATTCCAAGACTTAACAACAAACTAATTTTAGTTAAATCTGCTGTTAATTGCTGAGAATATTTTTTATCTGACGAATTTACTATTTTCGCATATTGCACCATTGCCATACTCCCACTTACCATCCAAACAGCTTCAATTAGAGAAACTCCATTTGAATAAATTCCCAACTGATCAGCACCTTTATATTTCTCCAACAAATAATAGCTTAAGCGAGCATTTAACATGGATGTAATATGCGAAAGTTGATTTAAAAACCCAATACTAAACATTGCAAATAGGGTGATTTTCCAATTACTGTATTGTACTAATTCTGATTTCTTATTCTTCATTAGCAGTATCACACTTAATAAAAAACTTATCAAATAAGCCATATAAAGTGAATAAATATATGCTGTTACATCATTTTTTTTAATGAAAATAAAAAAGAAAAATAATGCAAATAGAGTGAATATAGGTTGCAAAAAAGTTACCCAATTGGAAGCATTTACTTTTTCTTTGCCTAATAGTATGTTGGAATTAATAGCAGCATAAGAATTTATAAGTGAAAGCAAGCAAATATGTCCAACAAAATCAGAACTGACAATTTTTGAAAAATAAAGAATAATATAAAAAACTATGGCAGTAAATATACTCCAGATATATGAGATAAATAGTAAATGATTAATTTTATAACGTGGTGTAAGATAAACTAAAGTGGCACCTCCTGCTATGTTCACAAAAATAAGAATAAATGAAATGGTGGTAAGTACAATACTTTGTTCACCTTTTCCAATGGCACCTAAATATCTCGATACAATAATGGCAATTAGAAAATTACAAATCGCAGAAGCAAATTTTATCGAAAAAGTATTAAATATTTTTCCTACCACAATTCTATTTGTATTTTAATTTAATACTGATTTGTAAATTTCAAAATATTGTTTACCAATGACTTCATAACTAAAATGATTTTCTGCATAAAATCTAATTTGAGATGAATTATATGTTCGGCAAATATCAATCATTCTATTAAGTTCTGAAATTAACATTTTTTGGTTACTAGCTTCAATAAGAATACCATTATCTAAATTAACATGTTCAGCAATACCACCTACTTTTGTTGACAAAACTGGTAATCCACTTGACATAGCTTCAGCTATTACACATGGAAAATTTTCGTAATTACTAAAAAGCAACAAAAAATCGCATTGCTGCATAATTGCAGCAACTTCAAATGTATTTTTTTTACCATGAAAAATAATTTTATCTGTAATTCCCAAAGAATCAATATAATTTTGATATTGCTCAAAATCTCCATCGCTTATAACTTCAAGTAAAAAATCTTTTCTTCGCTTATTAAGCTCGCTTATTGCAAATAATATCCCTTTAAAATTCTTTTGATCTTCCTCTAATGATGAAACATGAATAATTCGCTTCACTTCTGAATTAATATTTTGCTTTTGCTTGAATAAATTAATTTCAACTACATTTGGTATTATATTGTAATTTCCTATGATTTTAAAATCCTGCAGAGCCAAAGCAAGGTTTTGAGTAACAGGTGTTAATGCAGCAGCCTTTTTTGCAAAGTATCGGTAAAAAAATATGGAACTATTTGGTTTATTAGCATCTTGTGGTAAATACCCTGTCCAATGTTCAGTGATAATGTAAGGAATTTTTTTTGTAAATTTAAAATAATAGGCAATCAAACCTATCGGAATCAATATATTGGCATGTATAATAGCTGGCTTTGAATTTTTATAAATTTGTTTAAATCCATAATGATAAGCTGTAATAATTTTGCAAAATTTTAAAAAAGCAGTAAAAATAGGAATGTTAGTTTTAATTTTCTTTAAATAAATAATGTGAATATCAAGATTTTTACACCTTTCAATAACATACTCTTTCTTAGCATCATAAGCTGAATGAAAACAAACATGAAGAACACTAACATCAGCATAAAGAGAAACAGCTTCGGCATGCTTTTCCACAAAATTCCCCAACGTTGAATTCTGTTTATTAGGAAACCACGACGAAATAAATAAAACTTTTAATTTTTGTTGATTCATGCTCGGAATAATTTAGCAAACCTACTTATTTTTTTTTATTTTTAACTGAATATTCTAAAAAAAATTGTGTAGGTTTGCCTTTAACAATGAAAAATAGACTTTTAATTATAGATAATTACGATTCATTTACATACAACTTGGTTCAAATGATTGAACAATGTGGTATGAATAATTATGTAATTGCAAAAAATGATGAAATAAGTCTTTCCGAAGCTGGAAATTTTAATCGTTTTTTGTTTTCACCAGGTCCGGGTATTCCATCTGAAGCAGGCATTATGTGTGAGTTAATAAAACACTACGCATCCCAAAAGAAGATGCTGGGAATTTGTCTAGGACATCAAGCAATTGCTGAATGTTTTGGTGCAAATTTAATACAACTGAAAGATACTATGCATGGAATTGCCTCTAAAACAACACTTACTAACTTTAAAGATGAAGTGTTATTTTCAAATATTCCTACACATTTTATTACAGGACGCTATCATTCATGGATTGTTGGTCGCAATAATTTTCCAAATGAATTGGCTATTACAGCAGTAGATAGCCAACAAAATATTATGGCAATTAAGCACAAACAATTTGATATTCATGGCGTTCAATTTCATCCTGAATCGTATATTACATGCGAAGGGATTACGATTATAAAGAATTGGTTAGAGTAACTTATTGTAAATATTTTCTGCACAATTAATTTATTTTAAGCTTTTTGGTGTAGAAAAAATATTAATAATGCTATTTAAAAACAGAAATGTTTTAATTTTGAAAAAAATATTTGTTATGCGAATTATTATTGTAAATGGTCCCAATTTAAATCTATTGGGGGAACGCGAAAAAGAAATATACGGTAATCAGAGTTTTGAATCTTATCTCGAAATATTAAAAAATACTTTTAGAGACATTACTATTGATTATTTTCAAAGTAATATCGAAGGAGAAATTATCAATAAATTACATGAAACAGGATTTAGTTATGACGGAATCATTCTGAATGCTGGTGGTTATACTCATACCTCTGTTGCAATTGCCGATGCAATTAAAGCAATCAAAACGTCTGTTATTGAAGTACATATTTCTAATATATTTGCTCGGGAAAATTTTCGACATGTATCATTATTAGCTCCAAACTGTAAAGGAAGTATAGTAGGATTTGGTTTAGATAGTTATAAATTGGCAATAATGAGTTTTAACTAAAATATTCTTTCTTTAGTTCAGTAAAAAGTCTTTTCTTAATAATATAGTATTCCCATACAATATTACGCATATAAATTTTGCTAACCTTTTTATGATGAATATTCTTACGTTTTTTTAAATTTTCATTAATTGATGCGTAAAAACTAAAATGAGCTTGAACAACAGCCCAAAAATCTTTAAAACCACCTTCTGTCAAAAATTTAACTGCTGCAATTAAATCAAGAATAAGTCTTATAAGAAATACTTTTATCAACCTATCCGAAGGTAAGTTTTTTAATAAAAGAAAAAAGTTATTTCTAAAATTCAAATACGTTTTTCGAGCATTATTCTTTGGTAATGTTCCACCACCAACATGATAAACTATAGAATCTGGACAATACATAATCTTAAAACCTTCGTTTTTTAGCCGCCAACAAAAGTCAATTTCTTCCATGTGAGCAAAAAAATCATTGTCTAAACCACCATATTTATGATACAGTTCAGCTCTAACAAACATAGCAGCACCTGTTGCCCAAAAGATTTCACAAACATCATCGTATTGACCTTTATCAATTTCTAATGATTGAAACAGCCGTCCACGACAAAAAGGATACCCATATTTATCAACAAAACCACCAGCAGCACCAGCATATTCGAATTTTTCTTTCTCTAAATAAGAACGAAGTTTTGGTTGACATACGGCAATATTCTTATCACTATCCATCAATGCAATAATGGGTTTAATCCAATTATTAGTAACTTCAATATCAGAATTTAATAAAACATAATATTCAGCTTCTACTTGAGCTAAAGCATCATTATAACCCTTTGAAAATCCACCATTTTCATTGTTTCTAATTATTCTAATTTCAGGATAATTAGCATGCATAAAGGCTAATGAATCATCGGATGAATTATTATCAGCAATAAATATTTCAGCATCTTCTCTACTATATTGAATAACAAAAGGTAAAAACTTTTCAAGAAATTTCCTTCCATTCCAGTTTAATATTACAACTGCGGTTTTTATCATATAAAAAAATTAATTTCGTTTATGCTTCCATCTTCTGTGTGACCAAAGCCAGTTTTCAGGATATTGGCGAATTAATCGTTCCAATGCATTAACATACATTTCAGATATTTCGCCAACTTCTGTTTGCTTTGGTTTATCTGTTAATAATTCAAATCCTAAAGTATATTTTCCCCGTCCTGTACGGATAATGCGTAAAAATACTACTGCAAAATCAAGACTTTTCGCCATCTTTTCCAAACCTGTAAAAAATGCTGTTTCCTGGTTTAAAAATGAAGTCCAATGATGGTCTCCATTTTTAGATGGTGCCTGATCAGCCACAATAAAACTTAATATTTTCTCTTCTCTATGCTGAATAAACTTTTTGTATGCTTGTTGCGATGGCACAGGAATTACGCCAAAACTACCTCTTACTTTTTTCATATAACTGTCAAAAAAAGAATTAGTCTGAGGCTGATATATTCCAAAAACTTTATAGTCAGTAATTAAAGGTAAAATCATACCTCCCATTTCCCAACTTCCAGTATGTCCGCAAACAACAAAAACACTTTTATTTTCAGTATAAAGCTCTTTCAATAATTCAAGATTCTCAAATTTAAATCTTTTTAGAATAGCTTTATCAGTCATATGTGCGGATTTAATAGATTCAACAATCAAATCAGCCATTATTTTCATAAATCGTTTACTAAGTAATTTAATTTCGGTTTTAGATTTTTCAGGAAATGCGTTTCCTAAATTTTGAATAATTATTTTTTTCCTGTATCTTACTAAATAATAGAGAATAAAATACACAAAATCAGATTTTATATACAATAATCGAAATGGTAACCAAGATACCAATCGCTCAAATATTAAAAATGAAATAAAACCTAACTTTCTCATTATTAAAAGTAAATGATTTGAATTTTAATTTACAAAAATAGCTCATTATTTGAATAATGAGCTATTTTTAAACTAAACAAATGAAAAAAACATGAATTATCTTGGATTTTTAAATAATTCTCCAGCTTTCCCTTTACTATATTGAGAATCTTCTTCCTGATTTACATCATTATTTCGAGATAATTTACGGGTCCAATTTGGATTATTTATTTCTCCAATTGCATCGGAATGTATTAATGAGTAATCACTTAAAGCAAGATCAGGATTTGCAAAAACAAATTTTCTGTTGGATTGATTACTTAATTTATAGTATTGCCATATTTGATAGGGTACAGATCCATATCCACCATCCATTAAATTTGCACCTGCATCAAAAGGTTTGTCAACAATTTCATTGGGAGCTCCATATTGCAAATAAACCCTTCCCCTATCAGTATCATATCCTCTTCTCACTTTAGTGCTATAATTTAAATTAACTTTTTCAACTTCTTTTTGATAAACTAACCAATTACTTTCAGGATTAATAGCATTCCTTTGCAACCAAAAATTAATAAAAAATTGTTGCATAGTTCTAATATCCAACTTTTTTAATTGGCTGTTAATAAATGTTTTTTCCATGTCAGTAGAAATTGGATATAAAGACCTTATGTAATCTTCAAGAGTATCTTTATCATTATATCTACCTGCAAAAGTTTCTTCCACATTTAAATTTGCAATATCTTTTATTTCAAACTGAATACTAGGATTACTCCTTTGAAAAAACAATTTATTTAAAGTCAAGACCTTATTTGACTTATCTCTAACTTCAATAGCTAAATTATAATTACCAGAAGGAAGTTTAGAAATATCAAATTCACCAAAAACAACATTTACAGGTTTTGCTTGTTCACGTTTTTTTTGTACTAAATTAGATATAAGCTTCATTGTTTCATAAGATTCTATAAAATAAGTTATTAAAAAAGCTTCACCTTTTCCAAATAATTTTTCAATATTGTATATTTCAGCATAAAAAGTAATTTTCTTTATTTTTTCAGGATAAAAATCAGAAACATAAGGAATTAAATCATATCCACTTTTTGAAACAATGCTTGGAGTAATTGTTTTTTTAAACGATTCTATTAATTCTATACCAGATATATTTACTTGGTTTTGTGCATATTCAATTAAAATATCTTGATTAATCCGATAAGGTTGCTGAGAAGAATTTTTATCAGCAATAATTAATTCGTAAGAATAATTTCCGTCTGGAAGAGCAAATCTTTGCTGGTCAATAAAATTAAAATTGACTTTAAGAGTATCGGCAGCTTCAGGGCTAAATAAATTATATTTTTTAAAATCTTTAATACTGTCATTTTGCTTAAAAAGCATAGTAATTTCTATAGTAGCTTGATACTTCCCATTTTTATTTTTTACAAAATAAACACTTTTGCCATAAACAGAAAGATAAGTTTCAAAATATGGACCATGTTCGGGCGAAAAAAATGATGAATACGATAAATCTGCTTGAAGCTTTTTAGCTTGTATTTCATTCATATACAAAAAGAATACAATTAAAAATGCACAAAATAAATACTTCTTCATGGTTTTAAATTTTATCTTACAAAGATAATAATAAACCTATTTATTAGAGAAAAAATCAGTTAAAGGTTGTTAAAAACAAGTTATCGGTAAAAATATTTTTTATTTTCTAAAAAATCGAAAAATACAACCCATAAATCAATTAATTATTAACTTTGCTTTTTAAATAATAACTTTATAAATCTTATAAATAAATATAGAAAATGAGTAAAGAAATTTTAAATCTTGAACCAAAAGCAATTTGGAAACATTTTTACAGCCTTACACAAATCCCACGCCCATCTGGTCATGAAGCAGCTTGTATAGCTTTCATGAAAAAATTCGGTGAAGATCTTGGATTAGAAACTGTTGTGGATCCTGTTGGAAATGTAATTATTCGCAAACCTGCTACTCCAGGTATGGAAAACCGTAAAGGTGTTGTATTACAAGGTCACTTGGATATGGTACCTCAAAAAAATAGCGACAAGAATCATGATTTTGAAAAAGACCCTATTGAAACCATTATTGATGGTGAATGGGTAAGAGCCAATGGAACTACTTTAGGAGCTGATAATGGAATGGGAGTTGCTGCTGCAATGGCAATACTTGAGGCAAAAGACATACAACATGGTATGGTAGAAGCACTATTTACAATTGATGAAGAAACTGGTATGACAGGTGCTTTTGGTTTGCAAGCAGGCTATTTGAAAGGTGATATATTAATGAACCTTGATTCGGAAGATGAAGGCGAATTATATATCGGATGTGCAGGAGGTACCAATGGTAATATTACTTATATATATACTGAAATAGATGTTCCAACAAACTCTACTGCTTATAAATTAAATATAACTGGCCTTAAAGGAGGACACTCTGGTGTAGATATTCATTTAGGAAGAGGCAATGCCAATAAAATTATGAACCGCTTTTTGAAAGAAGCTGGCAATGAATTTGGATTACATATTTCTTCTTTAAATGGTGGTAGTTTACGCAATGCAATTCCTCGCGAATCATTTGCAATTATAACAATACCTTCTGCAAACAAAGATGCTTTTATTGCAAAATTAAAAGCATTTGAAGTTATTGTAAAAAAAGAACTTTCTGCAGTAGAACCTGATTTAAAAATGGAAGTTACAACTACAGATATGCCTTCAAAAGTAATGGACTCAAAATGTCAAAAAACATTTATTGACGCAATTTATGCTTGTCCTAATGGTGTTGTTCGCATGAGTAATGCAATGGAAGGTTTAGTTGAAACTTCAAATAATTTAGCTATTATTGAAATAAAAAGCGGAAAAGCAACTGCTCTTTGTTTACTACGTAGTTCTGTTGATTCAGCCAAAGCTGATTTAGAAAGTCAAATGGAATCAGTTTTTCATTTAGCTGGTGCTGAAATTATTTTTGATGGTCAATATCCTGGTTGGAAGCCAAATCCAGATTCTCCAATTTTGAAGAAAATGTTGGATATATACAACAATCAATTTGGTAAAATACCTAAAATATATGCTATTCACGCAGGATTGGAATGTGGCTTATTAGGTGGTGTATATCCTAATTGGGATATGATTTCATTTGGACCAACTATTCGTTTCCCTCATTCTCCTGACGAAAAAGTTAACATTGCTAGTGTAACTAAATTCTGGGATTTCTTAGTAGAAACATTAAAAAATGTTCCTGTTAAATAAGTTGAAATTATATTAAATTGATTAATAATCAATAGCTTGATAAAAAAGCGATTAAAGTAACTCTTTAGTTGCTTTTTTTTATTATCAATCGCAAGTTTTCTGAAAGTAAATTGTCTTAGTAGGATTAAAACTTAAATATTACAAAAACATTATATCCATAGCTTACAATATTATTAAAACTTATACTTTTGCAACTAAATAGAAAAAACATCAAAATCAAAAAAAATATGAAGTTTACAAAAAAACTAATCATTGCTTATATATTTCTAACAATTCTTTTCCCACAATTATTAATAGCTCAAAATCAACATGGAAAAGGGCAAGGAGGTTCTGGAAATTTCTCGGGTGGAATGGGAAGTATTTCTGGAATTGTAGTTGATAATCAAACCCTTCAGGCTGTAGAATATGCTAATTTAGTTATTTTTCGAACCAAAGATTCTGTAATGGTTGGTGGTGCAATTTCGAATCAAAAAGGTAATTTTTTAATTGAAAAAGTTCCTTTTGGAAATTATTACATGGTAGTAAGTTTTATTGGTTACTCAAGTTTAAAAATCCCAAATATCATAGTAAATCCAAAAGATATTGATAAAAAAATGGGACAAATAAAATTTTCACCATCCTCCAGTACTTTAGGCGAAGTAACTGTTACTGCTGAAAAACGAATGATGGAGTATTCTTTAGATAAAAAAATAGTAAATGTTGATAAAAACTTAGTAAGTGCTGGTGGATCGGCTGTTGATGTAATGCAAAATATTCCTGCTGTTACAGTTGATATCGATGGAAATGTTAGTTTGCGTGGTAGTACCAATGTAAATATTTTAATTGATGGTCGCCCTTCCAGTCTTTCGGGCATGAGTCGTCAGGCAATATTAGAGCAAATTCCGGCAAGTTCGATTGAAGCTATTGAAATTATCACAAATCCATCAGCAAAATACAATCCTGAAGGAATGTCGGGAATTATAAATATCAGATTAAAGAAAAAAACTGCACAAGGATTGAACGGTATGATTTCTACAAGTGCAGGCACAAATAATCGTTATAATAATTCAATAAACCTAAATTACAGTACCGAAAGATTCAATGTATTTGCATCCTGGGATGGAAGATGGAATCAGGGAAAAGGTTATGGAGATACATACAGAACAGCAACAATAAGAGACACTTCCTCATACACAACTCAGCATTCTGAAATGAAACGTATTATGGATAATAATACAGTTAAAGCCGGTTTTGATTGGTATATAAATCCTAAAAATATGCTTACACTTATGGGACAATATAATACTGGAGGAAGTGAACGAAATCAAGATTTATTTAGTTATACTACTGATTATAATTTTACAAAAATAAATGATTATAAGCAACATAATAAAGAAATAGAAACTGATTATTCAAATATGTTTGCTTTGAATTATAAAAAAACGTTTACACAACGTGGTCGAGAATTAACTGCTGATTTTTCTTACAGTACCTCAAAGAGTTCTGGAAATACAGATATGACGCTAAATAACTATATCATGAATTTTGTTGATACCTCTGCAGTAAGCTTACAAAAGCAATATGATGATGGCAACAATTGGGTTGCGAATGCAGCTTTAAACTACATTCATCCATTAGGTGAGAAAATGAAGATAGAAACTGGTTATCAAGGTATTTTTAGAAATGTGGATAATGATTTTCGTCTTGAAAAGTCTGATACCAATAATAATTTTGTAAATGATATTAATGCAAGCAACCACTTTAAATACAAAGAAAACATTAATGCTATATATGGCACACTTTCTAAAGAATGGAAAAGTATTTCTATACAATTAGGTTTAAGATTTGAACAAGCTAACACAACAGCTGATCAAATTACACAAATACAATCATTTAAAAATAATTATTTCAGTATTTATCCAAGTGTTCATATTTCTAAGAAATTGGCACGAAAAAATGAGCTACAATTTAGTTACAGTCGTAGGGTAAACCGTCCAAATATGCATGATTTGAATCCTTTTAAAGATTATTCTAATCCATTAATGATACGCTATGGGAACCCTACTCTTAAACCTGAATACATTAATTCTTTTGAGTTAGGTCATTCGAAATATTGGAACAAAACATCTTTCTATACTTCTATTTATTATCGCCAAATTAACGATGTTATCAAGCGTATTTCTTATTTAGATTCCAACGGGATATCAAATATGACAAATCAAAATCTTGCAAAAGGAACCTCCTATGGAGTTGATTTTATATTAGAACAAGAAATTTTAAAATGGTGGCGTATTAATGCTAATTTCAGTTATTTTAGAACTATTATCGAAGGCAATAGCATAGATGGTAATATTTCTACAGATAACTACAGTTGGACATCTAAATTAAACTCTACAATGAATTTTGGTAAAACATTATCTATACAAATTTCAGGAAATTACCGAGCTCCAATTATAACACCTCAAGGGAAAATGCACGAAACCTACTCTGCTGATATTGCAGTCAAAAAAGATTTGTTTAAAGATAAATTTTCAATTTCGTTTAGAGTAAGCGATGTTTTCAACACACAAAAATGGAATAATGATACATATGGCACTGGTTTTTCTGCTTCTATGAGCAATAAACGTCAATCTCAAGCTGCATATTTAACGATTAGCTATAAAATTAATGGTGGTTTGAAAACAAAAGCTCGCAAAAAAAATCCAGAAAATTTAAATGGAGGCAATGATGAAGGAGATTTGTAATAAAATGAGATTTTGCCAAAGGTTATTTAGCTTTACGTGTATCCATTTTTAAATTATACTGTCCTCTCCTACCATTTTTTCTAAAAATACCTTCATTTACAGTTCGCACATCTTCAATAGAATAGAATGCGTTTGGATTAAATGATTTTACCAAAGTAATAAAATGTTCGAGATCTTTTCGTTTGATGACACAAAAAATAATTTTCACCTTTCCTTTACTGCCTTCAGCATCTACCATGGTAAAACCATAATTATTTTCACGTAAATAATTCAGTAATTCAATAGTTTCATGACGAGGTATAATTCGCACAATCACAGTACCTATTGATATTTTTTCTTCCAATAACATTCCTATGTAATTACCAGTGGCAAATCCACTTGCATAAGCAAAAAAACACATATAATTATCTAAATGATTCAATATTTCACGAATTGCCAGCAACCAAATCAACGACTCAAAGAAACCAATTAATGGGGCTATACGACGAAAACCTTTTGAAATAAAAATTAATCGTAATGTTCCTATACTTTGATCAGAAATACGAGCTAAAAAAATTAAAAACGGCAATCCAACCCAAGTAAAGAAATCAGAACTGGAATTAAAAATATTTAAGAATACCATGATAATGTAAAATAATAAAGAATAAATTAATCTGTCTCTAACAGACAAAAATACTCAAATATTTTAAACAAAATCTAAAGCTTATGAATTTCTTGATACATTATTATTATTTTTTTTACATTTGCAAAAATAAAATTATTAAAAAATGAAAAAGCTATTATTATTTACTTTACTCTTTATTTCAGTAACTGTTTTTTCTCAAACCGAAAAAAATAAGATTTTATTATCTGGTTCAACCAATGCATCTTATTTATTTTCAAGCACAGAAAGTTCTGATTACAAAACTACTAACATTATTATTTCTCCAGCAATAGGTTTTTTCACAAGTAACAATCTTGTTTTAGGTATTTCAAGCTTATATAAGAATTCAAAAGTAAAAAATAATAATTATGATTCTAAAAGCACATCGTTTGGGATTTCTCCTTTCTTAAGATATTATACTCCTAAAGAAAATAGAAATAGTAAATTTTTTGTACAAATAGAAGGCGGATATATGGAAAATAATAATATAAGTGGCGGTTTTATTTCTGGCTCATTTGGTCTATCTTTCTTTTTTAATCAGCATGTTTCATTTGATATTGAAGGAGTTTATGCACACACAGTTATTGAAGATATTACAATAAACTCTATTGGGTTAGACCTTGGTTTATCTGTTTATTTAGGAAAAACTAAGGAATAATAGAATTTATCTAAAAAAAGTCCATAGAATAAAATTTTATTCTATGGACTTTTTTATTTCTATAATTTTCAACTATAGCTGAAACTCCAATGCTTTTCTCACAACTTCCAACTTTACCAATTGCCTGTCACCGATTGCTTTCCATTTTCTTTCTTCAAAACGTTCAACAATTCTATCAATAGCGTTATTACCTAAATTATATTCACTTAGTTTTGTTGGTACTTCCAATGATTCAAAGAAATCAACTGTTTTTTGAATGGCTTTGTCAATTTTCTCATCATCAGAACCACCTATAACATTCCAAACTCTTTCAGCATATTGTAAGAGTTTTGCTTTCTTTTCAACTCTCAATGCTTTCCAAATACCTGGCAAAACAATAGCAAGTGTTCTCGCATGGTCAATTTCGTAGAAAGCAGTTAATTCATGTCCTATCATATGAACAGACCAATCACTTGAAACACCACAAGAAATTGTTCCATTTAAAGCCATCGTTGCACACCACATCAAATTTGCCATTGCATCATAATCAGAAGGATTAGCATACACTTTTGGTGCTTCTTCAATCAAAGTCAGCAGAATAGATTCAGCAAATCTATCTTGCAATGGTGTATTTAAAGGATAAGTAAGGTATTGTTCAATAACATGCACATAAGCATCTACAATACCATTGGCTACTTGTCGCTTAGGCAATGAAGCTGCCGCTTCTGGCATTAAAATTGAAAATTTCGGGAAAGAAAAAGGTGTTAGAAAAGAAAACTTTTCATTCGTTGATTTTTTGGTAATTACTGAACCCATATTCATCTCAGAACCCGTTGCAGGAAGTGTTAAAACCGTTCCTATAGGTAATGAAGCTTTTACAACAGCACCTTTAGCTAAAATATCCCAAGAATCACCAGCATTAAAAAGAGCTGCTGCTGCAATAAACTTAGTAGCATCAATAACAGAGCCTCCTCCAACTGCTAATAAAAAATCAATATTTTCTTTTTTAATGATTTCAACGGCTTTCATAGCTGTTTCGTAATGAGGATTAGGTTCTATTCCTCCAAACTCAATTACTTGATAATCTTTCAAAGCAGAAAGCACTTGCGTGTAAATACCATTTTTTTTGATGCTTCCACCGCCATAAATCATCATAATTTTTTGTCCACTTGGTATTTGTGAAGGAAGTTTTTTTAATTGGTCTTTGCCAAATATTATTTTTACTGGATTGTAAAATTCAAAATTATTCATTTTCTATTGTTTTACTTTAAATGATTATGCAAATTTATTTAATTATAACAACAACTAAAGAAAGAAAATAGCTTTTCATTAAAAATTTTACGTCAAAATTATTCATAACTTTGACGTTTATTTATAACCTATGCAAATTAAAGAAAACTATCTGTTGAAAAAACTGAATACATTTGGTATTCAAGCTATAGCAAAATATTTTGTTGAATTAAATTCAATACAAGAAATCCAAGAAATTATTAAATCCTCACATTTTAAAAACAATCCATACTTGCTATTGGGTGGTGGTAGTAATATTTTGTTTACCAAAGATTTTGATGGTATTATACTCAAAATCAATAATAAAGGAAAAGAGATTATTGCTGTTGACTCCGATAATGTTTTTTTGAAAGTTCAAGCAGGCGAAGTTTGGGACTCTTTTGTAGATTATTGTGTGTTAAATAATTGGAGCGGTATTGAAAACTTAGCTTTAATACCGGGTAATGTCGGTACTTCACCAGTACAAAACATTGGTGCTTATGGTGTTGAAGTTAAAGATTGTATTGAAAAAGTAGAAGTTTTACGTATTGCTGATGACAAAATTATTGAACTAAACAACAATGAATGCAAATTTGGGTATCGCAATAGTATTTTTAAGCAAGAAGCTAAAAATAAATACATTATACTTTCAGTTACATTTAAACTTTCAAAAAAACCAACACTTATTACCCATTATGGTGATATTTTAAAGGAATTAGAAAATATGTTTGTTACTCCAAGTTTAGAAAACATAAGTAATGCTATTAAGAATATACGTCATCGTAAACTTCCTGACCCAGCAATAACAGGGAATGCAGGAAGTTTCTTTAAAAACCCAACTGTAAGCAAAGAAAAGTATGAAGCGTTGATAGAAGAATATCCTAAAATAAGGGCTTTCCCTTCGGGAGATGCATACAAATTAGCAGCAGGTTGGTTGATAGAAAAGAGTGGATGGAAAGGCAAATCTCTAGGTAATGCAGCGATACACAACAAACAAGCCTTAGTGCTTATTAATAAAGGAAATGCAACAGGAAATGAAATTTTAACACTTGCAAAAGCTGTTCAACATGCTGTTCTTAATTTGTTTGGAGTTGAATTAGAAATGGAAGTAAATGTAGTTTAAACTTGGAAAATATACACTATTTAAGGATTTGAAAATAAATAGTATTATTTAATCCTTCAAATATTATATTAAAAGCCAGAGAATTACTACATTTTCTGGCTTTTAATATTTTTAATAAGATCAAAATATCTACATATGCAGCAAATGCCCCATTTTTTCTTGTTTGGTTTTTAAATAATCAAAATTAAACTTATTAGGAGTTATAATAAGAGGTATTGTTTCAACAATTTCGATTCCATATGCTGTTAAGCCTACTTTTTTTACAGGATTATTGCTGATTAAGCGTATTTTATGAGCATCCAAATCCCTTAAAATTTGTGCTCCAATTCCATAATCTCGTTCATCGGATTTAAACCCAAGCTCTTCATTGGCTTCAACGGTATCTTTGCCCATTTCTTGCAAATGATACGCTTTAAGTTTATTCAACAAACCAATACCTCTACCCTCTTGATTCATATAAACAATAATCCCTTTACCTTCTTTGTCAATCATTTCCATAGAACGATGTAATTGCTGACCACAATCACATTTGTAAGAAGCAAAAATATCACCAGTAACACATGAAGAGTGAACTCTTACAAGAATTTCTTCATTTTTATCCCAATTTCCTTTTACCAAAGCAAGATGAGTATCTCCTGTAGTTAATTGTGTATAAGCATGCAATTTAAAATCACCAAATTCAGTTGGTAAATTTACAACTTGTTCTCTTCTGATTAGACTTTCATTTTTAATACGATAAGCTATCAGATCTTTAATTGTAATAATTTTAAGTTTAAATTTTTTAGCAATAATAACTAACTCAGGTAAACGTGCCATGCTTCCATCTTCATTCATTATTTCAACCAATACCCCAGCTGGAAATAAGCCTGCCATACTAGCAAGATCAATTGTAGCCTCCGTATGTCCTGCACGTTGCAAAACACCACCTTTTTTTGCTCTTAGTGGAAATATATGTCCTGGTCTTCCATAATCAGAAGGTTTTGTATTCTGATTTGTTATTGCCTTAATAGTTTTTGACCTATCACTTGCAGAAATTCCTGTAGTACAACCTTCACCTAATAAATCTATTGAAACTGTAAATTGAGTTTCGTGAGCAGAAGTATTGTTAGAAACCATCATGTGCAAATTTAATTCATCGCACCTTTCTTCGTTAACTGGTGCACAAATCAATCCTCTGCCATGCATAGCCATAAAATTAACTATTTCAGGTGTAATAGTCTGGGCTGCTGTAATAAAATCGCCTTCATTCTCGCGATCCTCATCATCAATTACTATTAAAACTTTACCTTGTTTAAAGTCTTCAATAGCTTCTTCTATTGTATTGAGTGTATATTCCATTGTTTTTGTTTTCCTCTCAAAATATTTGCAAAAGTACGTTTAAAAATCAAATTTCAAAGACTGTTTTTCCATAAAAAAATATTTAGCTTTGTAGCAAAAAAAAATACATGTGAATGAAGAATAATTGGATGATAATTGTAAATCCTAATGCTGGAAGTAGAAAAGCTGGGAAAGATTGGGAAAAGATAAAATTTATAATTGATAAAACAGGTATTACATATGAAATTATGCTTACAAAAGCTGTAAATCATGCAATTGAGATTACAAAAATTGCTATTGATAAAGGATTTCGTAATTTTATAGCTATTGGAGGAGATGGCACACTCAATGAAATTGTTAATGGAATTTTTAGTCAATCTAAAGTTGATCCTTCAACTTTTAAAATAGGTATAATACCAATTGGTACAGGAAACGATTGGTGTAGAATGTTTAACATACCATTTGACTATAAAAAAGCTATTGAAATAATTATTGAAGGAACAACTTTCATTCAAGATATTGGCAAAGTTATCTATCATAAAAATAACGAAATTAAAGAACGTTTTTTTATTAATGTTACAGGTATCGGTTATGATGCTATGGTGGCAGAGAAAACCAATACTCAAAAAGCTAAAGGAAAAGGAGGTAAATTTTCTTATTTTTTTAATATTTTTACATCATTGTTTTATTACAAAGACAAAAAAATTAGTATTACAACTGAATCTAAAAATATTAAAACTGTATTATTTAGTATGAATGTTGGTATTTGTAAATACAATGGAGGCGGTATGATGCAATTACCTAATGCTATTGCTGATGATGGCTTATTAGACATTACAATTATTCAAAAAATCAGTAAAATTGATTTGATAAGTAATATAAAAAAACTATATGATGGAAATATTACAAAACATCCGAAAGTTATTTCATTTCAAGCTTCTAATATAAATATCTATTCAAACCACAAAATATATATTGAAGCAGATGGTGAGTCATTAGGGCATAGTCCATTTACATTTAGCATATTGCCTAAATCATTACAAGTTATTGTAGGAAAACATTTAAAAAAATAAAAAAAACAGTAAGCTTATCTAATAAGCTAATAAATGATTACCTAATTAATGTTAGATGTCCTGTTTCTATTTTAGAAAGTCCAAATGCATCTGTGTAATTAATTTTCCAAACATAAACACCATCAGGACAATAATCACCATTTCCATTCCTATTTCCATTCCAACCATTTTTATAGTCCTCTGTGTGAAATACAATCTCGCCCAAACGATCGAAAATCAACATTTCAAATTTACCTTTATCAAAATCAACACTTAAAGGTATAAAAATATCATTTAATCCATCGTTATTAGGAGTAAAAGCGTTTGGAATATAGAAAGTTGCTTCTTTTAAAATAACAACTTTTATATCTGCTTCATCTGTACATCCGTAATCAGAAGTAACTTTAAGTTTAGGGAAATAAGTACCATCCTTATTATATAAATGTTTAGGTGATTGAAGAGTTGATGAATCACCATCATCAAAACTCCAATTCCAATGAGATGCCTCGATTGAATTATCAAAGAAAGAAATTGAAGGATTAAGTACAGTTGTATTGGTAGGTGTTGCAGTAAATATAGCCTGAGGATTAGGGTGAACAAGAATCATGTTTGATAAAGTAAGGGAATTGACACAACCACTGTTTGAAGTTACTGAAAGCGAAATATCGTAACTTCCTGAATTAAGAAATGTATGTCCAATTTGGTTAGTATTCATCATTGATGAAGTTCCATCATCAAAATTCCAATTCCAAGAAGTGATAAAGCCAGAATCTACAATAGAAGTGCTATTAAAGTTAACAAAAGCAGAATTACATGCTTCAATAATATCAGAAGTAAAATTTACTATAGGCAAAGGAGCAATATTAACAATTTTAATAGTTGAGTCAGAACATCCCATATCAGAAGTAACAACAAGTCTGACATTGTAATTTCCAAATGTATTGTAAACGGTACTATGATTTAATGTATTTGCCGTATATCCATTCCCAAAATCCCAATTCCAATTAATAATATTACCTGTCTGTAAAGATGATAAATTGATGAAAGTTTTATTTACACCTATACATACTCCAAAATTGTCGAAATCGGCATGTGGTTTCGGATATACAGTAACATTTTTATATATCGTATCTGTAACTCCAAAAATCCCAGTAATTATTAATCTGACGTTA
Source organism: uncultured Bacteroides sp. (assembly GCA_964618755.1). Lineage (GTDB taxonomy): Bacteria > Bacteroidota > Bacteroidia > Bacteroidales > JACABE01 > JACABE01. The sequence goes on along the minus strand of CAZUCB010000022.1, from coordinate 3,757 downwards.
TATATTCCCTCATTTAAGTATTGATGTTGAGGGTTTTCTATTATTGAAGTAGATCCATCTCCAAAATCCCAATCCCAAGTCTGAATTCCATTTCCATTGCTAATAAATGAACTATCAGTAAAAAAAGTATATGTATTTTCGCATGCAATATTAAAAGAAAAATTGGCTTGAATAAAAGGTGAACAAACCACAACAGGATGAATTATTGTATCTTTACAACCATTGGTATCAGTAACAATTAATTGTGTATTAAAAGTATCTATATTTGGATAATTATAAATTGGATTTTGAATATTATTGAAACCTATTCCATCACCAAAATTCCAATTCCAACTATGGATAGAAGCAGGATTTCCAATTGATGAGTTTATAAAATTTGTTGACGAAGGAAATGGAGCTGTATTAGCTGTAAACCCTGCTATTGGCAAGCTATATATTTTAATTGTCTTATGAATTAGGTTTGAACAACCATGTGCATCAGTTATCGTTAATGCAACTTGATAATTCCCTGAATAGTTGTAGATATGTTTGGGATTTTGAAGATTACTAAATGTTCCGTCTCCAAAGCCCCATGTCCAAGTACTAATTGGATAAATAGATGCAACGGAATTATCAGTAAATTTTGATGTGTCTCCAAAACAATTATTAGGTGCAGTAAATCCTGCAACAGGTATAGAATATACTTCAATTGCTTTTGAAATTGTATCAGAACAAATAGTATTACCCACAGTTAATTTGATAATATAATTACCCGAATTAGTAAAAGCATGAGAAATTGTTGGTAAATAGAAACTTGGATTTGGAATTATCAAACTATCTCCATCTCCAAAATCCCAATGCCAGGTATTGATTGAACTAACTACATTTAACGAAGAATCTGAAATTATAACAGGAAATCCTGCACAAATACTTCCAACACTAAAATTAGCAATTGGTTTTGAACTAACTGAAACATATTTCGAAACAGAATCGATACAACCATTAGAATTAACAACAATTAATTTCACTAAATATGTACCTGAAGTATTATATAAATGTATTGGATTTGATAATGATGATGTAATTCCATCTCCAAAACTCCAATTAAAAGAAATAAGTGTTGATATTGAAAATGAAGTATTAAAAAATTTTGTAGAATCACCCACACATACATTTGATGAGGTAAAACTAGCTAAAGGTTTCGTATTTACGATTGCATTATGATGAATAGTTTCAATACAACCATTGGTATCAGTTACAGTAAGAGATACATTAAATGTTCCAGAGGAGTTATATAAATGTTGGGGATTGTGAAGTGTAGAAGTAAAACCATCGCCAAAATCCCATAACCAATTTGCAATTTGGGTATTCTGTACCAAAAAGTAATCATAAAAACTTGTTATAGATCCTAAACAAACAGTATCAGAGTGAAAATCGTAAGTCATGGATGGATTAACATATACTTGCTTTGTTAAACTCCCATAGCAACCATTTGTATTACTTACTGTAAGTATTACATTAAAAGTATCAATAACTGAATAATAATGTATTGGATTTTGTAATGTTGAAGAATAAAAATCTCCAAAATTCCAATTCCATGAAGTATTTACACTACCATGTTGAATTGAATTGTCGCTAAAATTAATTAATCCACTGGCACAATTCCCTTGGAATGAAAAATTAACTTCAGGTATTGAGTCAACTAGAATTGGAATTGTAGCAGAATTAGCACACCCATTAATATCTGTAACGCTCAAAGTTGTATTAAAAATTCCAGCATTTAAAAATAAACGATTTGGGTTTTGCAAATTTGATGTTGCAGTTCCTCCAAAATTCCAATTCCAAATTGTCAAAATACCACCATTACTATATGATAAATCTGTAAAATGAGAGAAGAAACCCAAACAAGATGTATCAGATTTAAAAAACACAACAGGTTGTGGATGAATCAACAATGGATAAAAGACAGTATCCTTACATCCTAAAACATCATTAACTATTAATCTTACATTATAACTTGTATCATTTGTAATATTTGAATAAGAATAGGTAGGATATTGTTGTGAACTACTTATTCCATTTCCAAAATCCCAATTCCATGCTACAATATTTCCTGCTTCACTATTTGACAAATCAGATAAATGAATGGATGAATTACTGCAAACAGTATCAGTTATAAAATCAGCTACTACTGGAGGGAAAATTTTTAATTGGTTTACCGAAGTATCAGAACATCCAAAATTGTCAGTAATTATCAAATTTACATGATAATAAACAGATGTATTAACAATGGCATATTTATGTTTTGGGTTTTCTGAATTTTCAATTGTACTTCCATCATCAAAATTCCAATTCCATGAAACAATATTCGAACCCGAAGATGTTGAATAATTATAAAAATGAGTAGTATCACCAGAACATACTGTATCTGAATAAAATGATGCAATAGGATTTTGATATACTGTAACAATATGCGAAATACTGTCTTTAATTCCATTGACATTAGTAACAGTAAGCCATGCTGTATAATTTCCAGCAGTAACATATTTATGAATAGGATTTTGAACATTAGAAGTATATCCATCTCCGAATTTCCATTGCCAATCAATTATATTTCCTACTAAACTTATCGAACTATCAATAAAACGGGAAGTATCACCCAAACAAACGGGAGAAACTAAAAAATTTGGAGTTGGCAATGGAAAAACAAAAACACTTTTAATAATAGTATCTTTACACCCATTGCTATTTTTAACAATTAAACGAACACCATAAGTATCAGGCAAGTCATATAAATGTTGTGGATTTTTAACACTAGAAGTTAAACCATCACCAAAATCCCATTTCCAATCAACAATATTCAATGAATTAGCTAATGACATATCTGTAAAAGAAGTAGTATTGCCTATTTGAACATTGTTAAATACGTAATCAGCTATAGGCAAAGTATCAACTTTTATAATTTTAGTAATACTATCAACACAACCATAAATATTTTTTACATTTAACTGAACATTGAAATAGCCAAAATTATTAAATACATGAGATGGATTAACAATAGAAGACACTGAAGCATCACCAAAATTCCAGTTCCAGTTGCTAATTAAATAGTTAGAATCAATTGTTAAATTGATGAAATGTGTTGCTTCACCAAAACAATTGGTATCAAAACTATAGTTAGCTTTTGGTAATGGTGAAATAAAAACATGTTTAATAGTATCTTCCTGACATTGATTAGAATCAATAACATGCAATCGAACAGAATAATTTCCTGAATTAAGAAAAATATGGCTTGGTTGTTGAATTGAATCTATACCTCCATCACCAAAGCCCCAATTCCATTTCATTGTGGGAGTTAAAGTATTTTGTGATACAAAGCTAATCTGAGTATTTACACAATAAGAGCTTAATGTAAAATCAGGTTTTGGCAATTGATAAACACGAACATTAATTGTTGTATCATTACTACAACCGTTTGATTTAATTGTATTTAAAGAAACATTAAAGTTACCTGAATTTTGAAATAAATGTTGAGGGTGTTGTGTATTTGAAGTATCTCCATCGCCAAAATTCCATTGCCAGCTTGTTATTGATGCACCTGTTGTTGTTGAAATATCAGAAAAAATAGTATTATTCCCTAAACAAACTGCATTTGCAGCAAAATTTGGATAAGGGATGGTATCAATAACTACGTTTTTATAAACGGAATCCAAACAACCATAAATATTACTAATGAGTAATTTTGCAGTAAAAACCCCGGCATTATTGTATAAATGAA
>CAZUCB010000021.1:20534-28070 GCA_964618755.1 uncultured Bacteroides sp. | reverse complement strand
ACAAAAATTATTGATTCGGCAACATTGGTTGAGTAGGAAGCGATGCGTTCAATTAAATTTACAATAATCATAATATTGGTAGCTACTACAATTACTTCTTTTTGCTGCATCATTTCTTCAATGATTTTTTCAGAAATTTTATGGCAACTATCCTTAATTATTATTGCATTCTGAAAAATATCGCTTGCCAATACCAGATTATTAGTTTTGATTAATTGGTCAACATCTTTATAAAGTAGTACTGTTTTGTTGGCAACTTCATCCACACCAAATTCTTTAGAAAAATTAGTGTAATCGCACAAAGCATCTATTCTTTTAGCAATATTTACAGCATGATCGCCTATGCGTTCCAAATCATTATTAATCTTTAAAGAAGAAATTATATATCTCAAATCAGTAGCAACGGGTTGTTGTAGTGCAAATATTTTCTGACAAAGTTTATCAATTTTTACATCTAATTTGTCAACTTTATGATCCATATCAATAACATGCTTTGCCAGTTCTGCATCGCAAGTATTTAAAGCAAGAACTGCATTGCTCACTTGTTCTTCAACCAGATGACTCATTTTAACTACTCTTTCGGTTAGTTTTTCGAGTTCATTGTCAAATATCCTGTATTTTTCCATTTCAGTCATTTTAATATAATATTGCGACAAAATTAACCAAATCTTCCAGTAATATAATCTTCGGTTTGTTTTTTGTCAGGATTTGTAAATATTTTTTTTGTTTTGCCAAATTCAATCAATTCACCTAGATAGAAAAAAGCAGTATCATCGCTGATTCTGGCTGCTTGTTGCATATTGTGGGTAACAATTACAATGGTATAATTTTCTTTCAGTTTAACAATTAATTCTTCAATTTTTGAAGTTGAAATTGGATCGAGTGCGCTTGCAGGTTCATCCATCAGAATAACTTCAGGGTTAACTGCTAATGTTCGGGCAATGCACAAACGTTGTTGTTGTCCTCCCGATAAACCCAATGCAGAATCGTGCAAGCGATCTTTAGCTTCATCCCAGATAGCTGCATTTCTGAGTGATTTTTCAACAATATCATTCAACTCGCTTTTATTGTTGATACCATTAATTCTGGGACCATAAGCTATGTTTTCGTAAATGGATTTGGCAAATGGATTTGATTTTTGAAATACCATTCCAACTTTTTTACGAAGATTTACTACATCTATGTTTTTTTCATAAATATTGATACCATCTAAAAAGATATTTCCTTCTATTTTAACTGAATCAATTAAATCATTCATTCTGTTTAAACTGCGAAGAAAAGTAGATTTACCGCAACCCGAAGGTCCTATCAGAGCAGTAACTTTGTTTTCGGTTATATCTATGGAAATGTTATTTAAGGCCATTTTACTTCCATAGTGTAAATACATATTTTCTGTATGAATTTTAATATTCTTCATTTGTATAAAGTTTTTATGCAATACGTCTTTTTCTGATTCTATATCTTAAAATTACAGCGGTAAAGTTGAGTGAAAAAGTAAGCAACAACAATACCAATGTGGTTCCGAATTGTATAGGTAAGGTTTGGTCAACATTAGCTGATTGGGTGGCCATAATATAAATATGATAACCCAGCACCATAAACTGATCACTTAATGAACCTGGCAATGTTGCCAAATAATAAGCTGCACCGGTAAATAGGATAGGGGCAACCTCACCTGCACCACGGCTAACTGCCAAAATAGTTCCTGTCATTATTCCGGAATATGATCCGGGTAAAACAACTTTGCGAATGGTTTGCCATTTGGTAGCTCCCAATGCCAGACTAGCTTCTCTTAAATCCCTTGGAATGGTTTTTAAAGCTTCTTCAACAGATACAATTACAACGGGTAAAGTAAGCAATGCCATGGTTAAACTAGCCCATAAAATATTGGGTTGTCCCCATTTTAGTTGTCCGCCTGTAAAAATACTATCCATTCCGGTTCCTACAAACTTGATAAAGAAACCCAAGCCAAACAATCCGTAAATAATAGAGGGTATTACTGCAAGGGTTCTGACTGCAAATCTGATGCTTCTGGCAATAAATGAATTCTCTTTTGCATATTCAGTAAGATAAATAGCAGTAATTGTTCCAAAAGGTACCGCTGCAATCGACATGATAATTACTAATATTGCAGTACCAAATATTGCAGGAAAAATTCCTCCTTTGGTCATCCCATCTGTTGGAAAGGTACTGAGAAACTCCCAAGTAAACATTTCTTTTCCTTCAATTATTATTACTACCAACATTACAACAAGTATCGCAATAATAATCAGAGCTGATAAAAGCGTTATTCCTTCAAAAATAAAGCCTTTTGAATCGTTTTTGAATTTTTTCAATATCATTTTCCTTGAATTTTTTTCATTAATTTACCTTTTACCCAAAATTCAGCAATTGCATTAATTGCAAAAGTGAATATAAATAGCATTGAACCTATTAAGAAAAGTACATTGTAATGTGTGTCTCCAAATACAACTTCAGCCATTTCAGCCCCGATGGTTGCAGCTAATGTTCTTACTGATTCAAAAGGATTTATACCCATCATGGCAGCATTACCTGTTGCCATTAAGGCTATCATGGTTTCACCAAATACCCTGCCGATTCCTAATAATATGGCAGCAAAAATTCCAGGAGTTGCTGCAGGAAGTATCACAAAAAAAGCAGTTTGCCATTTAGAAGCCCCTAATGCCAGACTGGCTTCATAATAAGTTCTTGGTACTGCTGTTAAGGCATCTTCTGTAATGGTGAAAATTATTGGTATTGCCGCTAATCCCATCGCTATTCCACCCACAAATGAATTTAATCTGACATCGTAGCCAAACAAATTTTGCAAGAATGTTGCCATAACCATCAAAGCAAAGAAACCAATTACAACTGATGGAAAACCAGCTAACATTTCTATGGTTGGTTTTATGAGTTCTTTCATTCTTTTCGATGCAAAAACTGCAGTATAAAGGGCTGCTAATATTGATAAAGGTCCTGCAAATAATAATGAAATCAATGTAATTTTTATGGTTCCAATTAATAGAGGCAATAATCCATAACGAGGATTATCTGAAACAGGTTGCCATTCTTTTGTCGGCAATGTTTTTATTGCACTGTTATTATGATCAGTTGTTGAACCACTTTCAGTAGCTTCATGTGGAGTAAAACTTTCACCCATGCTTGTATCCTGATCTGTTTGCACACCATACTGTTCCTGTTGTGCAGGTTCATCAGTGGTTTCTACTCCATACTGTTCCTGTTGTGCAGGTTCTGTTGTTACAACTCCATACTGTTCCTGTTGTGCCGGTTCAGAAGTTTGTTCCGTTTTTGGTTTTTCTTTAACTCCAATATTAAAGATAGGGAATGATTCTCTGAAAACAAAGATAAATATCAATATGATAATTGTAATTGACAGAAATGCAACAGATTTAATTATTTTTTCAGCAATAAAATCCGACCATCTGAAACGCTTATTGGTAATATCGATTTTGTCGGTCGAATTATAAGCTTTTTCTTTAAACCTAGCAGTCAAATTTTTAATAAAGCTTTTAAATTTATTCATAAACTATTTAATTACACGCTTTTAATTTTAGTTTGCCTTAAAAATGAAACCTAACAGGTTTTCGATACCTGTTAGGTTTTCAGGTTTAAACCTGATAAGATAAAATATTAGTATAATATTTTTAACCTTTAACGTACTGGGAAATAACCCATTTCGGTTACTAAACTCTGACCTTCGGGACTTAAAATCCAATCGATATAGGTTTTTATTGCACCTGTTGGTCTGTTTCTTAAATATAGATATAAGTAACGGGTAATAGGATATTGGTTTTTCTTAATCGTTTCAGCATTGGCTTCGTAAGCAGGACTTTTATCATCTTTTTTAACTTTACAAATTTCGATTCCTGTTGAATAAGCAGCTCCACCGTAACCAATTGCATTTACATCTTTTTTAACTGCATTTACAACTGCTGCAGTTCCAGGTAAAGTTTGACAGTTTGCCGCATAATCAGCTTTTACTACATGATCTTTAAAGAAAACGTAAGTTCCAGAACTGTTTTCTCTTCCATATAGTCTGATTTCTGCATTGGCTCCACCAACATCTTTCCAGTTTTTAACTCTTCCGGAAAAAATATCACTTAATTGTTTCAATGTAAGAACTTTTACTTTATTGCTTGGATGAAGATAAATAGTAATACCATCTTTTGCACATGGTACTTCAACACCCAAAGTATTGTAACGGGCTTTTAATTTGTCAATTTCGGTTTGTTTCATCTTGCGACTTGAATTGCAAATATCTGTAGATCCATTAATTAATGCTGAAATACCTGTACCTGAACCACCACCAGTTACCTGAATTGATGCATTAGGGTTTTTCTTCATATAAACTTCTGCCCATTTCTGAGCTAGAATCACCATAGTATCAGAACCTTTTACGGTTATTCTTTCCTGATTGATAAATGCAAAGCTTACGATTGCAACAGCTATAATTACGATTGAAGCTGCTATCTTTTTTGTTTGAAATTTTTTCATTTTTTTTCTTTTTTAATTTTAATATTTTTTTTACAAATTTACTTAAAATTTTGCCTGTAATCTGATGGTTAATTGATTTTGTTTAAATATATCGCTATAATCATTTACAGCTGTTGTTCCATCAGGATTGGTATAAGATTCGGTTAAATTACCAACACCTGCTGTGTTTTTTGCAACTTTTTCGTTTTGTACAATTGCATAAGCCAATGATATTCTGATATTATCATCAAAATAATAATGCCATGCGAATGTGAAGGTTGTATATGCAAGGTCTGCTTTGCTACTGGTTAATTTACCTATTTTTTTAGAAGCATCTCCATTGTATTTTAATACTTTTACATCAGAACCTGTAATATCTGTGTTTGGATCATAATAATCGTAACGGAAGGCAAACTGATTTTTCTTGCCAACATTTTTGATGAAATACAAGTAATAACCTGCAAAATTGTTTTGGAAATTAGGTAATAAACTTCCATTTGCAAATTTACTACCACCTAACATGGCATTTTTACCTGTAATATATTCTCCTTTTAATGACATACCTCCTAAAACATCAGCAAACAACTGAAATTCTGCACCAAACCAATTTCTTTTTACTGCATCACCCACTTTTGATGAATCTATTGTAGTATAATCGCTATGTAATGTTGCGTTTGTACTTGATTTTAAAGAACCAAAATAAGTATGAGCACCAAAATCTAAACCACCAAAGTTTCCTAATTTTAATGAATAGGTAGCTCTTGCCATGATGTCTTTGAAGTTGTCAAAATCTTTATTTTCAATATTGTTATTGGCAGATTTGCCTGTTGTATCTGAGAATTGTGTAAAACCACCATCATTACCATTAAACATTCCCAATTGTAGTTTTATCGGAATACTTTGAGGATTAACTTCTAATTTGAATCCTAAAGCACGTTCGCCTGGATATATAGCTCTTATAACGGTAGAACGTTCAGGAAGTTCGCGTTGACTTGAAGAATATTCTACTTCATAATTTAAACGATTGAATTTACCTGCAGTTAAACTTAATGAGTTTTTAAACATTCCACTTTTAATAAAATGATCATTTAAAACTACATAAGCATCTTTTAATGAAAACCCACTTGGAGAAAAATCAGGTTGAACTACAAATTTAATTCCATCAGCAGCTTCGTAAGTAGCTTTTAATCTCACTCTTCTTAACGAAAAATAATTGTTTGGCTGAACAGCTTTGTTCTCAAAATTATCAAACTGAGCTTGAATATAACCAGATAGTTTGATTTTGGTTAATTTTGATAAATCATTTTCTGAGGTCATTAACCTTTCATCAATTCCATTGATGCGGTCTTTCATTTCTGTAATCTGATCTCTTAAAGAGTCTTCAACACTTTGTGCTTTGGCATTTATCGCTAAGCAACTTAAAACTAAAATCAATAAATAAAATTTTTTCATGTTTGCTGTGTTTTTTGTTTTTGGTAAAATTATTTACACTGCAAAAGTATATTACAAAAATGAGGATGCTATTAAGCCATGATTAAGTTAACATTAAGTAATTGTTAAGCGACACAAAAAAAGATAATCAGTAAATAAGCTTAATTGTTCTAATAAGCAATGGTATTCTACATAACAAAAAAAAAGAGGCCATCTCGTTTATGAGACAGCCTCTTTTTTGTTGTATTTAATAAAGTTTAATACTTCAAATAATCTACCAATAATTTAAAAATTTCATTGTATTTAGTCAATGGAATTTTATTTGGAAGGTCATACACATTATGGTATTCTCTAAACTCAGCTCCCATGGAATAGATAAAGATAGCCGGAACGCCTTTTTCATAAAACGGACAATGGTCGCTGTTGCACGACTCACCTCTTTCTACTACGGCTTTCAAATAGTTTTTTTCTTTGTTGATATCATTCAGACGATTGTATTGTTCTTTAAATTTCGTTGCATTTACGATTGTAATACCATCGCTACCTGTGCCAACCATGTCTAAGTTAATTAAAAACTTAACGTTTTCCAATGGAAATAAAGGATGACTGGCTAAATATGTAGAGCCATACAATCCAGCTTCTTCGCCACTTACCAATGCAAATACAATAGAATAATTAGGCTGATTTGTAGTATCGGTAGAAAAATAACGTGCCAAATCCATTACCATAGCGGTACCACTTGCATTATCGTTGGCACCGGGGAAATATACGTTTTTACCCATTTGCCCTAAATGATCGTAATGGGCTGTAAATACATAAAAAGAATCTGGATATAATTTGCCTTTTACATAGCCTACAATATTTTGAGTAGTATAATCCTGTAAATAGTCGGCTTCAACTTCAATTTTTATTTTCTTTATTTTTTTTGGTAATGATTTTCTAAGCAAATTAAGTTTTACAAAATCATTTTGCTTTTTCCCATCCGAAGCACCCCAGCTTAACTTTGCATCGCTAATATAAGCAATAGCTTTCGAATGAAATGGATTTTCGCGTTTAAGCTTTGTCCAGAAATCTACTACTTCTTTATCAGTAATATTTTGTTTGTCAATGATTACAATTTTGTTTTTCAGATTCTTCTTCAATATTTTATCAATATCAGCTTTGGTTCTTACATTGTTGCTGTCGATTTTAAATACTTTATATTCTCCTTTAAAAGAAGGGGAGGACAAAGCCACCATAAAATCAATACCGGCAGTTAATTCTTTATTGCCAATATAAACTTTCATTTCTTTGCTAAAAGTATTGGTAGAAAGATGGTATTCTTGCAAATAGCTATCTTGGAATTTTGCCAATTTTATTTTTGCAAATTCATTGGCAATAAATCTTGCCGCTTTTGTATCGCCTTGATTGGTATATCCTCTTCCAAAAAATGCAGGCGAACACAGCGAATCTATTAGATAATGAGCATATTGAATGTCTTGTGATTGTGTATAAGTAAAACTCAATATCAGCATCAACGCAATTAAGAATCTATTCTTCATACTTTATACTTTATAAACTTTATGAACTTTACTAACCGCTACAAAATATTCATCAATTGTTCTTTTATTT
>CAZUCB010000021.1:0-20434 GCA_964618755.1 uncultured Bacteroides sp. | reverse complement strand
AACTTTATGAACTTTACTAACCGCTACAAAATATTCATCAATTGTTCTTTTATTTTTTCTAATTCATCTTTCATTTGAACCACAATCTGCTGTATGTTCACATCATTGGCTTTGGATCCTATGGTATTAATTTCTCTGCCAATTTCCTGACATACAAATGATAGCTTCTTGCCCTGCGACAATTCTGTTTTCAAGGTATCAGTAAAATAGTCGAGGTGTTTTTTCAATCGTGTTTTTTCTTCAGTGATGTCAATTTTTTCGAGATAATAAATAATTTCCTGTTCAAAACGATTGTTATCGATTTTGGAAGTTTCCAGCATATCGTTCAGATTCTTCCATAATTTATCTTTAATAGATTGAATTCTATTGGCTTCATAAGGATTTATGGCTTTCAGCAACTGCTCAATCATTTCGATTCTTTTCATCAAATCATCACAGAGTATGTTTCCTTCATTTATCCTGAATTCATCTACATTCAATATTGCCTGATGAATGGTTTCCATTAAGGATTTCCATTCTTCGTCACCGATTTCTTCAGTATTGGTATTATAAATATCCGGCATTTTCATCAGTAAACTCATGAAATCTCTGGGTTGTTCGCCTAATTCATCAGATATTTGTTTAAGCTCGTTGTAATGGGCTTTAATCACATCTTTATTGATAGAACATTCGGCGTATCCGCCTATATTTTCAACATTAATATATACATCTGCTTTTCCTCTTTCGAGTTTAGAAGCAATAAAACTGCGGATTTCAGTCTCCTTTTCACGATAATAAACAGGTAATTTGGCATTGATATCCATTTGCTTGCTGTTCAGCGTTTTTATTTCGACCAAAATTTTCTTGTTGGGTAATTCACAGCTCGCTTTCCCAAAGCCAGTCATTGATTTAATCATGATGAAGTAGTAATTATATTGATTTTACAAAGATACGTTTTTGTTTATTAAATCAGTTTCATTAATTCATAATATCTCTCAAAAAAAATTGTAGTTTTGTAATTATAAATTTATCGTTAGCTATCCTCGTATGATTAACAATGCTACATTATTTGATTCTAATTCTTTGCTTTTCCAATCAATGTTGAAAGATATTGAGGCAGCTACTACTTATATTTACCTTGAAACTTATCGTTTAAATGATGATTCTATCGGTTATAAGTTTAGAGATGCATTGGCAGCTAAATGCAAACAAGGTGTGAAAGTAAGAATATTGGTTGACTCCTGGGGTACTTCAGTTTCTTCGTCTTTCTTTACACCTGTAATTAAAAATGGAGGCGAAGTCCGGTATTTTAAAAAGTTTAAATTTTTCTTTGATTTTTTTACTAAAAACCACAGGCGTAATCATAGAAAATTATTATTAATTGATGACAATATTACTTATATTGGTTCGTCAAATTATTCTACATATAGTCTTGCTTGGCGAGAATCGGTATTGAAAATAGAAGGAGAGATTACTCGCTATTTTAAAAAAACATATAATGATAGTTTTACGATTTATAGAAAATACCAATTCAATAAATTTTCGTTTAAAAAAATAATAAAATTAGGGGATTATAAAATTGTACAAGATATTCCCTCCATTTATTTTCAGCGAATAAGAAAAGAATATACTCATCTGATAAATAATGCCAAAAAAGAAATTTTAATAGAGACACCTTATTTTTTACCTGGTTATAAATTACGAAAAGCATTATTGGATGCAGGTGAAAGGGGTGTAGATATTAAAATTTTAGTTCCAAAACATTCTGATGTTAAATTGGTAGATATGTTGCGTAACAAATATCTTGGAATGTATTATAAGAAGAATGTAAAAATACTTTTTTACACGCCTAATAATCTACATTCGAAGTGTTTATTAATAGATAATGAGATTTTTTCAATAGGTTCTACTAATTTTGACTACCGAAGTTTTAGATATCAATACGAAATTATATTGTTGGGTACAAACAGTTCAATTAATCTTGATATTCGCAACCACATAATGAAAACAATGTTAGATTGCGAAGATTTTGATTATGAAAAATGGTTGACTCGTCCTTTTTTAGAAAAAATATTTGAATGGATGATGCTACCGTTGAGGTATTTGTTGTAGTGTAAATGAGAGTACTAATAAAACAAAAAGCATCAGAAACATCTGATGCTTTTTGTTTTGTATGAACTAAGAAGAATAAACTATTTTATGATTAGTTTTTCTGTCCATGATTTGCCTGATTTTGAGGTGGTGAATTGTATAAAATAAATTCCTTTACCATAAGCTGAAAAATCAAACTCATTGTTTGTTTTATTAATTTCTTGTGACAAAATTAAGCTGCCAAGCATTGTGTAGATTCTAAGTTCTCCATTATTGAACTTTTCAACATTAACAGTAAATTTTCCATTGTTTGGGTTTGGATAAATACCAATTTTGTTGGCTTCATTCTCTTTGATACCAACAGTAGTAGTTGTAAAACTCGAATCAGCACCATAAGATGTTCCTATTGAATTAATAGCATAAGCTCTATAATGATACAAAGTAGATGCTGTTAAACCTGTCAAGTTTCCAGTGAAACTTCCTGTATTGCCAGAAACTATTACTTTTGAATTGGTAGTTATAGGATTAATAGTTGTATTCCAACAAATACCTCTTTCAGTAATAGAAGCACCACCATCAGATGTAACATTTCCTGCACAAGTAGCAGCAATGGTAGTAATTGCAGAAGTGGTTCCTGTTGTAACAGTAGGAGCAACAACCAAAGTTGCGGTTGTAAAACTTGAATCAGCACCATAAGCAGTTCCTACCGTATTTGTTGCATAAGCTCTGTAATGATAGGTAGTTCCAGGAGTTAAACTGATTAAATTTGCAGTAAAAGACCCAGCTCCACCAGAGGTACAGGATGTATAATTTCCAGTAGTAGGATTTGGAGTCAAATCATAACATATACAACGCAAAGAAACTGTAGCACCTCCATCGGAAGTAACATTGCCAGCACAAGTGGCAGTTGTGGCTGTAATTAAAGTAGTAGTTCCTGTAATAACAGTGGGGATTACTGTATTTGTAATTGATATTTCTGAGAAATTACGTGATGTAATGTAATAATTTCCTTTACTAAGAATAGCAATACCAACTACATCTCCAGAACCTTGTGGTACAAGCATTGTAGTGGCTGCATAGTCTGCATCATAAAAATTACAGAAAAATAATGAGTCGGTAGTTGAACCTTGGGTCATTCGGATTTTTTTTCCTGTTCCAAATTTTAATACACCATTTGCATCTGAAAAAGATACACCTACAAGTTTTATTAATTTAGATTGATTAGAGTATAAACTGCTTGTATCAGCAGCAGCTAAATCAGCAGCAGTTACAACAGTAGGAAGTATAATATTACCAGTAGATGTAGCAGGGTTTGGATTTGCTGTAGGGATAAATTCTAATAATCCATAATAATTTTGAAGTTTTCCTTTTAATCCAGTAATTCCATCTCCAATATTGAATGCAGTTGTAATGGTTCCAGTTGCAGGAACTGCATCATAAATCATTATTGCTGCAGTTGAATCTTGTATCCATTTTTGATTTTTAAAAGTTTGTTTGAAAGTTAAAACTACTTCTCCTGTTAGCTCGTAAATAGTTGTGTTATCTGCAGGTTTTGCTAGTAATGAAGCAATTGTTGTACAAGGAATTGTAGCTGTTAATGTTGTAAAAGTAGAATCAGTACTATAGCCAGTACCTATAATGTTGGTTGCATAAGCTCTTATGTGATATAATGTAGAAGAAGTTAATCCTGTTAGATTTCCTAAAAATTGACCAATAATAGCAGGTGTAACAATTATTTTTGTTCCTGTTATGCTTGGGTTTAAAGAAGTGCCATAACAAATTCCTTTTTCTAAAATTGTTGCTCCACCATCATTTACAACTTCAGCTGAAACGCTTGCATCAGTTGTGGTAATTGCTGATATGTTGGAGATTGTGACTATGGGGAGAATTGCTAATGTTGTAAAAGTAGAATCTCCACCGTAAGAAATTCCAACACCATTAGTTGCATAAGCTCTATAATGATATAAAGTTGCAGAATTTAAGTTTGTTAGGTTGGCATTAAAAATGCCAGTATATCCTGGAACTAATATTTTGGATGCTGTTGTATCAGGATTGATTGAGGTTCCATAACAAATACCTCGTTCTATTATAATAGAATCTCCGTCAAATAATACATTTCCTGCACAATTGGCAGTAAATGATGTAATTCCGTTAGTAGCCCCTGTAACGACAACAGCATGGGTTACTATTCCGCTATAACCAATTGCATCAGTCCATGTATTTGCAACTCTTAAACCATCAATCGTAATATTTGGAGCAGAGCTTGCAGCAGGTTGCCGCAAAGCAATAATACCAGGGTCAATGTCAGCAGAGGTAATATCAGATGCAGTAATTGAAGGGCTTCCTTCAAACGTGGTTTCTGGATTGATAAATAATGATACAGAATCATTGGTAGTTCCAGAAATAATTTTATATTTTAAAACAATAAGATGAGTTGTGTTTAAACTTAATAATATTGGTGAAAAAACAATATTTGCAGTAGTTGATCCTTTTAAAATGCCTAACCTAAATTGGGTTGTGTCAGTTGCATCTCTTTTAATATATACACGACCTGCATAGGTTGTTGTCCCCTTCAAAAAATGGAAAAAATAATCACCTGTTGTTGAAGGCGAAACTGTTGATGCATTTATTAGAATTGATGCATATACACTTCCAGAAGTTTGAGTTGTAAAAGTATGATTAATGTCTTGACCTCCAGCACTTGAAAGAAGTGCACTTTGTCCAACTGATGTAAAATAATGAGAATAATAAAGATTTCCACTGGTGACAAGAATTTTGTTGACACCGGGATTACTGTGTTCATTCCATCCATGTGATGTTACAGTATCACCAATTGAATAATCAAATTGTTCGTTAAGTAATACCTGTGCTTTTACAGTTATACTCATTAAAATCACCACTATAATTGATGTAAAAAGAGTAATTGTTTTTGTCATGTGAATTGTTTTTATTTTTGAATTTAATCTGAAAATTAAAATATTTATAAAACAAAAGGCATTCGTTATTTCGAATGCCTTTTGAAAAAATATATATAAAGATTTACTTAACTATTAATTTTTCTGTCCACGATTTACCTGATTTTGTGTCAGTGTATTGTACAAAATACAATCCTTTACCATTGCTTGACAAATCAAATTCGTTATTAGCTTTATTAATAGATTGAGATAAAATCAAACTACCTACAATAGAATAAATTCTGATTTCACCATTGTTAAATTTCTCAACATTTACAGTAAATCTACCATTATTTGGGTTAGGATAAATACCAATTGTATTTGCTTCAATTTCGTTGATGCCATTTAATAAACTTATATCGGCTTTATCTCTTGCTGTAATATAATAGTTTCCTTTACTAAGAATGCAAATACCAGTTACATTACCTAAGCCAGAAGGAATGATGCTAGCAGTAGCAGTAACTACATAATTTGCATCAAAGAAATTGGTGAAAAATAATGAGTCAGTGGTTGCACCTTGTGTCATTCTAAATTTTTTGTTTGTAGAAAATTTTAAAGCACCATTAGCATCTGTGAATGAAACACCAACAAGTTTTATTAATTTTGATTGATTAACATACATTGTATTTGTATCAGCAGCAGCCAAATCAGCAGCTGTAACTTCAGTTGGAACTGTAACATGTCCTGTAGAAGTGGCAGCACCAGGGTCTGCAACAGGAACAAATTCTAATAAGCCATAATATCTATCTAGTTTTCCTTTTATGCCAGTAATTCCATCACCAATATTGTAAACAGTAGATATTACAGGTGTTGTAGCACCATCATAAATCATAATAGCTCCAGTTGCATCTTGGATCCATTTTTGACCTTTATACGTTTGTTTGAATGTTAAAAACGCTTCACCTGTTAATTGATAAATAGTTGAATTATCAGCTGTTTTTGATCTTAATTCAGCAATAGTTGCACAAGGAACGCCTGCTACCTGAGTTGTAAAAGTAATATCTGCACCATAAGAACTTCCTATTGCATTCGTAGCATAAGCTCTTGCATGATATAATGTAGAAGCTGTTAAGCCAGTAAGATTACCAGTGAAAGCGCCGATAGAAGTTCCACTTACAATCACTTTTGTTCCTGTATTATCAGGATTAACAGTAATTCCGAAACAAATTCCTTTTTCAGTTAATGTTGTACCGCCATCATTGGTTACATCTCCAGCAACAGTTGCAGTAGTTGTAGCAATTGCAGAAGCCACACCTGTAACAACTACAGGAACAACAGCACCAGTTGCTGTTGTAAAGGTAGAGTCAGCACCATAAGCAGTTCCTGCAGAGTTAGTAGCATAAGCTCTGTAATGATATGTATTTCCAGCTGTTAAGCTTGTTAAATTTCCAGTAAAAACACCAGTAGCACTACCTGCAACAATTACTATTGTGCCAGTAATATCTGGATTAATAGAAGCACCATAACATATACCTTTTGCTGTAATTGCACCTCCACCATCGGTGGTGATATTGCCAGCGCAAATAGCTGTAGTTGATGTTATTCCTGAGGTTGTTCCTGTTGTTACAACAGGAGAAGTAACTGTTCCACTAAAACCGATAGCATCAGCCCAAGTAGTAGCAACTCTTAAACCATCAACTGTAAGAGCAGGAGCTGAACTTGCACTTGCTTGACGTAAAGCAATTCCTCCAATTGGATCTAAGTCTAAGGAGGTTATGTCAGAAGCAGTTACAGTTGGAGTTCCTTCTGAGGCTGTAGAAGGATTTACAAATATAGAAACAACATCATTTGTTGCCCCTGCAACAATAGTGTATTTTAAAACAACCAGGTGTGTAGTATTCATGCTTAAAAGCACATTTGAATAAACTGGAGTGCCTGTAGATGCCTTTACGGTACCTAATGTAAATTTGGTAGCATCAGTTGCATCTTTCTTGATAAAAACACGACCCGACATAGTAGTAGTAGCTTTAAAAAAAGCTAAAAAGTAATCACCAGTTGTAGTAGCACTTGTAACATTAATCAGTATAGCTGCATATAAGCTACCAGATGTTGGTGATGTAAAAGTACGGTTAATGTCTTGTCCTCCAGCGCTTGAAAGAGAGGCACTTTGACCTGAAGGAGTACAATATCCTGTATAAGATAAATTTCCACTAACTGTCAAAATGGTATTTACACCTAAATTTCCGTGAGTAGCCCATCCATGACCTGATAACGAATCCCCAACAGGATAATCAAATTGTTCATTGATTAATACTTGGGCATTCACGGTCATGCTCATTAAAATCATCACAATAAGTGATGTAAAAAAAGTAATTGTTTTTTTCATGATGTTTTTCATTAATTATTAATATGATTGTTTCTCTTTAATTTCTATTAGAAAAATTTTACAAATCTACATATAAAAATGATAAAAAATTATATTTTAACGTAAGTTTTAAGAAAATTTAATACAATAACGAAAATATCTTTTTTTTAGATAAATAAAAGGCTGTTAATATTGTCATTAACAGCCTTTTGTTTTTTTAATAGCGTACAATAATTTGCTTCTTATTTTACTTCTTCAAAGTCAACATCAGTAACTTCAGCATCTTTTGGTTTTTCATTGCTAGTGTTTTGTTGTGCATTAGATTCGCCTCCATTTTTCTGTGCTTCTTGTGTAGCTTTGTACATTTCTTCACTAGCGGCATTCCATGCAGTATTTAATTTTTCAGTTGCAATATCAATAGCAGGAATATCTTTGTTTTTATGAGCCTCTTTCAGTTCATTCAATGCACTTTCAATAGCAGCTTTTTTATCAGCAGGTATTTTATCCCCAAATTCTTTCATTTGCTTTTCTGTTTGAAAAATCAAGCCATCAGCTCCGTTCAATTTGTCAATTTCCTCTTTTGCTTTTCTATCAGTTTCGGCATTTGCTTCAGCTTCAGCTCTCATTTTTTTAATTTCTTCATCGCTTAAACCTGAAGAAGCTTCAATGCGAATTTGTTGCGATTTTCCTGTAGCTTTATCTTTTGCTGCTACATGCATAATTCCATTGGCATCAATATCAAAGCTTACTTCAATTTGAGGAATACCTCTTGGAGCTGAAGGAATTCCATCTAAATGGAATCGTCCGATGCTTTTATTATTAACTGCCATTGGTCTTTCTCCTTGTAAAACATGAATTTCAACAGAAGTTTGATTATCAGCAGCAGTAGAAAATGTTTCTGATTTCTTGGTTGGTATGGTGGTGTTTGATTCAATTAGCTTTGTCATCACTCCTCCTAAAGTTTCAATACCTAATGAAAGAGGAGTAACATCCAATAACAATACATCTTTTACTTCACCGGTTAAAACGCCACCTTGAATAGCAGCTCCAATTGCAACAACTTCATCAGGATTTACTCCTTTTGAGGGTGTTTTTCCGAAAAAGTCTTCCACTAATTTTTGAATTGCAGGAATACGTGTAGATCCACCTACCAGAATTACTTCGTTAATATCTGAAGTAGTTAAATTAGCATCTTTTAAAGCCAATTTGCAAGGTTCGATACATGCTTGTATCAATTTGTCGTTCAATTGTTCAAATTTAGCTCGTGATAAGGTGCGAACCAAATGCTTAGGAATACCATCAACAGGCATAATGTATGGTAAATTAATTTCAGTTGAAGCTGAACTTGATAGTTCAATTTTAGCTTTTTCTGCAGCTTCTTTCAAACGTTGCTGAGCCATTGGGTCCTTACGCAAATCTATGTTTTCATCTTTCAAAAATTCTTCGGCTAACCAATCTATTATTGTATGGTCAAAATCATCGCCACCTAAATGTGTATTTCCGTTGGTTGATTTTACTTCAAAAACACCTTCGCCCAATTCAAGAATAGAAATATCGAAAGTTCCACCACCTAAATCGAAAACAGCTATTTTAATATCTTGATGTTTTTTATCTAAACCATAAGCTAAAGCTGCAGCAGTAGGTTCGTTTATAATACGTTTTACTGTTAAACCTGCAATTTCACCGGCTTCTTTGGTAGCTTGACGTTGTGAATCGCTAAAATAGGCTGGAACTGTAATTACTGCTTCTGTAACTTCCTGTCCAAGATAATCTTCAGCTGTTTTTTTCATTTTTTGTAAAATGATAGCTGAAATTTCCTGTGCAGAATATAGTCTTTCATCAATTTTTACCCTTGGAGTATTGTTTTCTCCTTTAATTACATCATAAGGAACTCTTTTAATTTCTTTTAAAACCTGATCGTAAGTTTCACCCATAAAACGTTTTATAGAAGAAATCGTTTTTTTAGGATTTGTAATTGCCTGACGTTTTGCAGGATCACCAACTTTACGTTCTCCGTTTTCGGTAAATCCAACAATTGAAGGGGTTGTTCTTCTACCTTCACTGTTTGGTATAACAACTGGTTCGTTACCTTCCATTACTGATACGCATGAGTTAGTAGTTCCTAAGTCAATGCCTATTATTTTTCCCATTTTTTTATGTATTATTAATTATTATTTGTGTGTTCTGAAAATTACATTTTCCAATTATCAATACCTGTGCCATTGTCAATTTTGGCAGATTTTTAATCAAAAAAGCAATTTTAATGTCAGGTTTGCTGACAAAATGTCAGTTTATTTTGTTTGTATTTTGTATTTTGTTTCTTTTTTCTGATTACTTTTACAATAAAATTTTAAATTATGTGGTATTATATCATTAAGATTCTAACATCTTCTATTATTATTGTTATGATTTCTGAAATATCAAAACGTAGCAGTTTAATCGGTAGTATTTTAGCTTCTATTCCGTTGATTTCATTTCTTGCTTTTATATGGCTCTATATTGAAACAAAAGATGTAAGCAAAATTGCTGATTTGTCAACAGGTATATTTTGGTTGGTAATACCTTCTTTGAGTTTCTTTTTACTATTTCCCTATCTTTTAAAAAGAAATGTTCAATTCTATTTATCAATGACCATTGCTACTGTTGTTATGGTTTTTTCTTACTTTTTGATGATTTATGTGCTAAAAAAATTCGGAATAAAAATATAACAAAATTACAATATGAGCTTTTCAGTTTATAAGTCGTCTGCTGGTTCTGGAAAAACCTATACATTGGTGAAAGAATACCTTGCATTGGTATTGCTAAATCCTTATCAGTTCAAATCTATATTAGCAATAACTTTTACCAATAAAGCTGCGGCTGAGATGAAACAAAGGGTGCTACAAACTCTTAAGCTACTAGCATCATATCATAAACTTAGCTTTGATGAAAGAAAACCTATACAGCATTTACTGCCAGATCTTATTGTGCAGACAGGCTTAAAAGAAACAGATATATGTAGAAATGCGAATTTGACTTTATCCCTAATACTGCATAATTATAGCAATTTTGCTATAGGAACTATTGATAGTTTTGTGCATCGTATCGTAAGGACTTTCGCCCATGATTTACGATTACCGCTTAATTTTAACGTAGAAATGGATGGTGAAACATTGATTTCTCAAGCTGTAGATTTACTGATTGATAGAATGGGAAACGATGATTTACTTACTGCTTTTTTGTTTGATTTTGCCAAATCCAAAGCCGATAACGATCAAAGCTGGCACATTGAAAACGATTTAAAGAAATTTGCAAAGATTTTACTGGAAGAAGACAGTCAAGTTAAAATTGAAAAAATAAAATTGCTTGAATTAGCTGATTTTAAAATTATTCTGACTCAATTAAATCAATTAATCAAATCGTTTGATCAACAAGGAATAGTTATTGGAAGCAAAGTCTGGGGGGAAATAAATAAAAATAATATTCCTCAAGCTGCTTTTTATTATGGCGATAAAGGATTTGGCAAATATTTTGAAAAATTATCACAGGGAATAATTTCAAAACCCAATAATTATGTAAAAAAAGCTATTGAAGATGATAAATGGTTATCGGGAAAAGCAACTGCTGAAGATAAGGCTAATATAGAATTATTGAAACCATTATTTGTTGATAATTATCACAAAATTAATAACTTATTAGAAACAGATTACGAAACGTATATCATCAGACATTTAATCTTAAAGAATTTATATTCTTTGGGTTTGCTAAATGAAATAGAAAAAATAATGGATGAGATGCGTGAAAACGAGAATGTATTGCACATTTCTGAGTTTAACAAACGTATTTCTGACATTGTGGTAAATGAACCAATTCCATTTATTTATGAGCGATTGGGCGAAAGATTCAAACATTTTTTATTGGATGAATTTCAGGATACTTCGATACTTCAATGGCAAAATTTGCTCCCATTGTTAGATAATTCATTAGCTGAAAATAATTTTAATATGATAGTGGGAGATGGCAAACAAGCAATTTATCGTTTCAGGGGAGGTGAAGTTGAGCAATTTGCATATTTACCTCAGATTTACAAAAAACCAGACAATGAAATCATCAACGAAAGAGAAAATACGCTGATACGGAATTTTGAGCCTCGATTTCTACAAAATAATTTTCGTTCAAAAGCAGAGATTGTGGATTTCAATAATCAGTTTTTTCGTTTTGTTTCTGCTTATTTAGCCGATAATTTAAAAATCATCTATGATAATCTTGAACAGAAATTTATTCCTGAAAACAATGGAGGATACATACAATTTGATTTTTTTGACAAAGAAGCAGACAAGGATGTATATCAGCAAAATACTTTTGATACTGTCCTTTCAACTATCAATCAGCTCCTAAACGACGGATATCAGTGGAAAGACATTACAGTTTTATGCAGAAATAATAAACAAGCCAACAAAGTCGCTTGTTTTTTATCGGATCATAAAATTGATATAATCTCCAGCGAATCATTGCTTTTAAATGCATCTCCTCATGTAAGACTTATGATTGCATTGCTTAAACTACTTGGTAATTCTAATGACTTGATTTCTAAAGCACAGCTCATTCAGTATTTAATTACTACCGGAAATATTCATGAAGATTTGTTTCAGAATATTTTGAAAAATAGCATACAAAATGATACTTCGCATAATAAAAAGTTTGATGCTTTTTTGAATGAAAATAACTATGCTTTCAACAGTAAACATTTACTCAAACTTCCATTGTATGAGCTTTGTGAAACGCTTATCCGTATTTTTAAACTTAATAATACCAATAACCCTTATATACAGTTTTTTCTCGATTGTGTTTTGAATTTTTCGATAAAGAAAACCGCAAATATTGTTGATTTTTTGGCATGGTGGGAAGAACAAAAAACTAAAATTTCATTAAAAACGCCATCTGGTATTAACGCTGTAAATATAATGACGGTTCATAAATCCAAAGGTTTAGAGTTCAGGGTAGTTATTTTTCCTTTTGCCGAAGACAAACAAAGAAACACCAAGGACATGTTATGGATAGATTTGGAAGATAAAGAATTACCTTCGCTTACAACTGCATTACTCAGTTTGAATAAACAATTGGAAGACACTAGATTCTCTGAAAATTATAAAAATGAAACTGAAAAATCGAAACTCGATTTGATTAACTTGTTGTATGTAGCACTCACTCGTCCTTCAGAAAGATTGTATATCATCAGTAATCTTCCTTCTGCAAAACAGGAAGCAGCCACTCTATCATTACCTGTATTATTTAAAGGTTTTTTACAGCATATTCAGTTTTGGGAAGAAGGAAAAACCACCTATTCTATCGGAAAAACTTCACAAATACCATTGAAAGCTAGCTCAAAAACTGATAATATGTTATTTATGAAAGATTTCTATTCATTCGACTGGCAAAAACGAATCATTGTCAGTAATTTAGCACCTCAAAATTGGAATCCTGATGATCCTGATGGCAATAGACGTTTTGGAAATTTTATCCATTTGGTTTTATCAAAAATCAAAAATCAATCTGAAATTGAAAAAGAGGTAGTAGAATTGCTTACCAAAGGCTTAATCACAATAAAAGAAAAAAATGATTTAATAAAATTACTCAACAAACTCTGGCTACTCGATGAAGTGAAGCATTTATTTGAAAATGCTTATGAAGCAAAAAACGAAGCGGAAATTCTATTAAGTAATGGAAAAACAATACGTCCCGACAGATTACTGTTTAAAGCTGATGTAGTTAGTATTATTGATTATAAAACTGGAAAACCAGAAGATAGCCATAAAAAACAATTAGATCATTATCAAAAAGCTTTGGAAGAAATGGGGTACAAAAAAATTAAGAAATACTTGATTTATATTAATGAGAAAGCAGAAGTAGTAATTTGGTAATTTGAAAAAAATGATTTGATAATTGTAAAAAATCTCTTTAAAGCTTTTATCCATCTGAGTTTTTTTTTGTAGGTTTGTAGCCAAAATCTCCTGCAAATGTTTACTAAGATTTTTAAATCCGATTTTATTTTTCAATTCATTTTTTTTATAATAATTTCAATAATTATTTGGATAAAACCTTTTATGTCAGCTGATGTGATTTATTCTCCAGTGAATGCTCCATTATACGATATTGTAAAGTGGTTTTTAGATGACAATCCTATTTTTAAGATAATTCTTAGCTTTTTATTGTTGATAGGGCAGTCCATTTTGTTTAAAATGCTTTTGTCATCGAATGATTTATCTCCCAAAAATAGCATTTTACCTTCTTTTTTATATGTTTTGCTGATGAGCAGTTTTGCAGGTTTTCAAAGTATTCATCCGTTGTTATTTGCAAACTTTTTTTTAATTGCAGCTTTGCAAATTATTTTAACAACATATAGCAAACCAGATGGTTATGAGCAAGTTTTTAATGCAACGTTCTTTATTGCATTAGGTTCTATGTTCTATTTTCCAGTAGTCTTTTTTATATTTTTTATTTGGTTGGTTTTCTTGGTATTTAGTCTTCTTAAATGGAGGGAATGGATAATAAGTTTGTTAGGCTTTATTACACCTTATTTATTTTTGTTTAGCTATTATTTTCTAAGTAATACATTTGAAAACAAGATTACTTCATATTTAGTATTTTTCAAAAAAGTGGATTTTCACATTCCACATTTATCAATATCAAATTTTATTTTCTTAGGAGTTCTTGCTTTATTTTTCATTTTCTCATTTTTTTCTATATCCTCTCGACTGAGTGAAAAATCTATTTTTTATCGTAAGAAAGTTATTGTGCTGATTATGTTTTTTATAATTGCATTTTTATCACTTTTTTTTGCAAAAGATTTTTTTGTTTTTCACTTATGTTTGCTTTTCATTCCATTTTCATTTTTATTTTCTAAATATATCTTGCAAGTTAAGAAATTTATTATTTCAGAGATTTTGTATTTAATCATTTTAGGTACATGGATTTATACATTTTTAGGTTTTTAAATATGGATAAAAATACTGTTATAATCGAGTTGCAATTGCTAAGAAATGAAAAATCGCTGGAAGGCATGTCGAGGTTTGGAATTAATACCGAAAATGCTTTTGGTATTTCAATGGTACAATTGCGAATTTTGGCAAAACGTATTGGTAAAAATCATACATTGGCAATTGAATTATGGCAAACTAGATATCACGAAGCTCGTATTTTGGCAAGTATGATTGATATTGCTGATGACGTTACATCCTTGCAAATGAATGAATGGGTAAAAGACTTTAATTCATGGGATCTATGCGACCAATGTTGTGGAAACTTATTCAGATATACTTCATTTGCTTATGAAAAAGCTGTAGAGTGGTCTTTTTCTGATGTTGAATATATTAGACGTGCAGGTTTCGTAATGATGGCTTCACTTGCTATAGGTGATAAAAAAGCTAAAGATGATAAATTTCTGCCTTTCTTTGAATTAATCGTTAAACATTCGAAAGATGATAGAAATTTTGTAAAAAAAGCTGTCAATTGGGCATTACGGCAAATGGGAAAAAGAAGTCTTTATATGCGAGACAAAGCACTTGATTGTATTGAAATATTATTAAAAGATAAGAACAAAACAGCTCAATGGATAGCCAAAGATGCACAAAGAGAATTAAATAATGTGAAAACAATAAAAAATATAAAACGATGATATGAGTGAAAAGTTCGTAAAGTTTACTAAGTTAAAAGTAATTCGATAATTCATCATTAAAACAAACAGAAAATGGATACAATGCAAACCTTATTAGAACACCGTACAATCAGAAAGTACAAAAGCCAACCCATTGAAGATAATATTTTAAATCAGATACTGGAAGCTGGTTTCAGGGCTTCTACTACTGGTAATATGCAAGTTTACAGCATTATTATTACCAAAGACGAAAAACACAAAGAAGAAATGTTTAAGTTTCATTTCGGACAAGCAATGGTTAAGCAAGCACCTGTTCTCCTTACATTTTGTGCCGATTTTAATCGCTTTAATAAATGGTGCGAACAACGAAATGCTGAACCAGGTTATGACAACTTTCTTTCGTTTATGACTGCAGCTATTGATGCTTTGTTGGTAGCTCAGAATGTTACAATTGCCGCTGAATCTTTTGGCTTGGGAATTTGCTATTTAGGTACTACCACATATATGGCTGATAAAATCATCGAATTTCTAAAATGTCCTAAAGGAGTTGTTCCTATCACTACACTTGTTGTTGGTTACCCTGACGAAAACCCGGAATTGGTTGACAGATTACCTTACAAAGGAATTGTGCACAATGAATTTTACAAAGATTATTCTGAACAGGATATTGATGAAATCTATCGTGAAAAAGAAGCTTTACCGCTTACAAAAAAATTATTAGAAGAAAACCAACTTGAAAATCTGGCTCAGATATTTACTAAAAACAGATATACCAAAAAGGATAATGTTTATTTTTCTCAGTCGTTTTTAAAAGTAATAGAAGAAGCAGGGTTTATGAATAATGAATAATGATTAAGGGTTAAAGGATAAAGGTTAAAGTAGAAAGGCGGAAGTGAAAAGATTTATTGATAGTTTTTCTCTTTAATTCTTTAGAAAATTATATGAATTCATTTTTTTTAGAATCGTTTATTTTCTATAATTTCGCAGTGTTTTAAGTTTATTCAAAAATTAGTTTAATTATTAAATATCAATATAATATGAGTAACGCAATTACCTCCACACATTTTAATTTCTCCAAACAAAATAACGTTTACATTGGAAAAGTAAGAGATGTTTATACTATCGATAATAAACACCTTGTAATGGTTGTTAGCGATAGAATTTCGGCTTTTGATGTAGTATTACCCAAAGGTATTCCTTACAAAGGACAAGTTTTAAATCAGATTGCAGCTAAGGCATTGGATGCAACTTTAGATATTGTACCAAACTGGAAAATTGCAGTACCCGATCCTATGGTTACTATTGGGAGATTTTGCGAGCCTTTTAAAGTGGAAATGGTAGTTAGAGGCTATTTGTCAGGTCATGCATGGCGAGAATACAAAGAAGGAAAAAGAACAATCTGTGGTGTTGCGATGCCTGAAGGTTTAAAAGAAAACGACAAATTTCCTCAACCAATCATAACCCCAACGACCAAAGCGGTTATTGGTCATGATGAAGATATTTCTAAAGAAGAAATTATTTCATTGGGTTTGGTAAGTAAAGCGGATTATGAAATGCTTGAGAAATATACACTTGCTATTTTTAAAAGAGGAAGCGAAATTGCTGCTCAAAAAGGATTAATTTTAGTAGATACCAAATATGAGTTTGGAAAAGCCGATGGTGTTATTTATTTAATTGACGAAATTCATACACCAGATTCTTCCAGGTACTTTTACGCTGAAGGCTATGCCGAACGTCAGGCGAAAGGCGAAAAACAAAAGCAGCTTTCCAAAGAATTTGTTCGCGAATGGTTGATGGAAAATGGATTCCAAGGCAGAGATGGTGAAAATGTTCCTGAAATGACAGATGAATTTATTCACCAGGTTTCGGAAAGATATATTGAACTTTACGAAAATATTACCGGCGAAAAATTTATAAGAGCCGATGTTTCGAATGTAGTAAAAAGAGTAGAAGCCAATATAACAGAATATTTGAAAACACTTTAGTGAGTTTGTAAAGTTCATAAAGTTTAAAAGATAATTACTTGTTTCTTATACTTAATTTTTAATTCCTTCAAATGAAGCGATTATTATCGAAGTTACCTATTCACGTAAAATATATTGGATCAATTTATCTAATCGGAATAATGTTTTTTACATTGTTCCGATTGGTGCTTTTATTTACGGAAATTAAGCAACTCCAAATACTTCCCGATAAATTTACTTTGATTAGCAAAGCCTTCTTTATGGGTTGGCGCTTTGATACGGTAATTTCGG
Source organism: uncultured Bacteroides sp. (assembly GCA_964618755.1). Lineage (GTDB taxonomy): Bacteria > Bacteroidota > Bacteroidia > Bacteroidales > JACABE01 > JACABE01. Next base: position 3,217 of record CAZUCB010000021.1, on the reverse strand, counting down.
GCTATCTTTTGTTTTTCCCTTTACTGATTCTATGTGTTGCTTCTTTTTTTAGGTTTAACAAAGCCTTGTTGTACAAAATTATTCATGTTTTTCTTTTCATACTTTACGTATTCACATTTCTTGTTTGTGCCATCGATATTCCTTTTTTTAACTACTATTTTTCCCGTTTAACCATTGTGGTGTTGAGCTGGATGCAAAATGCAAGCTTTGGCTTTAAAATGATTTTTGAAGAGATGAGTTATCTGATTTATCTCTTCGTTTTTATTGCAGTTTGTACTGGTTTCTATTTTTCGCTTTCGTTTATTAAAAGAAGAATTATTAAGGATGTAAACGATATTGTTCACGAAAATAAGATGCGTTATTTTATTAAACTATTCCTGTTTTCATTACTGGCATTGGCAATTATGTTTCTGGGAATACGTGGACGTATTGAAAAGAAATCGCCAATAAAAGTTGGTACTGCTTATTTTTCTAATTACGCTTTCCCCAATCAATTAGGCTTGAACCCGGTATTTACTTTTATACAAAGTTATTTGGATAAAATAAATCCTGAAAACGAAAGCTTGCATTTGATGGACGAAAAGCAGGCTATTTATAATGCCAATCAATACATGAACATTCCTGACGGGAATATGCCTTTTGTAAGGGAAATAAAAGGCAATGAGCAGCCTTTACATGCCAATGTGGTGCTGGTTATTATGGAAAGTATGTCGGCGAATAAAATGGCGAGATATGGCAATACCAAAAACCTTACACCTTTTCTGGATAGTTTGGCGAACATTAATTATTGCTTTGATAATTTTTATTCAGCCGGAATTCATACTTTTAATGGCATATTCTCTACCTTGTTTTCCTATCCAGCGTTATTGAAACAACACCCGATGAACGGAACTGTAATTCCTCAATATACAGGCTTATCGAATACCTTAAAAGGCTTTGGATATCAAAATATTTATATTACCACACATGACGAACAATTCGATAATGTATCGGGTTTTTTGCATGCCAATGGTTTTGATAAAATTATTTCTCAAAAAGATTATCCTTCAGCCAAAGTATTAAGCACCCTGGGCGTTCCCGATCATTATATGTTTGAATATGCAATTCCTGTTTTAAACGATATGTATGCTCATCAAAAGCCTTTTTTTGCAACGTTTATGACTGCCAGCGATCATGGACCTTATATTATCCCCGAAGATATAGATTTTAAACCTAGGAATAAAGATATTCACGAAGGTATTGTAGAATATGCCGATTGGGCCATCCGCCATTTTATGGATGTTGCCAGCCAACAAACATGGTTTGATAATACTATTTTTGTATTCCTGGCCGACCATGGTGCAGTGGTGGGAAGTAATGTATATGATATGCCAATTTCATACAATCATATTCCACTGATAGTATATGCTCCCAAATTATTAAAAACAACTCAGGCGATACAAAATTTCGGAGGACAGATTGATGTTTATCCTACTATTATGGGTTTGTTAGGATATAAGTATGTAAACAATACTCCGGGTGTTGATTTGCTGAAAGAAAATCGTCTGTTTATGTTTTTTAGTGCTGACGATAAAATTGGATGCACCAATCAGGAGTTCTTTTATGTTTATAGAACCAATGGCAACGAGAGTTTGTATAAATATAAAAACCAGGATACGCACAACTATTTACCCCAACACAAAGCTATTGCCGATAGCATGAAAACTTATAGTTTTTCGATGTTGCAAGCCAGCCAATGGATGAAAAGCAATAATAAAACTGGCAAGAAATAAGCTCTGATTTTTATTCTTTAACAAAATGATATTTTAACCCGATGCTTATTACATGCGTGTTGGTTTTTACCCTGTCTCTTTCTAAAAGTGCTGTTTGAAAGACTGCAGGCTGGTCAATTAAATAATTGAAACTATATAAGAATTGATATTCGGCAAACAGGCTGAAGTTTTTAATTTTATATGCAACACCTTCGCCAACAGTAAAGCCCCAAATGCTCTTTTGAATATCATTTTTAAAATAATTTGCATTATCATTGCTAAAATCAGCAGTGTAACAATCTAATCGAGGTGCTAAGAGTAAATAGGGCGTAAAAGATTTAAGTTGTGTTTTTAACTTAAGTACCGGGCTAAAACTAATAAAACCAAAACACAAAATATCGCTGGGAGTAATTTCGCTAATATTGATTGAATAAATTTTTATATCATTCTTGCTATTGCTTTGGTAATACCCTATTTCAGCAGATAATTCCCAATGCTTTTTAGATATAAAATCTACAGTAATAGCTTCGTAAATACCAGGCATTAAATTAAAGTTTCGGTTATAACTATATAAAGAGTGAACCCAATCTTGGTTTGAAAGAGAAATTCCGCTTTTGATGCCTATGCTTTTTACTATTTGCGAATAAGAAAGGCTATTGCTTATGATTAGAAGTAAAATAATTAATTTAGTTTTCATCTTTTTTAGTCTTTGGTAAAATGATATTTTAATCCCAAGCTTATTATATGGGTGTTGGTTTTAACTTTATCTCTGCTTACGTAATAATTGGGATACGTTGCCGGTTCGTCCATTAAATAATTAAAACTGTAAAAGAATTGATATTCGGCAAACAGGCTGAAGTTTTTAATTTTATATGCAACACCTTCGCCAACTGTAAAACCCCATATAGGTTTGAGGATAGTTGATTGAAATGAATTTGCAAAATTATTACTTACATCAGCATTGTAATAATCAAAGCGGGGGGCTAGCAACAGATAAGGCGTAAAAGATTTAATCGGAATTTTAAACTTTGCAACAGGGCTTAACGTAATAAAGCCAAATTTAAAATTAAACTCTCCCAATGTTTCAGTTGTATAACCAGAAAACGGACTTATTTCTGATTTGCTTCCACTCTGATATATACCCAGATCGGCTGAGAGTTCCCAATACTCTTTATTGATAAAATCAATGGTAATGGCTTCGTAATAGCCCGGTGTGGTAACAAAATTATAGTCGTAACTAAATTTTGTATCCTCCCAATATTGATTGGATAAGCTTAACCCGCTTTTGATGCCTATTCCTTTTATAATCTGCGAATACGATAAGCCAGTGCTTATCAGCATCAGTAAAATAATTAATTTAATTTTCATATTGTTGTTATTAAGTAATTAATATATCACAGTTACTTTTCCACTATGGATTTTCTTTTCTTTACTCCTTTTATCTATAGCTTCTATTTTATAGGCAT
>CAZUCB010000020.1:26324-28524 GCA_964618755.1 uncultured Bacteroides sp. | reverse complement strand
AGGAAGCAAACGATGCTTGTATCCAGAAGAATGTGATAAATGTAATGAATTATTTGGCAGATTTGAACAAAATATTTCAAACTATCTAGGAATAGAAAGAACATTTTTACGTCCTCCTTCAAATATGAAAATACCAGGCTTTGAATCAAATAATGGTAATATACATATTAATAGTAGAAATGGGGTTACTTTGATTGAAAGAGGTGCTGAAAATTTCGACTTTTTATTTAGCAACTCAAATGAATTTAAAGTAGTTATTAATACACAAAAGTATATTCCAAGGGATTTTTTTATGGCTTTACTTAAAATAGCAATGAGTATTATGCCTATAGATGATTTTTTAGAATATAAAGAAGCAATCAATTTTTTGAGAGATATTAATTCCTATAAATACAAAGAAATAATAAAGGTTTTTATTACAAAATGCAATGTTGGCTACGACTATCCATTCGCAATGATTTTTAAAAGAAAGGAGGATTTTCCATCCAAGGAATATCCTTTGCACATTTTCTGTTTACAAGTATTAAATTATTCTTTTCAAATTTGCTTCCCGTTACACACAGAAAATTTTGCACAGAAAGTCAATTCACTAACTATACTAAAAGCACCATTTACTTTAATTGGTGAAATAAATAATGAAAATATTACGACAGAGTTTGGAATAGTTGATTTTTCAGACACTAAACCACAAACTAGAGATAATTCAATTACAATGGCCATCAATAAGAAATCCCTTGAACAAGCTGTTGTTTTTAATCCTAAGGACATGACAATAACTCCAGTTAATCTGATAAATAGCGATAATAATAGTAAAGTGTTACTGCAAAATGAGCATCCTCCCAATCAGTAATTTGCTGACATTGATAATACCTTTATCCCAATTATCTCTTCCTAATAAACTTGTACCCAGTTTTCCTAAAGAAACCAAAAGATAAGATAATACTGCCAATGCTTCGATAGATGGATGTTTTTATGAGGTAAAAAATAAAAATAATCAATACTTCATCAAATCTATAAATCAATAAATATCCTTATCTTTGTTGCACTAATTTTAATCGCTGTTTCAATTCATCGCAATGCACTTTATAAATCCATATTTCCTTTGGGGACTGCTCGCTGTGGGCATACCAATCATCATACATCTATTTAATTTCCGAAGGTTTAAGAAAGTTTATTTTTCCAACGTAAGTTTTTTGGAAGAACTAAAAGTTCAAACCCAAAAATATTCGCGGCTCAAGCATTTATTAATACTTGCCATGCGAATACTGGCAATTATTTGTCTGGTATTGGCATTTGCCCAACCCTATCTGCCTTTTATGGGAAACAAAAAAGCCATACAAGGCAAAAACGTAGTAAGCATTTATGTTGACAACTCATTCAGCATGGAATCCATTGCTGATGAAACCAAACTGCTGGATGTAGCCAAACAAAAAGCCAGGGAAATAGTATCAGCCTATCCTAATTCCGATTTATTCCAATTGCTTACCAACGATTTTGAAGGAAAACACCAGCATTTGTTCAGCAAAGAAGAATTTTTGCAACTATTGGATGAAGTAGAAATATCGCCTTCAGTACGCAAGCTGCCCGAGATTCTCAAACGCCAGAATGATGTATTAAACCTTTCGCCACAAACCAACAAAGCTTCTTACCTTATCAGCGATTTTCAAAAGAGCGTTACTCAATTTGATGCAATACAAAAAGACACCAACGTTTCTACCTATCTGATTCCTATTATTCCTCAAAAAAGCAACAACCTTTACATTGATAGCTGCTGGTTCGATTCGCCCATATTGCAGCTCAACAAAAATGTGAAGCTCAATGTAAAAATTAAAAATGCTTCAGATATTGCCTACGAAAAAATCCCGTTAAAGTTAATCATAAACGGAAATCAACGGGCTGTGGCAAGTTTCGATGTAAAAGAAAAAGACGAGCTTACCATGAGTGTTTCGTATCGCATCACCGAAAGTGGTTACCAAAGCGGTTATGTAGAACTTACCGATTACCCCATTGTATATGATGATAAATTTTATTTCTCATACAATGTAGCCAAAAATATAGCAGTAATGCTAATCAATGGAAGCGAAGAAAGTCAATATCTCAACAAAATTTATCAGCTCGATTCTGTATTTACATTGAGCAATGTAAACGAACGCAATATTGATTATGCAGCTTTCCGCAACAACGATTTAATAGTACTTAA
>CAZUCB010000020.1:19938-26224 GCA_964618755.1 uncultured Bacteroides sp. | reverse complement strand
GACTTACCTAAAGTATTTTCGTTTTATACTTTTGCCAGCAAACAGCTTACACGCAAAGAGTATTTGCTTAGAATGCTCAATAATAAAGATTTTTTAACTGCATGCATTTCGGGTAAAGGAATTGTATATCAATCAGCAGTGCCCTTAGATGCAAGCTGGAGTAATTTTCCACGTCATGCCATCTTTGTTCCAGCATTATTAAATATCGCACTTCAAAGTCAACCCACTACTAAATTGTTTTATACCATTGGCAACGATGAATCCATTGCGCTAAAAAATATTAATTTGCAAGGCGAAGATGTGTTGAAACTAAAAAATGAAGGCTTAGGTTTCGATGTTATTCCTGAGCATAAGAATATGGATTCGCAGTTAGAAGTTAGTATGCATAATCAGGTAAAACAAGCAGAAAACTATAAACTTTTTGCTGGAAAAGACTTGGTTTCAGAAGTTTCTTTTAATTACGACCGCAACGAATCCCGACTTGATTTTTTCACATTCAAAGAAATTGAACAACAAATAAAAGACAAACAACTCAATAATTTCACGCTGATTGAAAGTGGAAAAAAACACCTTGGAATGTTAATAAAAGAAATTAATCAAGGTATTAAATTATGGAAATTGTTTGTAATTTTAGCCCTGATTTTCCTTTTGGGAGAAGTTGTATTGATACGATTATGGAAGTAATAGAATTTTGACAGATAGATGGAAGAAAACACTGAAATAAACGAAAGCGGTTTTGTTACGGACGACTCTAATAAAGAAATCCGAAAGACATTGCACCTAACGGGTATGTATAAAGACTGGTTTTTGGATTATGCTTCTTACGTAATCCTTGAACGTGCTGTTCCTGAAGTTAATGATGGATTAAAACCCGTGCAGCGAAGAATATTGCATGCTATGAAAGAGTTGGACGATGGACGTTACAACAAAGTAGCCAATATTATAGGGCATACTATGAAATACCATCCTCATGGCGACGCATCTATTGGTGATGCATTGGTTCAATTGGGGCAAAAAGAATTGTTGATTGATTGCCAGGGAAACTGGGGGAATGTACATACCGGCGACGGAGCAGCAGCGCCAAGGTATATCGAAGCCAGACTATCTAAATTTGCTTTAGATGTGGTTTTTAATCCCAAAACTACCAATTGGAAACCATCTTATGATGGCAGAAACAAAGAGCCAATTACATTACCTGTTAAATTTCCGCTATTACTTACACAAGGTGTTGAAGGTATTGCCGTAGGTTTGGCTTCAAAAATACTTCCACATAATTTCAATGAGTTAATTGATGCATCTATAAATATACTCGAAGGTAAAGATTTTGAGCTCCTCCCCGACTTCCTTACGGGCGGTATGGCTGATGTAACAAAATACAATGATGGTTTAAGAGGTGGAAAAGTAAGAATAAGGGCTAAAATTAACCAATTAGATAAAAAAACATTGGTTATTACCGAGCTACCATTTGGTGTAAATACTACTTCATTAATAGAATCTATCATTATTGCCAATGATAAAGGCAAAATAAAAATTCGTAAAATCGACGATAATACTGCCCGTGATGTCGAAATATTAATACACTTAGCACCTGGCATTTCTCCCGATACTACCATTGATGCGCTCTATGCTTTTACCAATTGTGAAGTATCCGTTTCTCCCAATAGCTGTATTATTGATGCCGGAAAACCAAAGTTTATCGGCGTAAAAGAAATCCTGAAAATATCTACTGACAATACAGTAGCTCTGCTAAAACTTGAACTCGAAATAGAAAAAGGCGAATTGCTGGAGCAATGGCATTTTGTGTCTTTAGAACGCATCTTTATTGAAAAAGAAGTGTATGAAGACATGAAAAAATGTAAAACAGATACCGAAATTAACGAAGCCATTGATTTTGGTTTAAAACCATATACACAAAATCTTGTAAGAGCAGTTAGCTTGGAAGATATTCATCGATTACGAAAGATTCCTATTGATCGTATTTCAAAATACAATTCCGATAAAGCAGAAGATGTAATCAAAGCCATTGAAGACGATATAAAGCAAGTAGAATACGATTTAGCACATTTAACTCAATATACCATTGATTTTTTCCAACGAATTCAAAAAAAATATGGTAAAGGGAAAGAACGCAAAACAGAATTGCGAAACTTTGAAGTTATTGAAGCAACAATGGTGGCTGTTGCCAACGAAAGACTTTACGTAAATAAAGTAGAAGGATTTGCAGGAACAGGACTTAAAAAAGATGAATTAGTCGGCGAATGTTCTGATATTGATGATATCATTGTTTTTAGAGAAGATGGCAGCTTTATTGTTACCAAAGTAGCTGATAAAGTATTTGTTGGGCAAAACATTTTACATATTGCTGTTTTCCGTCGGAACGATGAACGTACAATTTACAATTTGGTGTATCAAGATGGTGTAAAAGGGAGTGCTTATGTAAAAAGATTTGCTGTTGTAGGTGTTACCCGCGATAAAGAGTACGACCTTACCAAAGGAAGCAAAGGAAGTAAAGTTCTTTATTTTACTGCTAATCCAAATGGAGAAGCCGAAGTAGTAAAAATAATCCTGAAACCAAAACCAAAGCTAAAGAAAACTATTTTTGATTTTGATTTCAGCGAATTAGCTATCAAAGGCAGAAGTTCTATTGGAAATACTTTAACCAAACATTTGGTTAAAAAAGTAGATTTAAAAGGCGAAGGCGTTTCTACATTGGGTGCCCGAAATATTTGGTACGATGAAACGGTTATGAGGATAAATACCGAAAATAGAGGTATTTACTTAGGTGCTTTTAAAACAACCGATAAAATTCTTACAATCATAAAATCTGGATATTATAGATTATTAAGTTTCGATTTATCCAATCATTTCGACGAAGATATGATTATTATCGAAAAATACAATCCTGAAAAAGTTATTTCAGCAATATATTATGATGGAGAAGTTCAAAAACCTTATGTAAAGAGATTTCAGATTGAAGAGTCGGATAAAAAACAGGATTTCTTAGGCGAACACCCTGATTCTTTTATTTATGCAATCTCAAACGATTGGTTACCACAAGCAGAAATTATCTTTGATGATAAAAAAAATGGTAAACATATTGACAATGAAATAATTTTATTAGCTGAATTTATTGCAGTTAAAGGATTCAAAGCAAAAGGCAAACGATTATCAAATCACTTTGTAAAAGAAGTTGTAATGCTTGATCCATTGCCTTATGAAAATGAAAACACCATCGAGCTTTCAACTGAAATTGAAGAAATTGAAACTACACCCGATCCTTTTAAAGATTTTGGAAAAGTTTCGGAAAGAAAAACTGATGAAGAAGATGGTGATGAACCAGTACAAATGACACTTTTTTAAAAGAAATAATAATAAATTCTTTATATGACCGATAATAAAATTTTAAAAGTAACAGATGATGTTAAATGGATAGGTGTGCTTGATCCGGATATAGTTACATTTGATGTAGTGATGGAAACAAAATATGGTACAACTTACAACTCTTATTTTATAAATGCCGATAAAAAAACTATCGTTGAAACTACCAAAGAAAAATTTTGGGATACTTATTTACAAAAAATAAAAGCAGTTTGCAATCCTGCCGAAATTGATTATATAATTTTAAATCATACCGAACCTGATCATTCAGGTAATTTGAAAAATTTATTAAAAATTGCACCAAAGGCAATAGTTGTTGGTAGTGGAAATGCTATTCGTTATCTAAATGATTTATTAGGTGAAGAATTCCCACATCTTGTAGTAAAAGATGGAGATATATTGGATTTAGGCAATAAAAAAATTAAATTTATAAGTGCTCCTAATTTACACTGGCCCGATTCAATGTATTGTTACTTAGAAGAAGATAAAGTACTTTTTACCTGCGATTCTTTTGGGGCTCATTTTTGCGACGAAAGAATGTACGACACCGAAGTTGGAAACTGGGACGATGCTTTTAAATACTACTTTGATGTAATAATGAAACCCTACAGTCGTTTCATGCTAAAAGCCATTGAAAAGATACGTCCTTTAGAAATTAAAGCAATTTGTAATGGACATGGTCCTTTATTAACCGAAACATGGAAACGCTATGTTGATTTATCTGAAGAATATTCAAAATTAGCCATTGCACTTCCTGATGAAAATCGAGTTTTAATCACGTATGTTTCAGCATATCATAACACTGCATTGCTAGCTGAAAAAATTGCAGAAGGTATCAAACAAACAGGTAGTTTTATCGTGGATGTTTGCGATATTGAAACAATGTCGATTGGCGAATTAGATGAAAAAATTGCAAAAAGCAATGCTTTGATAATAGGAAGCCCAACAATAAACCAAAATATTTTATTGCAAATTTATACGATGTTTGCTTTGATTAATCCTTTACGCGACAAAGGAAAATTAGCAGGTGCTTTTGGTTCTTATGGTTGGAGCGGTGAAGGAGCTAAAATTATCGAAAGTAATTTGATCAACCTTAAATTAAATTTCTTTGGCGAAAGTTTGTTTATTAAATTTACGCCACATAACGAGCAAATTAATAAATGCTTAGAGTACGGAAATGCTTTTGGACAAAAAATGCTTGAGCAAATATAATTTTCGCAGTTTTTTGCGTTAATAAATCTTTATGAATAAAAAATTAACTAAGCAATCGAGTTTTAATAAAATAGGAGTACTATTTTTTGTAGCGATATTAAGTATTTTGCTATTTTCATGTACAGCAGAACGTGAATTAGCAAGAGAATATGTACATACAAAAAAAGGCACTCCTATTTTATTACTTAGTACAGATCGTTTGATACTTACGAATGAGAAATTGAAAAAAGTTCTAAATTTTGATACAATGGAAGCCACAAAACAAGATTCTTTGTGGATAGTTAAAACATTATATTTAGATTCAGTAAATGATGCAAATTTATTAATCAAGTTCTATGAAAATACAAAATCTGAACTTGAAAAATATGGTTTCCAAGTATTTACTAAAGAAACCATTGATAGCTTTAATACACTTGAAGCATCAAAATACACATTAAATATTGCCCAAGTTGAGTTAAGCGAAGACGATTATGTTTACAGAGATGAGGAGCTTTTTTTTAATTCATTAGTTTATTACCAAGATCAAACAATCAATGTTGTTAATCTGAATTTTTGGTTTGAATTTTCGTCTTCAGGATTTAAAAATGAAAAAGTTTTTTATAGTACATTTTCAAAAAATGACATACTTGAAAGTTCGTTTTTACTTGATAATGTTAGCAATAGTGTATCATATCATTACAAAATCACCCCCATTAAATTATCTGGCATTTATCAATTAACAGAATATTCTGCTTTAAGAAGCTCAAATTATCTATTCAACTATTTAATGAATAACTATATAAAAGATAATTTACCTTCAGATATTCTTAATCCAAAGTATTTTTCTTACGATCGTTTTACAGGCTTTTTGTTCAATGATGAGCATGAAAAATTTACAGAATTAGATTCAAAATAGAAGCTAATATAATTTTCCTTGCCAAGTTTCTCTTTCTTCCAAGCATTTTTCTATTTTTTGTAATATTTGGTCATTGCGGATTAACCCCCAACCTGGACCAGCCAAAAAACGCGGAGGAACTTCTCCTGCAAATCGCTCAACCACAAATAATGGATTTAATCGTTCCAAAAAATCAACCATAAATTCTATATATTCATCTAGTTCAAAAAAACTAAAATTATCAGGATATTCTAAATATTGCCTTTCCATTGCAGTATTTTTAATAATCTGTAATTGATGGAACTTGATATTATTAAGTGGTAATTTTGATAATATTTCAGCTTCGGCAAGCATTTCTTGCTTGGTTTCGCCTGGCAAACCAAATATCAAATGCCCACCTGTTTTAATTCCTTTAGAAGCAGTTAGTTCAAGTATTTCAACAAGCAATTCGAAATTATGCCCACGATTTATAGCTTGCAAGGTTTTATTATAGCAACTTTCAATACCATATTCAATTATCAAATACTTCTTTTTTGAAATTTCGGCAAAATAATCCAATTTTTCTTCATCCATACAATCGGGGCGAGTACCAATAACCAGACCTGTAATTGAAGGATGATTTAAAGCCTCATCATATATTTTTTCAAGTTCATTTAGTGGAGCATAAGTATTGGAGAAAGCCTGAAAATAAGCAAGATATTTTTCAGCACGTCTGTATCTTTTTGCATGAAATTCTATACCTTCTTCTATTTGTTGAGTTACTGATTTTTCGGGAAGACAATAAGACGGATTAAAAGCATCGTTGTTGCAATATGTACAACC
>CAZUCB010000020.1:8467-19838 GCA_964618755.1 uncultured Bacteroides sp. | reverse complement strand
AAATATATAAGCATTCCAATGGTCAGCAGTATCATAAAAGTCCAGATATATAGATAACCATATTGCATGTGAATTTCAGGAAAATATCCCTGGAAATTCATACCATACAAACCTACAATAAAAGTAAGAGGAATAAAAATAGTTGCAACAACAGTCAGTCGCTTCATAACATCATTCATTTGAATATCATTATTGGCAAGATATAATTCAGAAAGATTGGATATCATTTCGCGGAATGTATCCAGGTTTTGAGTAACCTGCAATAAATGATCAATAACATCCTGAAAATAAATATAAGTTTTCTCATTGATCAAACCAGATTCAGAATGATGCAGTTTACGAACCTCTTCTAATACCGGTATTACAGATTTTTTCAGTGATAAATGCTGCTTCCTTTTAAATAAAATTTTATTAAGTACTAATTTTGAGCGATTGTTAAGCAGCTCTTCTTCTATCGCCTCCATGTCATCGTCCATATTATCAATTAATTTGAGGTAATTATCAGTGATAATATCAGTGAGAGCATATAAGAGATAATCGTTTTGCATCATCCTCACTTTCCCTTTATGGGTTTTAATGCGATCAACAATAGGGGTAAATAAATCACTTTTGTGTTCCTCAAAGCTTATAAGATAATGATTACCAAGGATAAAACTTAACTGTTTTTTGTCAACAAAGATAGCTGTATCTTCAATTGATAAATCTTTTAAGGTAAAAAACAATTGTTCTCCGTAATCTTCAAATTTAGGTAAATGATGAGTATTGAGAATATCTTCCAGCATCAATGGATGTAAGAGGAATTTTTTTCCGATTGCTTCGAAGACGGATATATCATGAAGACCAGTAATTTTTAACCAGTTTACTTTTTGAGGCTGTAATAATGGAAAAACTTCCTCAACCGTATTCATTTCTGAAATTGAGAAATCATTGTCATCAAAGCATATATATTCAATATTAACTTTTGATTCGTAAGCTTTTCCGGTATGTACCAGTGATCCTGGTGGCATCCCATGTTTATGACTATATTTTTTTGTTTGATTCATTTTTAGAATAGTTTTATAAACCTAATTCATTACTTATCTTACTCATTGCTGAGATAGATATTTCAGCAAATTCAGCAATGGGGATACCTATCAGTTCACACTCCAAAATACTTTCACGTTTAACCGAGGCTGCAAAGTTTTTTTCTTTCATGCGTTTTACAACTGATTTTGTTTTAACTACAGCAAGTTTTTTTTCAGGATATACAAGTGTTGTAGCTGTTATTAGACCTGTAATCGTCTCTCCTGCAGCCAAAGCATGTTGAAAAACAGTAGTTCTTTCAGTTTTTGCCGAACATTCATTGTGCATACTTATTGCATCTATCACTTCAGCATCCACACCCAATGGTGAGAGTATTTCAATTGCTTTTTGACCATGAATCAATGCATCTGCATTGGTAATTTCTACATCAATATCGTGGAGTAAACCTGCCAATGCCCATTTGTCGGCATCCTGATTTAATTTAACAGCCAATGCCCGCATTACTGCTTCGGAGGCAAGGCTGTGTTTTATCATATTATCTTGTTTGATGTATTGTTTAAGTAATTCTAAAGCTTGGTTTCTTGTCATTTTTTAATAATTGAAAGTTCAAAGTTATTATTTTTTGGAGAAATACAGTAAAATATTTATTTGTTAACAACCAATTCATGTTTTTTCTTGTCTATATTAAATATTGAATCTTTATTAACGATTAGCCTCTAAAATTCGAAGTTCTCACAAAACAGTTTCTATGAAGAAAATATATATTCTCATTTTGATAGTTTTTTTCTTCAATTCATTCGAGTTGAAGGCTCAGATGTATCTATTGAATGAGGATTTCTCAAGTGCTTCCATCACTAATCCACCTTTTAACTGGAGCAACCAAACAATAACCGGGCAAATAACAGATAAATGGCATTTTGATAATCCCGGAAATAAAATTACGAGCAATCCATTTACAGTTCCTTTTGCTATATTCGACAGTGAGAATTATTCAACTTCAGGAGGAAATGAAGTAGTAACATTAGAATCACCCTCTGTAGATGCTTCTTCAAATAATAATATCTATTTATTTTTCGATCATTATTTTAAAAAAATCTCTTCAAATCAAGGTGTTGTTGAAGTATTTAATGGGAGTACTTGGAATATCGTATTTACCATAGATTCAAATATAACAGTTGTCAGAACTGAATGTATTGATATTTCAGCTTATGCAGGAGGTGTTTCTAATACAAAGGTAAGATTCAAATGGACAGGAAACGGTGCTGGCTATTGGTTGATTGATAATATTAAAATTTATGCACCTATATTACGCGATGCAGGAATAACTCAGATTACAGCACCTATTATGCCATTAGCCGCTGGTATTCATGCTATAAAAGTTAACCTTAAAAATTTTGGCTATACTCCTATTTCCAATATTATAATTAACTGGAAAGTTAACAATGTATTACAAACGCCAGTTAATCCAAGTGTTTATCTTACATTTAATCAGATAGCTTATAATGTGATTATTGCAAATTATACTTTTGCATCGGGTGGAATTTATAATTTAAAAATATGGACAAGTAATCCTAATGGAAGTAACGATTTGAATGCATTGAACGACACAACTTCTATTGTTATTTACACTTCATTGTGTGGCACTTATACCTTGGGAGGTGTTAATCCTAATTTTCCTGATTTTCAGTCAGCAGCCAATGCTTTGAATCTATCAGGCATAACTTGTCCTGTGGTATTTAAAGTGAGAAACGGAACTTACAACGAACATTTTATACTTAATCAAATACAAGGAAGCTCTGCTACGAATACTATTCGCTTTGAATCAGAAAGTGGTCTTTCTAATTTATGTAAATTATACTACCAACTGAACGATCCTACCAACGATTATACCATGATATTAAATGGTACTGATAATATTAGTTTTAAAAATATGAGTATTTCTCGTTTAAGTGGAGCTTATAATATTATTTTTAAAAATAACTGTAATCAAATTTCTTTTGACGGAAATATTCTTGAAAATATAGGTTTTGATCCAAATTCAAAAGATAATGATTTTAAATTTTTAAATAATACTTTTAATGGCAATATCGATATATCAAAAAACGATACAACCTGCAATAATTTTCTTTTTTACAAAAACACTATCAATAAATCTAACGATTTAAGTAATATTACTAATATTTTGTATGATAGCAATATTGTTAAACTTATTCCTATTACAATAAAACATTCAAAGAATATTACATTGAAACGTAATTTTTTTGATGTTTCTGCAAATGGTTATCCTGGTCCTGCTATGGATTTATCCGATTGTAAAAATGCTTTATTAGATTCAAATACAGTTAAAGTTACTAATTGCGGGCAGGTAGTGGCTGTAAATACTTTAAATTGTAAAAATTTTAGAATAACTTCTAACACTGTATCTTTCAATAATGCATATGGAGGATCTGGGGTCTCAGTATCTCTTTCTGATTCCATTATTATCAAAAATAACAATATCTTTAGTTTAGGAACTTATGATTATCTTTATGGTATTGAAATAAAAGGGAATTCTATAAATCCCCATGGAATTGTAATTGACGGAAATACAATTAAGCATATTGCAAGAGGTATACAAGTTGATAATATCAGTCAATACTTCATTAAAAATAATATAATAAACGAGGTAGATAGTTTCTTTATACGTATTAATAATGGTAAAGGATTAATCCAAAACAATACAATGAACAATGTGAAATTTGGAAATGGTGTTGAACTTTTCACACAAAATACACAGGTTTTACAGAATAAAATAACAGGAATTAATGAAGGTGTATGTCTTTTCAATAATGGAAACAACAATACAATTGTCAACAATTTCCTTCAAGCAGGTGGGTTAGGAATGGCTAAAGGTATTGTAGATAATAATACAACTAACTCACTGATATATCATAACAGTATAAATATTAATGGGAGTGATCCACTCAATAGTAGAGCAATTGAACTAATTGCCGGCTATAACAATACAATTAAAAACAATATCTTTTCTAACAAAGGAAAAGGTTATTCAATGTATATAATTGGCAATCCTTCAGGTTTAAACATAGATTACAATGATTATTACAGTTATAAAAAGAAATTTGTTAACTTCCAAAATATCGATTATGATTCATTACCTATCTGGAAAAACACATCAGGTTTTGATCAACATTCAATTGCTTACAATCCATTTTATCAAACTGATATTTTACTGAACCACAATCAAAGGAAACTGAATAATGTAGCAACGCCAATTGCTTCTGTTCAAAATGATATATACAATATATCCAGAGCCATTCCTGATATAGGAGCTACAGAATATACGCCTTGTACCATTGATGCTGGTGTTCATCAGTTCAACGGTCTTAAAAATCCATTGCAATCTGGAAATACTCCTATTAACATTGAGTTGCAAAACCATGGTACAACAAACCTAACATCAGTAAAAATTAATTGGAAGGTAAATGGAAATCTTCAAACTGTTTATTCATGGAATGGGAATCTTGCTCCAGGTTTAGCAACCAATTTTAATATTGGAAGTTTTAATTTCACACCCAGTACCACTTATAACTTAGAAGTATGGACATCATTACCCAATAATACAACTGATTGTAATCTTAAAAATGACACTGCAAAAATCAGTGATTTAGGACTTCAATTATGTGGAACATATACTATTGGAGGACTTAATCCTAATTTTACAAACTTTACTGATGCAGTAACTGCTTTAAACGAAGCTGGTATTTCATGCCCTGTTGTTTTTAAAGCAAGGAACGGGAATTATCCAGAACATATTCTGATAAAATATATTAAAGGCTCTTCTTTTATAAACACCGTTACTTTTCAATCGGAAAATGGAGTAAGTAGTTTAGTATCTTTGCGTTATATTCCATATAATCCCAATAATGATTATACAATAAAGCTTGATAGTTGCAGACATGTTATTTTTAAAAATATAACAATATTTCGCGATAGTGGATCTTATAATGTGAATTTACTGAATCATTCTGCAAATGTTCAGTTTTATGGTAATCAAATAGATATATTGAATTCTTACAATTTTGATTCATTATTAATCATTAAAAAAAATATTATTTCCGATATAATTACTATAGAACATGAAGCTACAGATTATTCTAAATCAATATTAATTAATGGGAATGTGACAAAATCATTATTTATAAATTATTGTAAAGATGTAAATATTGATTCTAACATAATGAAAGGCAATTTGTCAAATATTGTCAATATGATGAATTCAGTTAATGTTTCAATGAGTAACGATTCTTTGTGGAGTAATGGAATAAGCTATACTGGTGTAAAAATCAACAATAATCAAAATTCTACTATAAAGAATTCATATATTGAAATTGGTAATACAGGAAACCCTGGAATAGGAGTTTTATCCGAAAATAGCAATAAGTTGTTGATAAGCAACAACACAATTAACATGAGTTCAACTTATGAACGTGATGCTATCAACTTTATCAATTCTGATAGCATTAATATTTTAAAAAACAGAATGATTGCTCCAAATATTTTTGGTGGATGTGGAATAAAAAACACGAATCTGAGTTTAACACAACTTAATATTTCTCAGAATTATATTTTGAATTTCTATAATGGAATGAATCTTGAATTTTCGAATTCGGAAAATATTGTTTCAAATAACGAAATATTTAATTGCAAAGGTATTGGACTTAAAGTAATTGGTAATAATGGAATAATTCAAAGGAACAGAATTCACAATGTTTCCTATGGAAACGGAATTGAAAACTATGCTAAAAATACAAACTATATTCAAAACAGAGTAACCGGTATTTTTGAAGGAACAGCATTTTCAAACAATGCGTCCAATGTAAATCTTACAAATAATTTTCTTCAGGCAAATGGTCTTTCTTTTGCTGTTGGGTTAAATTTATCGGCAAATGACTCAGATTGTAATGTTTCATTCAACAACATTAATATTACAGGACAAGACCCCATAGATGCTATTCCTATTAAAATAAATACATTTCAAAGTCTAAGGTTATTTAATAATATTTTTGCTAATCAAGGTAAAGGTTATAGTATGATTTATAATTCAGCTTCATCAGCAATACTTTCTGACTATAATTGTTTTTTTACTAACGGTAAGTATCTGATTCAAAACAATTCTCAATCTTTGTTTAGTCTCGGTGAATGGCAAATAATTAGCGGACTTGATGCAGCATCTAAAAATATCAATCCTTTTTATGTATCTGATACCAATCTAAAAATTAACCAGATTCAATTAAATGGTTCAGGTCTCACGATGCTTGGCATTGACAAAGATATTGACTTTATAATACGATCAACACCTCCTGATATTGGTGCAAAAGAATATTCTCCCTGTATGGTAGATGCGGGTATTGACTCGCTGATTGGACTTTCACATAATATGCAAACCAATAGTTTCCCGATTACTGTTCTTTTACAAAATCAAGGAATGCAAACGCTTTCTTCTGCTAAGATTTATTACAGTATTAATAATGTAACTCAAGCTAATGTATATAATTGGTCAGGAAATTTACTTAGTGGGGCAACCGCCTTAGTTAATATCGGAAATTACTCATTTCAAGCAGGCATTTCATCCATTGATATTAAATGCTGGACCGTTTTACCAAATGGTGGTGCCGATTGTAACCATTATAATGATACTTCAAAATTCGATAAAATTTCACTACCGCTTTGTGGTATTTATACTATTGGTGGAGCAAATCCTAACTTTTTAAATTTTACAGAAGCTGCAAATGCACTTTATTATTCTGGAATTAGTTGTCCGGTTATTTTTAAAGTAAGAAAAGGTATTTATAATGAAAGAATTAAAATAGGGCCAGTAGTAGGAAATAACATTGTTAATTCAATTACTTTTGTTGCCGAAAATGGCAAACCAGATTCTACTGTTCTGAGTTATCTAAATAATGACCCTTTGAATGATTACACACTGATATTAGATAGTTTAATCAATATTAAATTTTTAAAATTAGGTATTCTAAGGCAAAACGGTCAAAAAAACATTCTTATAAGGAAACATTCTTCTTTTGTAACAATTGATAGTTGTAATATAAATGATATTGAAGTAATTGATCAAGGACTCGATTCAAATTTACTAATTACAAAAACTAATTTTACAAAAAAATCCTTAATCGTGGCAGGTGATTCTTTGATGAATACAAAACGGATTTCTCTTTTAAAAAACACTAATATTTTTAATTTTTTGTTGTATAAAAGTAAAGATATTTTAATAGATTCCTGTCAGTTTTTTATGACCAGTCCACCTGATTTAAAAGGGAATATCTATTTTGACAGCTGTTACAATGACACAGTTGTTAGTTGTAATACTTTATCGGGAAATTTTGCATATACAGCTGTGAACGCCATTAATTCCAAAAACTTATTGATAAGTAAAAATATTTTTAACTCCACAGTTTTGCGTAGTCCCATTATTATTACTAAATGTAATAATCTATTTATCTCCAATAATAGCCTAGTTTCAAATGCTTATAATGGCATAAATATATCAAATACAAAATATATCAGGGTAAAAAAGAATATTTTAAAAAATATTAATTTTTCAGTCTCAAATATTGGTATTTATACAGATGATTTCTGTAAGATTATTAAAATTGATAGCAATAATTCAACTAATTACTCAAATGGTATTTTAGGAAAACTAAGCAGTCTAAGTGATTCTATAATAAGAAATCATATTATTTGTAGAGATATAGGCATACAGATATCTGGTGACAGTGGTGTTATAAGGCAGAACAGAGTTGACAGTTCTTATCAGATAACTGGTATTTCTATTTCAGGAAAAAATCTAAAAATAATCCAAAACCGCATATTAGAATTAGAACAGTCAACTGGTATTTTCGTGAAAGATACTAATCATCTTATTGCAAATAATTTTGTTCAGATTGGGGGATTGGGTGTAGCAAAAGGTATCGAAGTGAGTCAATTATCTACTAATCTTAAAATTGTCCATAACAGTATTAATATTACCTCTTCTGATTTAACAAATGGAAAAGCCATTGAATTTAATGGTGGAAGAAATCATATTATTAAAAATAATATTTTTTGCAATAATGGAAATGGGTATGCTTCTTTTCTAAATGTATTACCACAATTGGGTTCTTGGGATTACAATGTTTACTTTTCTCCTCTAAAAAAGCTTGGATATTACAACACTGTTGTTTATGATTCACTTTCTGTATGGGCAAACTTAATAAGTGGTGATGCTAATTCTATGTTTATCAATCCTTATTATGTTTCTAATACTAATCTACAGCCCAATCAAAGGTTTATAAATGGTGCAGGTGTCCCCTATCCTGATGTATTGATTGATATCAATGATATTTTGCGTAATCTGATTGCACCAGATATTGGTGCTGTTGAATTTAAAGTTGATTTTGGAATCACGGATCTATTGAATCCAACCCTTGCTTGTACTCATACCGCAGCCGATTCTGTAATTATTTTCCTTAAACAATACGGTGATGTACCTTTTACTGATATTCCACTTGCCTACCAAGTAAACAATGGGATAATAGTATATGATACCATACACGGATCTGTTTCAAATAACCTCATACATGTATTTCCTGTTACTGTAAATTTAACTACTGCAGGAACTTATATTTTTAAAATATGGCTTACGGCTAACAATGATGATAACCCCAACAATGATACACTCATAGTAACACGATATTCCAATATTGCTCCTCAAATTAATGTATTCAATACATTCAACTCTTGCGAAAAAAGAAATATTCCTTTTAATGTTCATGCTACGATAGCTCCACCATTTACCATTAGCAATTATGAATGGTCATTTGGAAATGGCGACAGTGCATTTATTCCTAATCCAGCATACAATTATGATTCAAACGGAATTTATCAGCTTGTTTTAAAAATATATAGTTCTGCAGGTTGTTACAAAGATACAACTGCAACAGTTCAAATATTTGCGATGCCAGCGGTTTCATATTCAACTTCTCCAAATTGTATTGGTATTCCTGTTAATTTCAACAATTCAACAACTATAAGCACTACTGATACTGTGATGTATCATTGGAATTTTGGCGACAACACTTTTTCAGCAGTAAAGCATCCGTCTCATCTTTATCCCGGAATAAACTCCTATTCTTCTCAACTGATTGCAATTACTAATAATGGCTGTACAGATACAGCATCGATGACCATAAATATTCATCCGACACCTGTTTTGCAACTTACATCTCAAAACAGTATATGCGGATTACCCAATGGTTTTATTCATTCTCAGATAAGTTCAGGAACTCCTCCTTATTCATATCTCTGGTCAGATGGATCAATTACAGCTGATTTAGTAAATCTTTTAAGTGGAAATTTTATTTTAACCGTTACTGATACCAATGCTTGCTATGCTATTGATTCATCATTAATAATATCGCCGACATTGCCTCTTCTTATTCAATTCAATAGCAGAGTGTATGTTTGCGATACCTTAAATAACGGATGGATAAAAGCAAATATCAGCGGTGGAAATCTGCCATATACTATTCACTGGAACAATGGTGCAATATTGGATTCTATTTATAACTTGAGTTACGGGACTTATGTTATTTCTGTTTTCGATGCAGGTAATTGCTTTGCTTCTGATAGTGTCACACTTATTAATTCTCCAAACCCAATTTTAAACATTACATCTGTAAATGTTACATGCTTTGGGGAAAATTCAGGGTCTGCTACAGCTTCTCCTTTAATTGGTGTTGCCCCATTCAGTTATAACTGGTCAACAAACCCTATCCAATACGGACAAACGGCTAACAATCTCGGATTAGGCCATTATTCGGTTAATGTTGTAGATTTTGCTGGATGCTTAGGATTTGATACAGTTTCAATCAATCAACCCGATTCTTTTAATGTTGTATCAACAGTTATAAATCCAATATGTAACAATGGCAATGATGGCAGTATAGGTTTAGCAGTAATGGGAGCAACGCCACCATATACATATTCATGGAATACCATTCCGATTCAAACAAGCAGTTTAATACAAGATTTGAGTGAAGGAAATTATGCTATTTCCATTACCGATAACAACAACTGTTTATATACTTCACAGTTTTCGCTGGTAGCCTTAACACAAATACATGCTTCGTTTATAACTACTCCTGAAGAGGGATTTACACCTTTATCCGTTCAATTTAATTTTACAGGCTCTGGTGCCAATAGTTTTGTATGGGATTTTGGAGATGGCAATACATCCGTTTTGCAAAATCCATCCAATATTTATACTACTAGTGATACTTTTCATATACTGCTTACAGTTAACAGCAACTCTCCTAATTTTTGTACTGATACAGCCATGTTTGCTTTATTTGTTGATAAACCTTCAGATATCATTATTCCAAATGTATTTACTCCAAATGGTGATGGTGTAAATGATTATTTCTTTGCCCGATCGATTAACATCAAAATTTTTGAGATGATTATATACAACCGTTGGGGAAGTGAAATATTCAGAACAAACAGTTTGATTGATAAATGGGACGGAACTGTACATGGCTCACCTTCTGCAGAAGGCCCCTATTATTATCTATTAAAAGCAAAAGGAACGGATAATAAGGAATTTCAGTTACATGGAAGTATTACATTGTTGAGATAAAATTTTAAAATTATTCCAATTCTTTTGAAAAAAACAAGTAAATCCTAAAGTTTCATTGCTAAACTGAATTTTTTAAATATTCCAAATTGATATACAAATGTTTTAATTGCTTATCTTTATAATAAGGAAGTATTTATTAAGAGAAAAAAATTCTTTAACAAAACTCAAAAACAAAAGTAAATAGATTTGTGTTATTATATAAATAATTCATATTTTTGCATCGAATTGCACTATTATACATATCGAAAAATATAAACTAAAATAAAAAATGAACAACGCAATATATAATTTCAGAGAGCCTATTAATGAGCCTATTTACAGTTATTTGCAAGGAAGTATAGAACGTAAATTATTAATTGAAGAGCTTGAAAGACAAACTAATCTACAAATTGAAATTCCTTTAATTATTGGTGGAAAGGAAATAAAAACTGGAAAAATTGGCAAAGTAGTAATGCCTCACAATCATCAACATGTATTGGCCACTTATCATCAGGCAACAGAAAAAGAAGTACAAATGGCCATTGAGGCTGCTTTGCAAGCCAAAGATGATTGGATGAATTTGCCTTGGGACGAAAGAGCTTCTATTATGTTAAAAGCAGCTGAATTAATATCAAAAAAATATCGTTATGTATTGAATGCAGCCACCATGCTCGGACAGTC
>CAZUCB010000020.1:0-8367 GCA_964618755.1 uncultured Bacteroides sp. | reverse complement strand
GGTGTAACTATTAGTAATATTGTGATGAATCATAAAGACTTAGCAGGGATTCATTTTACCGGTTCCAACAATACGTTTAATCAATTATGGAAACAAGCTACTGATAATCTAACATTTTACAAATCATATCCCAAATTAATTGGAGAAACTGGTGGTAAAGACTTTATTTTTGCTCATAACTCAGCAAAACCTCAGGAATTAGCTACTGCAATTATACGTGGTTCTTTTGAATATCAGGGCCAAAAATGTTCAGCAGCTTCCAGAGCTTATATTCCAGCTTCAATTTGGAAAGAAGTAAAAACTATAATATTATCAATGATATCAAGAACTAAAGTTGGTAATGTTGTTGACTTTAACAATTTTGTAAATGCAGTAATAGATAAAAATTCTTATAATAATATAATGTCATATATTGAAAATGTTAAAAATTCAGATGAAGCAGAAATTATAGCTGGAGGAAAAGGTGATTGCTCAACGGGTTATTTTATTGATCCAACCATTATTGTTACCACCAATCCTCATTTTGTAACTATGGAAGAAGAAATTTTTGGACCGGTTATGACGATTTATATATATGAAGATGAAAAATTTGATGAAACCTTAAAAATATGTGATCAAACATCTCCTTATGCTTTAACCGGAGCCATTTTTAGTAGTGATAAGTATGCATTAATGAAAGCTTGCAAAGCTTTACGCTATGCTGCAGGTAATTTCTATTTTAACGATAAACCCACAGGAGCAATGGTAGGACAACAACCATTTGGAGGAGCAAGAGCTTCTGGTACCAACGATAAAGCGGGTAGTCATTTAAATCTGCTGCGATGGGTAAGTCCAAGAACTGTTAAAGAAACGTTGGTGCCTGCAACTGATTTTGCCTATGCTTATATGACTGAATAATATAATAATATTGTAAATAATATTTTAAATGAAATACGAAAAAAGAATAAAACAAGTTTTAGAAAATTTAGGAATTAGTGAAATTAATAATGGCGTATGTACTGGTGTTGAATGGTTTGATACAAAAGGTGATATTACAGAATCTTTTTCGCCAATAGATAGTCGCTTAATTGCAAAAGTTAAAAATGCAACAATCGAAGATTATGAAAAAGTTATAAAGAAAGCCGAAGAAGCCTTTTTAATATGGAGAAAAATCCCACCTCCTGAAAGAGGAGAAATTGTAAGACAAATTGGGCTTGCTTTGCGTGCAGCTAAAGATGATTTGGCTTATCTTGTTTCTCTTGAAATGGGGAAAATTTATCAGGAAGGTTTAGGCGAAGTTCAAGAGATGATTGATCTTTGTGATTTTGCAGTTGGACAATCGCGTTTGCTGAATGGTATTACAATGCAATCCGAACGTAGTGATCATAGAATGTATGATCAATATCATCCTTTAGGTATTGTTGGTTTAATTACTTCTTTTAATTTTCCAGTTGCTGTTTGGGCTTGGAATTCAATGTTAGCAACTATTTGTGGAGATGTAGTTATTTGGAAACCAAGTTCTAAAACACCATTAAGTGCTATCGCAACTCAAAATATTATTCAAAAAGTATTAAAAGATAATAATATTCCAGAGGGCGTTTTTAATATGATAATTGCAAAATCATCTGTACTTGGCGATAATTTTGTAGCAGATAAACGTATTCCATTATTTTCTATTACAGGTTCAACCAGAGTTGGCAAAAGAGCTGGTGCTATTATAGGAGAAAGACTAGGAAAGGTTATTCTTGAATTAGGTGGAAATAATGCAGTTATTATTTCTGATGCTGCTGATTTGCAAATGGCTATTTCTTCAACTGTTTTTGGTGCAGTTGGAACTTGTGGACAAAGATGTACTTCAACTCGAAGACTTATTGTTCATGAAAATGTGTATGAAGAAGTAAAAAAGAATTTGTTAAATGCTTATAAAGAAGTACAGAAAAAGATAGGAAATCCTTTGCATGAAAATACATTAATTGGCCCTTTAATTGATAAAGTTTCTGTTGATGCATTTTTAAATGCAATTAATCAAGCAAAAACTGAAGGTGGAAATGTATTAATTGGAGGTTATAAGTTAGAAAATGATGCTCTTTCGGAAAACTATGTTGTTCCAGCTATTATTGAAGCAAAAAATAATTACAAAATAGTTCAGGAAGAAACATTTGCACCTATTCTTTACTTGATGAAATACAAAACATTAGAAGAAGCAATTGCATTGAATAATGGAGTGCCTCAAGGATTATCCTCATCAATTTTCACTTTAAACATGCGTGAATCTGAAAGGTTTTTATCTAGCTCCGGTTCTGATTGTGGATTGGCAAATGTTAATGGAGGAACCTCAGGGGCTGAAATTGGTGGAGCATTTGGTGGAGAGAAAGACACTGGAATTGGTAGAGAATCTGGTTCAGATTCATGGAAACAATATATGAGAAGACAGACTAATACAATTAATTATAGTACGGACCTCCCTTTAGCACAAGGAATAATATTTGAATTCTAATTTTTTATTATGTATGCAGGATAAAATTAAATATTTTGCAACGGTCTTATTATTATTATAGAGGCTGCCCTTTTGAGGCAGCCTCTTTTTAAATGATATTTCTTTCTTATTATTTTTTTCTTCCAGGATATACTTTAAGAGCTTCATCCAAACATTTCATGGATGCTTTTAAATCAGCAACTTTTAGAACATAACTAATTCTAACTTCATCAATACCTTTACCTTTAGTAGAATAAAAACCGGTAGCAGGAGCTAACATAACAGTTTCGTTGTTGTACTCAAAATCTTCTAATAACCATTGACAAAATTTATCCGCGTTATCAATTGGCAATCTGGCTACAGCATAAAAAGCTCCTTTAGGATTTGGGCAAAAACAACCTTCCATTTTATTGATTGCTTCTACCACAACATCTCGTCGAGTTACATATTCTTTTATCACTTTATCAAAATAAAATTGAGGTGTATCGCATGCAGCTTCAGATAATATTTGACCAAAAGTAGGTGGGCTTAAACGAGCCTGAGCAAACTTCATTGCTGTGGTCATTACTTCTTTATTTTTTGAAATAAAACAGCCAATACGAACACCGCATGCACTATATCTTTTAGATACAGAATCTAATAAAATTACATTTTCTTCTATACCTTCAAGATTCATTGCAGAAAAATGTTCATTACCATCGTAACAAAATTCACGATATACTTCATCAGACATTAAATACAAATCATGTTTCTTTACTATTTCTTTTAATGATTGTAATTCTTCTTTCGAATACAAATAACCAGTAGGGTTATTTGGATTACAAATCATAATGGCTTTTGTATTTGGCGTAATCAATTTTTCAAATTCTTCAATCGGAGGCAATGCAAAACCATTATCAATATTTGAAACAATAGGTTTTACAATAATACCAGCTTCAGTAGCAAAACCATTGTAATTTGCATAAAAAGGTTCAGGAATAATTATTTCATCACCTGGATCCATGCATACCATAAAAGCAAAAATAATACCTTCCGATCCTCCATTGGTAACAATAATATCATTTTCGTTGATATTGATATGGCATTTTTTATAATATTCAACCAATTTTTTGCGATAAGAAAGAATACCAGCAGAATGGCTATATTCAACTACTTTAATATCGGTATTTTTAAGCACATTCATAGCTCCTTCGGGAGTTTCTATATCTGGCTGTCCAATATTTAAATGATATACTTTACGTCCTCTTTTTTTTGCTTCATCAGAAAATGGAACTAACTTTCTGATAGGTGATTCTGGCATACTTTTACCTTTTGCTGAAATTTTTGGCATTTTGGTTTAATTTAAAAAGTTTAATAATTAAAAATCCCGCTGAAAAATTCCAACGGGATTTGTATAAAATAAGTTTCTGTGGATATTAGTGGCTAATTGGAGTAGGTGTTGTTCCAGGTGTAACTGTTTTTTCTGGCATTTGTTCAGTTGGTTTTGGTTCAATTTTACCAGCAATTTGCAAAACTACTCTTTCAGTTTTTGCATTTGACATTACAGTAATCTGTTTACCAATCACTCCTATCCGGTTTGTATCATACTTAACTTTGATGGTACCTTCTTTACCTGGCATAATTGGCTCTCTTGTCCAACTAGGAACAGTACAGCCACAAGAAGAAACTACGTTTGAAAGAATCAAAGGTTCTTTTCCTGTGTTTTTAAATTTAAAATCGCAATTACCGTCAGCACCTTGAATAATTGTTCCGTAATCATGAACAGTTTTACCAAATTGAATATCTGGTCCATTAGGATTTACAGGAACAGCTGCATCCTGAGCTTTAACAGTAGTGAATGCTAATGCAAACATAACGATAGAAAAGATTACTTTTTTCATTTTTAAGTTTTATTATTTGTTTATTAATGAAGTGAATTAAAGTCAAAAATTTAGTTTACAAAATTATAAATAAATAAAATATAAACAGAAATTTTAATAACATTTTTTCATTAACAATATTTATGCCAATTACGAAACAAATCTTAAAAACTAAACACAACATCATTTTTTTATGATTATTTTAACAATACTTCAACACAATGAGTATTTTTAATACTTCATTAAAATAGCAAAGTAAAGATTCTTCATTTTAAAAAATATTTTGATGATTTTTATCATTGTTTTCCGACAAAATCTTTAACTTTGCTACTCAAAATATATTACTTTTTTTACAAATAATTTGCTTATAAAACTATATAAATCAATAAAATAATGATAAAAAAAATATTAGTTACAGGTTCTTCTGGTCAAATTGGTTCTGAATTAGTACTAGCACTTCGCAACATATATGGAGGTGAAAATGTAATTGCATCTGATAAATGCTCAAATGCAAGTGAAAAAATAAAATCAAGTGGTCCATTTGTAAAATTAGATGTTCTTGATAAAGCAACTATGGCATCAATTATAGATGATTATCAAGTGGATGCTATCATTCATTTAGCTGCAATTCTATCTGCTGTTGGCGAGAAAAACCCGATGTTAGCATGGAATATAAATATCAATGGATTAATTAATGTATTGGAACTTGCTCGTGAAAAGAATTTAATGAGAGTTTTAATCCCTAGTTCTATTGCAGCCTTTGGTCCAACAACTCCTGTGGACAATACACCTCAGAAAACAATTCTAAAACCTACTACAATGTATGGTGTTACTAAGGTAGCAGGTGAATTGTTAGCTGATTATTATGTTGCTAAATACGGATTAGACATAAGGGGATTACGTTATCCTGGAATTATCAGTAACGAAACCTTACCTGGAGGTGGAACAACCGATTATGCTGTTGCAATTTATTTTGAGGCAATTAAATCTGGTAAATTTGAATGTTTCCTTAGCGAAAATACAATGCTACCAATGATGTATATGCCTGATTGTTTGAAAGCTACTATTGATTTATTTCATGCTGATTTTAAAAAGTTGAAAAACCATTCCGATTTTAACGTAGGTGCTTTTAGTGTAACCCCTAAATTATTAGCTGAATCAATAAAAAAATACATTCCTAACTTTGAAATAACTTACAAACCAGATTTTCGTCAGGCTATTGCAGACTCTTGGCCTAACTCTATTGATGATAGTTGTGCAAGAGATGAATGGGGATGGAAACCAGCATTTGATTTAGATACAATGACGCAAGATATGCTTAAAGTTATTGAAGAAAAACACAAACATGGTTTAATTTAAGATGCTATATTTTGATAGAAAATAGTTGGTAATTTTATCTAAAAAAGGATATGTTATTTCGATATTAAATATAGAGAAAAATAGCATCTTCTTAGGAGCAGCCTATCAGAAATATGTTTAATGTTATATGTAAAATATGGGGTAGTTTCTTCTACTCCATATTTATATTATTAGCACCTATATATTTATGAAAAACTTTTTTTTTCATTTTTGTAGATTTATATAACAATGTTAAAAAGCTTTTTTACGTTTGACTTTATAAATTGAATGATTGTCTTTTATCCAAACATTCTAACTTCAAATCAATTTCTACAACTTACAAAATATTAATATATTGATTCGACTAATAATGATTTCAAAATAAATTACGGAAATTCAACTTATGTTTTAAGTAATAGAAAGTAGTTAATATTCTGACAACTAAATGCAAAGCAATTTAAAAGTGAGTATTTATCTACAATCCTAATTTATGTTATTGTTTCATTTATTTTTTCTATTTTTGCATTCCATAACAACAATATTTAATGAAAGCAGTTATATTAGCCGCAGGTATTGCATCACGTTTGCGTCCACTCACCAACAACACACCCAAATGCTTATTAAAGGTTGGTGAAAAAAATATTTTGCAGCTTACCATCGAAAACCTTTTGGCTAATAATATTACCAATTTAGTAATGGTTACCGGCTATTTAGAGCAACAAATTAAAGATTTCATTGCCATTACATTCCCTCAGCTCAATGTAACTTATATTTATAACGAAGTTTACGATTCTACCAATAATATTTATTCGCTATGGCTTGCCAAAAACGAATTATTAGGCGACGAAATGCTTTTAATGGATAGTGATATTATATTCGACAGCAAGATAATTGCTGCTTTATTAAACTCAGGTTACGAAAATTGTCTGGCACTCAAACGTCATAACGTGGGCGAAGAAGAAATTAAAGTAAAAGCCGACAACAATGGTAGAATACTCGAAATTAGCAAAATAGTTCCTCCGTCTTTAACCATTGGCGAATCGATAGGAATTGAGAAGTTTTGTAAAAAATCTTTATACAAACTATTTGAGATAATTGACCGAAAGGTAGTACAAGAAAAAATGGTAAATATTTTTTACGAAGTGGCTTTTGAAGAAATGACAAAAGAAGGCGAGGATATTTTTATTGTAGATACAACTGAGTATATTTGCATGGAAATTGATACTGCTACTGATTTGCAAACAGCTGCAGAAGTAATAAAAAAGCATAAATTTACAAACCAATAAACCTTCTATGACCGAAAGTTTATTTACAATGTCATTAGTTGCATTAATAGTTGGCTTCTTATTTTCGATGCCAATTGCTGGTCCTATCAGTATTTTAATTACATCCAATGCATTGAAAGGCAGAATGAGGTATTGCGTTTTAGCAACCATTGGTGCATCCTTTGCAGATTTTATTTATGTATTTATTGCTGTTTTTGGTTTAACCAAATTGTATTCGCTTTACAAACCTATCATTCCTTACGTATTGTTAGCTGGTGCAGTATTTTTGCTGTATATTGGGTATAAAATAGCTAAAACCAAGCTCGATTTAGAACATCTTGATGAAAAGCAAAATCACTCAAAAAAAATTACAAAGGAAAGAGGCGGTTTCTGGACCGGGTTTATGCTTAACTTTCTGAATCCAACATTATTTATTGGCTGGTTAACATCTTCTTTTTTTGTAATTTCAATGGTAGCTTCATTGGGTTTCAACACTGGGGGTATGGATACCATGATCGATCAAAATGTGCAACAAATCAATAATATTGAAGGTAAAGCTATTAATACTCAAAAAACGATTTCTTACTTAAAAGTAGATACTATCAACACTTTACAAAAAGAAATCCATAAAGTAAACAATGCAAAACTACCCAATTATTTCCCTTTAATAATTAGTATTTTCTATGCTTTCTTTTTGTCAGTTGGTAGCATTGTTTGGTTTTACTATTTATCCTATTTTTTAGTAAAATATCGCACCAAACTCAATGTAGTTATAATGAATCGGGTAATTCAATGCTTAGGCTTTGCTCTTTGTCTTTTTGGTATATTTTTAGGTTATTCAGCTATTAAAATGTTTATATAGCTAAATTTATAAGATATTAAAAAGATTAAATCACTACAAAGAAAGCTAGAATTGAATAACAAGCTATAAACATAAGTGTATTCCATCTAAACTCAAACAATAAACGGACTCGTTTTATGAGTCCGTTTATTCTGTCTAAAAGTTAATCAAAAAAACCTGCTGAATAGCGAGCATTTATATTAAAATCAACAATTTATCCCAATAATCCACCATTTTGGTAAATCTGTAGCTGGGCATCATAAAACTGATTTAATTTGGCAGTTTTATTATTTCTTAAATTGGTAATTTCGCCGGAAATAAAGTTTACACGAATATTATCACCATTCTGTAATTCAATTGCTTCCATCGTTCCGGCATTATAAGTCAGAATTGGCAAAGCCGCATTTATGGCATTGCGTTCGTAAATAGCTCCATAAGATTCAGCAATAATACATTGTACACCCAAAGAGGTAAAGCAATCTACAGCCTGTTGGCGTGAACTTCCAGCTCCGAAATTTTTGGTTGTAACCACAATATCGCCTTCTTTTGACTGTTTTGCAAAATCTTCGTAACCTTTCAAGTTATCGAAAGTATATTGTCCCATTTCTT
>CAZUCB010000019.1:16881-29528 GCA_964618755.1 uncultured Bacteroides sp. | reverse complement strand
TTTTCGACAAATTTAATAATTTTTATTTATAAATCATCAAAATCTGTATGGTAGAAAAATAGGATTATACTAATCATAAAGTAATAAAAAAAGCCGATAGTAAATACTATCGACTTTTGGAAATATAATTAACTACTAAAAGGGAAATCAAATAATTTCGAAACATTGTTTTTCGACCCATCCATTGCTGCCATTGGCTATGCTTATTTTTACCCAATTGTTGAGTTCGTCGAGGAGAATTACTTTGGTGCCTTCGTGTATTACAAATTTATCAGCGCCTTTTTCGTCGGGCGAGCTTTTTACAGTGACAGTAGGAGTGAAGATGATTGCTTGATTAAAGGCATTGATATTGTTGTATTGTTTGAATGCAAAATGTATAGAAAATATGGTTATAAAAATCATGGAAAAGCCAATCCAAAACGATAGTTTTTTTAATTGATAAGTAGTAGAAGCAAGGTAAATAAACAGAAAGATAAAGAATGAGCTAATTGATATAATACTTATAATAGCCCAATAATCGTAAGATAAAATGTTGGATAATAATATCCACCATTTTACAAAAAACAATTGAGGTACAGTTTCTATTTTATCTATAATTTTTGTATTGGCTATTTTTAGGTTGAAATCTACATCTGCATCGGCCGGATTTAATTTCTTGGCTCTTTCGTAGTTGAGAATTGCCATTGGGTAATTGGCAATTCTGAAATAGCAATTGCCTAAATTATAGTACAAATCAGATGCTACATCGCCTTTTTCCAATACTTTGTTGTAAAGAATAATTGCATCGTTGTATTTTTCTTTGTTATAAGCTTTATTGGCCGCTTCGATATCGGTATTAGCCGTATTGGCAGCCAACTGTAATGTGTTAAATATCACTAAAAATATAATCAAAAACTTTTTCATGGTCGTCGTCTATTTTAATTCATTTTCTGTTTTTGAAATAATTTCGATAGCTTCTTTGTAAATGTTATCCATAGTTAATAATTCATCACCAGGAGCAAATCGAGCAAATTCGCAAGTATTTAATGTTTTAATAAATTGATTTATTATTTCATCTTTTACTTGTTTGGTTTTCAATGCTTCATTTACAGAATCCATTGATAATTCGGATAAGGGAATACTAAATTTATCGCTCAAATAACCCCATAAGGCTTGCGAAATTTCAATATAAAATTTATCTTTATCCTTAGTGATTAAATAGTTTTTGGCTTTATTTAATCGTTTTTTAGCAACTTTTGTGGCTTTTCTGTTTTTGAGTAAAGCCAAATTACTTCTTAATTTTAAATGCTTTCTTCTAAAAATAATAGCTGCAATAAACAATATTAGCGGAACAAAGCATAAAATATAATATAACTCTGATAAAAAGAAATGTACACCCTTTTTATTCAAATCCATTGGCTTGATTTTGATATGTTCAATATCGCTGCCGATATATTTAATTTCTTCCTGGTTAACCGAAGTTAGTGTTGCAGAACTCTGTTTTCCATCACCTTTGGCTACTTTCAGCGTATATTCAGGTGAAGAAAGTGTAACATATTTTCCTTTATTTAAATCGAAATAACTAAATGTAATGGGTTTTATTGTAAAACTGCCTTCATTACGGGGAATTATGAGATAATCAAATGTTTTGGTACCCGAAATTCCATTGTCAGACTTATTAATATTATCATTAATTTTAGGATCGTAGGTTTCAAAATCAGGAGGGAAATTTACATTTAATTTATCAATCAATTTAATATTTCCTCTACCCGAAATAGTAAATTTTAGGTTTACTGCTTCGTTGGCTTTTGTTTCGGTTTTATTAATATCAGAACGGAAGGTGAAATTTCCAACAGCTCCTGTAAAATCTTCAGGTTTGCTTGCCGTGGGCAATGGTTTTACATTTATTGTAACATTGTTAGAACGAATAGTCTTTTTTACATTTTGGTATGAACTTGCGAAAGGATCATCGAAAAAATCGAAAATAGAATTGGTTCTTTTTCTTTGTGTTTGAAGTTGAGCCAAAACATCAACTTCTAATGGTTCAATATTTAATTTGCCACTTTCTTGTGGAAACAAAGCTACCTTTCGCATCTCGGCAACAATGTATTGTTTGCCATTCAGATTTTCTTTGTATTGTTTGGGCTTTTCGTTTTCTTTTAATAAATCTTCGGACCAAAATCCTTTATTGCTGGCTAATTTATTAATAGTATATTGAGAAATACCAACAGATGTGTAAAGTTTATAAGTAACGATTACTTGTTCTCCCTGTAAAGGTGAAGTATTACTAACATTTGTTTTTATAAAAATATCTTTTTCACTTATAGTTGTAGCAGCTTGATTGTTTTGTTGTTGACGATTTTGATTATTAGTTTGAGGATTCGTATTTTGAGCAGCTTTAACAACCTTTATCGTCAAGGCATTTGATTCATAGGTTTTTCCACCAACAACCACTTTTGCAGGTGTTATTGTGTAACTACCTTCATTTCCGGCTTGAACATAATAAGTAAAAGAATAAGAAACAGATTGAATCATGTTTCCATTTGAAATTTGCATACTGCTGCTACTCGATTGGTTAGGTCCCGACAAAACACTAAATCCTTTAAAATTAGGTGCTGTAAAATTGCTTGCAGCTGCATTAACCGAAAAAGTAACTGCAAATTGTTGCCCCATTCCAACTGTTGAAGGCGCTGATGCGGTAAATCTAACATCTTCAGCAATAGAAGTACTAAATAGTCCAGTTATAAGTAATATGAAAAAAATATATCTTTTCATTCTGAAATTAGTTGTTAAGTTGTTTGTTATTAGGTTGTTAAGTTTACAGATTATTTTTTCTTTATAAACTTTATACGCTGTTACCAGTCTTTTTCAATTTTTGCTTTTACTCCGATGGCTTTTTCCTTTTTTACTTTATCCATTGTTTTCTTTTCATCGTTTTTAAGTGCTTCAAGCATACGTTCAGCATCTTCTTTTTTTACTTGTTTTTGTTTTTGCTGTTCCTGCTGTTTTTTATCTTGATTTTCTTTATTTTCTTGTTGTTTATCTTTGTTTTGATCTTGTTTCTTTTGATCGTCTTTTTTATCTTTATTGTCCTTATTATCCTTGTTTTTTTGCTCTTGCTGTTGTTGTTGTTTCAGCATTTGCATAGCATAGGAAAGGTTATATTTTGTATCATAATCTTTAGGATTGTATTTTAAAGATTGTTTATAAGCATCTATACTTTTTTCAAATTCTTTTTTTTGTAAATATGAGTTTCCTAAATTATGATAAACATTCGATTTTATTTTGCTATCTTTTTCTTTGTCAACTAAAGTAGAATATAATCTTGAAGCTTCGTCATAGTTTTTTTGTTTATACAAAGCATTTGCCAGATTGTACCTGCCATTAAAATAGGTACTATCTTTTTGCAGCGATTTACGGTACTTTACTTCTGCATCATTGTATTTTTTCTGATCATATAGTTTATTTCCTTCACGTATAAATTTTTTCTCATTTTGTGAGAATGTATTCACTGAAGTGGCAAAAATAACTAATATCAATAAGATATATTTCATTGTTTCTATCATTTTTTTCCAAATAGATTGATATTTTTTAATCTTTTACTTTTTTTATGAAAAATTGTAAGTTCTAAAAGTGATAATATTAATGCAATAGCTGCAAAATATTGGAAACGATCTTCGTATTCAGAGAATGACTTAGCTTCATATTCTTTCTTATTAAGCTTATTAATTTCGTCAAAAATAGTTTGTAAGCCTGAATTGCTATTGCTTGCTCTAACATAAGCTCCATTTCCAGTTACAGCTATTTTTTGCAGCATCGCTTCGTCAAGCTTTGTAATGATAGTGTTTCCTTCTTTATCTTTTTTATAACCCGATTGTGCATTGTTACTGTTTAAAGGTATGGGAGCTCCATCTATCAAGCCCATGCCGATAGTGTTTACTTTTATTCCTAGTTCGTAAGCTATTTTGGTTTGCTCAATAGCATCATCTTCATGGTTTTCGCCATCTGTAATAATTATGATGGCTTTGTTGTTTTTTTCAGTTTCTTTGTTCTTACTTTGATCAAAAGATTCTACTGCCAATGAAATAGCAGATCCTAACGCTGTTCCTTGTTCATTAATATCATTGGTGCTAATAGTTTCGAGAAACATTTTAGCAGCAGCATAATCATTGGTGAGTGGCAATTGAACAAAAGCCTTTCCTGCAAAAATTATAATGCCAATTCTGTCGTTATCTAATTTTTCAATCAACTTCGAAATGGCTTGTTTAGAACGAGCCAAACGATTGGGTTGAATATCTTCAGCTAACATACTGTTTGATACATCTAAGGCGATTATTATATCAGCACCTTTTCGTGTTGCTTTTTCAACTTTTGAACCTATTTGAACTCTTAGTAGCGTTAAAACAATAAAAATAAATGCAACAAGTAATAAAATAAATTTCCAAACTACACGAGGATTAGAATAATTTTCCATCAATCGTATAATTAGATTTTTGTCGCCCAATTTTTTGAGCAACATTTTTTTCTTTTTCTGCATCATCCAAAATAATAGGATGAAAAAAGGCACAAAAAGAAAAGCATATAGAAATGATAATTCAGCAAATTTAATCATATCTTTAGTCTAGTTTATAAAGTTTAATAGTTAGAAAGTTTATAAAGTTGTTACATTGATTCTTACTATTATTAAATCTTCAAATGTTATATTAAATTAATAATTCATTATTCATAATTGCACTTTAGTGCGTTATGGTATTGTTCTATAAATTGTGTATCTAACTATTATTTCAACAATTAACAAAAATGCTGCTAACAGAATGAAATATAAAAATTCTTCAGATTTCTTATGAAATTCAGTAACGTCAATTTTTGATTTTTCTAATTTGTCAATTTCTTTAAAAATATTTTCAAGTTTTGACTTTGAAGTAGCTCGATAATAATTTCCATTGGTTATTTTTGAAATTTGTTTGAGCAAAGCTTCGTCGATTTTTACTTCCATATTTTGATATTGAATACCAAATGGAGTTTTAAATGGATAAGGAGCTACTCCGGTTGTTCCAATTCCTATGGTATAAACTCTGACGCCAAACAATTTTGCAATATCAGCTGCCGAAAGCGGATCTACAGAACCCATATTACTAACCCCATCAGTCATCAAAATTATTACCTTACTAATAGCTTTACTGTCCTTTATTCTACTTACAGCGGTTGCTAATCCATCGCCTAAAGCTGTTCCATCTTCAATAATTCCAGTTTTTACAGAAAGAAACAAACTTTTCAAAACGCCATGATCAGATGTTAAAGGACACTGTGTAAAAGCTTCACCACTAAAGATAACCAAACCAATTCTATCATTAGGTCTTCCATTAATAAATTGTAAACCTACATCTCTACCTGCTTCTAATCTGTTTGGTTTAAAATCTTCGGCTAGCATACTGCTTGAAATGTCGTAAGCTAAAACAATATCAATGCCTTCGATAGAAACATTTCTTTTGCTTAGGCTTGATTGAGGACGAGCCAATACAATAATCAACAGAGAAATAACCAACAGCCTCAAAACAAATAACAAATGATACATTCTCTGTTTAAATGTTTTTTTTACGTTTTTAAAAGGAGAGAAGCTGGAAAATTGAATTTCTGCAAATGATTTATTATTCTTAAAGATATACCAAACAATAAGTAATGGGATTATCAATAGTAAATAGAGATAAACCGGATTCGCAAATTCAATATGTCTTAAAAAATCTGACATCGTTAGTTTTGTTTTAAATTATCAGTAGTTTCTATTGCATTTTCTTTATTGTTTTCCACAGAAGTTGTTTTTACAATGTAAATTGCGTTGTTCAAACTCAAATCGTGTTGATCGGGTAGGGGTAATTGCTTTGCAAACTTTACCAAATCAGCCAACATCAGTATTTGTTTTAGTTTAGCTATTAAATCTTTGTCATTTTTAATAGTTTCAAATGCTTCAATGATTTCATCCGAAGTCATTTCCAATGCTTGAAGATTAAATTGGTATTCAAAATAAATTCTTAAAATTTCAGTAAGTTCCGAATGATAATCTTTTATTTTATCATTTTGCCAAAGTTTTTTCAAACGCAAAGCTTCTAAATCCTGTAAAGCTTTTTTGTATGGTGGAATTTTAGGTTTTGATGGAAGTATTATGTTATTTTTCTTTTTATTAAATCTTCTAATAAGATAAATAGCAAGAATAATTAATACTATGATTCCTACACCTGCTCCAATATATGGCAAAAGTTCTTTAAGTGTAATTGGTTCTTTTAAAGGTGGCTTTATATCCTTGATAGCTAAATTAGTATCAACAGCGACTATATTTACAGTTAAGAAAACAGAATCGGAAAACACTGTATTGATTGCTATTTCATTTTTCTTTTGATATTGAAAAGGGAAACTTGGGATTGAATAATAACCAGAATCATAAGATGTAACAATAACTGTTTGGTTTAATGTAATTTTGGATTTATCCTGACTAAAAATGGTATCAATTTTTGATTGGTTTACAATTTCAATTTTATTGGATAATGAGTCAATAAAAATCGGAAAAACAACATGATAATTTGCAGGAGTAGTAACCGAAAATTTAATATTTACTTGATCTCCAATTAATATAACATTCGTATCTATTTTTGCAGAAACACTAACTTCCTGTCCAAAAATAGGGATTGCAACAAAAATTAATAAACTTTGAAGTATATATCTAAAAATTTTACTCATTTTACATTAAATTAATCAATATCTGCTTTCTCTTTTTTTAAATAAACTCATCAATGGCTTCACGTAATCCTGATTGGTATTGATTTTAACTTCATCGGTGCCCGATTTAAGAAAAGTATCATTTAAAAACTTTTCGTGTTGTCTCCACCAAATCTGATAGTTCTTGCGAACCTGAATATCAGAAGAATCTATCCAAAGTGTAGTTCCGTTTTCGGCATTTTTTAGTTTAACAATTCCTATATCCGGTAATTGGGTTTCTAATT
Source organism: uncultured Bacteroides sp. (assembly GCA_964618755.1). Lineage (GTDB taxonomy): Bacteria > Bacteroidota > Bacteroidia > Bacteroidales > JACABE01 > JACABE01. The sequence continues at coordinate 22,554 of CAZUCB010000019.1, read as the reverse complement.
CATCATAAACTCTGATGGCAACTAAATCATGCTTTTTAGAAGTTATTTTAATAGCATCTTCAAATTTATCATCCATGAAATCGCTGATTAAAAATGCTGTGCATTTCTTTTTAATAATATTTGTAAAATAACGCAAAGCTTCTGCAATATTAGTTTCGTTATTAGAAGGTGTGAAATTAATCAACTCACGAATGATACGTAAAATATGAGAACTGCCTTTTTTTGGAGGAATAAACTTTTCTACTTTATCTGAAAAGAAAATAACACCCACTTTGTCGTTATTCTGAATAGCTGAAAACGAAAGAACCGCTGCAATTTCAGTTATGAGTTCTTCTTTGAATTGTTTTTGAGTACCAAATTTATTTGAGCCACTAACGTCAATTAGTAACATTACTGTCATCTCACGTTCTTCCTCAAATATTTTTACGTAAGGATGATTCAATCTTGCAGTTACATTCCAATCAATAGAACGAACATCATCACCATACTGATATTCTCTTACTTCGCTAAATGTCATTCCTTTTCCCTTAAAAGCACTATGGTAATGCCCTGAGAAAATATGATTGGTCAAACCACGAGATTTGATTTCTATTTTTCTTACTTTCTTTAGTAGTTCGCTTGTTTCCAATTTAGTTATTGGTTAATAAGTTATTAGTTATTAATGCGTTTTACTTAATGTTTTTTATTTTTGAATCTTTTTGTCATGCTGACGAAGGAAGCATCTCATTAAATTTTAATGCTTTTTATTGAGATTCCTCACTATCATTCGGAATGACAAAAGAAAAATTCGGTTTTCAATCATTAACCATTAATAATTGATAATTGACTAAGGAACTTCAACCGTATTTAGTATTTCGTTGATAATTTCTTCGGTAGTAATATTTTCGGCTTCAGCTTCGTAGGTCAGTCCAATTCTGTGACGTAATACATCATGACAAATTGCTCTAACATCTTCAGGAATTACATAACCTCTTCTTTTAATAAATGCATACGCTTTAGAAGCCAATGCTAAATTGATACTTGCACGTGGAGAGCCTCCATAGCTAATTAATCCTTTAAATTTATCAAGTTTGTATTCTGAAGGGAAACGGGTAGCAAATACGATGTCACTGATATAGTTTTCGATTTTTTCATCTAAATATACTTCTCTGCAAACAGCTCTTGCCTTAATTATATCTTCAGGTTTAAGCACTGGAGTTGTTTTTGGAAAATCGTTGTTCATGTTTTGACGCATGATCAATTTTTCTTCGTCCTTTTTAGGATATGAAATTACTACTTTTAGCATAAAACGATCCACTTGTGCTTCTGGTAAAGGATAAGTACCTTCTTGTTCAATTGGATTTTGAGTAGCCATTACTAAAAATGGTTCTTCCAATTTATAGGTTTGATCTCCAATGGTAACCTGACGTTCCTGCATGGCTTCCAATAAAGCACTTTGCACTTTTGCCGGAGCACGGTTTATTTCGTCAGCCAATATAAAATTAGAAAAAATTGGACCTTTTCTTACAATAAATTCCTCTTTCTTTTGGCTATAAATTAATGTACCGGTTAAATCGGCAGGTAATAAATCGGGTGTAAATTGAATTCTGCTAAATTTTGCATGAATAGCATTTGCAAGCGAATTAATGGCAAGCGTTTTGGCTAATCCTGGAACACCTTCTAATAATATATGTCCGTTTGAAAGTAATCCAATTAATAAACGTTCAACCATGTGTTTTTGCCCGATAATTACTTTTTTCATTTCCATCGAAAGCAAGTCAACAAAAGCACTTTCTCTTTGAATGCGTTCGTTCAATTCATTAATGTCAATTGTTTGTGTCATAGTTTTAATAATTTGTAACGCAAAATTAACTGAATACCCTTTTGCTGCTGTATTTTCTTAGTTAAAAAATGTTAAGTTGCTTGTTAAGATTTCTTAATGCAAATCAATTTCTATTTTCTTAATGACGCAAGCTATAAAAAAATCCAAAGTATTCAAGTTTAATAATACTTTGGATTTTAAAGAGAAATCTCAGAAAGATTTCTTAAACAATAAATAAATTTACATATTATGCATCAATTCTTGCATATTTTGCGTTTTTTTCAATAAACTCTCTGCGTGGTGGAACTTCGTCACCCATTAGCATTGAGAATACTCTGTCGGCTTCAGAACCGTTTTCAATAGTAACTTGTCGCAATGTTCTGAATTGAGGGTTCATGGTAGTATCCCAAAGTTGCTCGGCATTCATTTCTCCAAGACCTTTGTATCGTTGAATGTGGATATTGCTTTCTTTTCCGTTGACGGTATAAGCTTCGATTATTTGAGCTCTTTCTTCTTCAGTCCAGCAATAGCGTTCGTCTTTTCCCTTTTTTATAAGATATAATGGTGGTGTAGCAATATAAACATAACCTTGTTCAATCATTTCTTTCATATAGCGGAAGAAAAAGGTTAAAATTAATGTTGCAATATGGCTACCATCTACATCAGCATCGGTCATGATAATAACTTTATGATAGCGGATTTTTTCCATATTTAGGGCTTTGCTGTCTTCTTCAGTACCAATACTTACTCCCATTGCAGTGAACATATTCTTGATTTCCTCGCTTTCGTATATCCTGTGTTGCATGGCTTTTTCAACATTGAGGATTTTACCTCTTAATGGTAAAATTGCTTGAAATTTCCGGTCTCTGCCTTGTTTGGCTGTACCACCCGCTGAGTCACCTTCAACCAAATAAAGTTCGCATTTAGCAGGGTCACGTTCTGAACAATCTGATAGCTTTCCGGGTAATCCTGAGCCGCTTAATACGTTTTTGCGTTGTACCAGTTCGCGTGCTTTACGAGCAGCATGACGTGCCGTTGCAGCCAAAATAACCTTATTAACAATCATTCGGGCTTCTTTGGGATGTTCTTCAAGGAAATTAGAAAGCAATTCACTTACTATTTGATCAACAAAACCCATTACTTCGGAGTTTCCTAATTTTGTTTTGGTTTGTCCTTCGAATTGTGGTTCTTGTACTTTTACAGAAATAATTGCGGTTAAGCCTTCGCGGAAATCGTCGCCACTGATATCAAATTTAATTTTTTCCAACATTCCCGATTTTTCGGCATAGGATTTTAAGGTACGTGTTAAACCTCTTCTGAAACCAGCAAGGTGTGTACCACCTTCGTGGGTGTTGATGTTATTTACATAAGAATGGATGTTTTCGGAGAATGATGTGTTGTATTGCATGGCAATTTCGATAGGCGTATTGTTTTTTTCGCCTTCAATATAGATAGGGTCGGGCATTAATTTTTCTCTAACCGCATCAAGGTATTCGATAAAGTCTTTTAAACCATGATCGGAATGAAAAATATCAGAAATATATTCACCATTTTCGTCTTTTTCGCGAAGGTCGGTAATGTTTAATGTAACGCCTTTATTTAAAAATGCTAATTCGCGTAAGCGAGAAGTTAGAATTTCGTAGTTGTATTCTCTGGTAATAAAGATAGAATCGTCGGGCAAAAAAGTTACCGTAGTACCTGTTTTATCGGAATCGCCTGTTTCTTTAACTGAATACAATGGCTTACCAAATTCAAATTCCTGCATATAGGATTTGCCATTAAGGAAAACTTCTACTTTGAGGTGTTTTGAAAGTGCATTTACGCAGGAAACCCCCACACCATGCAAACCACCTGATACTTTATACGAACCTTTATCGAATTTACCTCCGGCATGCAAAACTGTCATTACAACTTCCAAAGCTGAACGGCCTTCTTTTTCCATTATCCCGACCGGAATACCACGTCCATTGTCGCTAACGGTTATTGAATTATCTACGTTGATAAAAACATCTATTTTATTGCAATAACCTGCTAAGGCTTCATCGATAGAATTGTCAACTACTTCATATACTAAATGGTGTAATCCTCTGATATTGATGTCGCCAATATACATGGCAGGGCGTTTACGAACGGCTTCCAGTCCTTCGAGTACCTGGATGTTATCGGCAGTGTATGTTTCTGGATTTATTATCAAATCTTCGTTTTCAATCTCACTCATATTCAAATATTTATTGTATTCTTTAATAATCTCCAAAATTACAAATTATTATTGAGGTATGCAAGATTTGAACAATTTAAAATCAAGGAATTTATTAACAAGTTTTTGCACAAAAGTCTATTAGTGAAATGAGAATACTCTTAAAGAAAATTATGTATTTTTGTAGAAACAAATGTCAATACTTCAAAATTTATTTTGATTTAATATAATTGCAATGAATCGAAATTTTAAAATACTCTTAATAGTATTTTTTTCAATAAGTAATTTTTATAGCTTTTCTCAATCTGTGGGGAGTGGTATTGAATTTTCGAAAGCTAAAGATAATTTTTCTGTAGATTTTTCTATGTTTAGCTATTTAAGCGACAACTATAGAATTAAATTGAGTGCAGGTATAAACAGAATTTGCGTAGATAGGTATAATAATGATACCTCAAATTTATCTAATATAAGTGTATTAAACGCAGGGGCTTTAGTTTGTGTGACTGTTTTTGGAAGTTTAGCAGTTAATGCTATTGATAAAAACGACCATAAATGGAAAAAGTATGTACTAATACCTATTGTAGGTACATTAGGAATCAGTCAGTTGTTAATAAATTCGCAACATAATTTTACTTTATTAAAAACAGATTCTTTAGTAAAAAATCCATTTAATCTGTCAATATTTGCAAAATCGAAATTAGAATATTTTGCCTTTCAAAATATTAATTGGTTTCAATACAGACCAGCTTTAGGTATTGAAATCTATAAATCATTTACAAAAACAAAAATTGGCTTTGCTTTAAGTATAGGATTTGAGAAACCAATTGATTATATTCATAAAGATTTTGTTTATAATGATATAAGACCATTTGGAAATATTTTGCTTTTTTATATGATCAATTAGTCTTCAACTTTTAATAAATTCTCAATTCCTAATTAATTCTTACTTTTGCATTTCTAAAAATACATGCGAAATGAATACCATAGAAGTCTGTTTTACTCCAAAACTTTACAGCGAAATTGTTACCAACAAAAATTTTATTGTGGTAATGGTAGATATATTACGTGCCAGTACTTCGATATGCGCTGCTTTTGCGAATGGGGTAGAGGCTATTATTCCCGTGGCATCGTTGGACGAAGCCAAAGAATATAAAGCCAAGGGCTATTTGGTGGCTTCGGAAAGAGAAGGCATCGTAATGGGTTTTGCCGATTTTGGCAACTCTGCCTTTAATTTTATGACCGAAGCCGTTAAAGGCAAAACCATAGCTTATAGCACCACCAATGGCACACAAGCTATTGAATTGGCTAAAAATGCCGAAGGACTTGTAATAGGTGCTTTTTCAAATATAACAGCATTAAGCCAATGGTTAATCAATCAACATTCGAATGTAGTAATATTGTGTGCAGGCTGGAAAAACAAATTCAATCTGGAAGATTCGATATTTGCAGGAGCTTTGATTGAACAACTGCTTACTTCTGCTGACCTTAAAATGGATTGCGATTCAGCCGAAGCAGCTTTGGATTTATGGAGTATTGCCAAATCAAATCCACTGGCATATATTCAAAAAGCAGCCCATCGCGAACGCTTGCGAAAACTTAAGCTGGATGATGTGCTGGAATTTACTTTTCAACTCGATACAGCCAATGTAGTGCCAATATTGAAAAATGGGGTGTT
>CAZUCB010000019.1:0-16781 GCA_964618755.1 uncultured Bacteroides sp. | reverse complement strand
CGTTTAATAAAATCGTTGCGTTTGCGTTCTGTAGAAAGATAATAGGAGTAGGCAGGCAAACCATTATCAGCATCTAAACGTCGTTTGTCAGGTTTTTCTTTGGTAATATAATCGTTAAAATCTTTTACCGACGAATAAGCCTGCATCAAATTATTGCTGTAGTTAAAGAAATACCATTCCGACTCATCCAATTCGAGGTACAAAGTAAAAATATCGCCACTTCGCTTTTTAATAAGCTGCAAATATCCTTTCACATACTTATTTACCTGAGTTTTCCCAATATTTCCTACACCAATTTCGCCCAAAGAAATAAACGATTTTGTAGTAGAATCGTACCTGAGCTTAACATCGGTAAGCAACATGGTAAAATCCAGTTTGTCTGGAACTTTGCGCAAAGCACCGTACATATTGATTTCGTTTACAACTTTTTCAGCATCCTTTTCGCCTAATATTTCGGTAAATGCCTTTTTAACTTTAGTTGCTGTAGAATTCTCAATTGAATTTAAGCTATTATTGGTATATAAGCTTTGTCCCATTAATTTCATAGCATCGGCATTGAAAAAGAAGTTTAATGGCATCACCAAATCAAAAGTAGCTTCATTGCTCCTCATATTATTGGTTACATTCCCAAAACTACTCATTTCAACTCTGCCAAGTTTGGTTCCCAAATTAATATTTCCTTCTCCGCTTGTAACACAATTTTTCACATCCATCACAAGCATATTGCCAGCAGTGTCTGGATTTAATAATTTAGTTTGCGAAGCTATTCTATATTCTTTTTTATCTTTAAAATACATCATAAAGCCATTGGCAGAAACCACAGCGGTGTCACTGTAAAAACGTTTACTGTTAGCAAAAGAAGTATATATTTGTCCAGTATTTGAATAAAGAACTGCGGCAGCCATTTTCTTTCCATTGATATCTTTAGGTTCGCTGCCAATAGGAATCATTATTTCTTTGGGATTAATCTCGGCACTAAACTTTAACCAACTAAGAGCATCTTCGCTACATGTATGATGAATTTGAGTTCCGCCTGTGAAAAATAAATACTCATTAGCTGCTCTTAACTCTACATTGCCAGTAAAATCAAATGCAGGACTTAAGGCAAAATCGCTTGAATCGGAAATATATCCTTTGGCTAACGTTTGTCTGTTGCTGTCAACATCTATTTTATTGAAATAAATCTGATGTTTTAAATTGTTTTCGTCCACATAATCATAGTTTCCATTGGCAACGTAAGCATATTTGCCTTGAATAGTAGCATTGGCCTGATAAAAATTATGAAATTTTGTAGCGGTGTCAGCCAATATATTTGCATTAACAAAAGGTTGCATTTCAGCCTGACGCAAAATCACAACTTTTCCTTTGTCGGGAGCTATCGCAGCATCAGCAACTCTTATAATTTTAACCCCTTCGGCTGTTAAAATATAATCTTTCATATTGAATACTGCTCTTGGTGACTTGAATTTTAAAGAATCCTGAGCAGGGTGTGTTGACACAAAATCAGAACCTGGCAAATCTGCTGATAGCAATTCCTTTAAAGACAATTTATCAATGCCCTCAGTTCCGGGTTTTAGAGTATTTCTCAATGCAATTTCATCTTTATCCATCGACCAGTCTAAGAAATCCATATAACATTGATATCTGTTAATTGGGAAATTAACTTTCGAAACTCCTCCATTTGATTTGAACTCTCCATTTCGCTTTTTAAAATCAATATGCGATTTGTAGTTTTCGGTATTAAATGCTAAATCTGTTAAATCAAATGTTCTTAATCGGAAATTAGCAGTATCGGCATCAAATAAATGTTGCTTAAATTGATACATATTTGATTCCATTTCAGCTTTTTCAAACACCATATTTCCGCTTCCTGTCAATCCTTTTGGTGTTAAAATTACACGACCACTAAGTTTCGATTCATTGTTATACATTGCAAAAGCACTGTCAATTTGATCAACAATTAACGAATCCTGATAAGGTCTCCAATGTTCTTTTACGTTGTTAGAAGTTAATTTTGGGTATTCTGTTAAAGTGCTTTGCTCTTTAATGTCGAATTTTTGAGCAATTGTATTCATAGAATCAGGAAGGAATATAAAATTATTTGATTGAGAAGTTGAAGTTAGATATTCTAATTTTCCATTACCTCTAAGACCTTGATTGCTTAAATCGATTTTATCATAGTATTTTCCTTTTCCACCATAGTTTGCCAATCCTATGGAAGGTGTTTTCTTAATAAACCCTAAGGAATAATCGGGTTGAACTTTGAGAGGTTCGGTTATTTCAGGGAAAATACCTGCCGAAGTTAGATTGCCGTTAAAGGTAAGGCTATCCGTAGGAATTCTATCCAGATTTTCAATTTTAAATGGCTTTACACGGAAAAAGAATTTGTCTTTTGTATATACACCATGTTGGATATTTGGTTTATTATAGTAAACATAAGAATCATCACGGCTGGTAAAAACTGGATATTCTGGATGTGATTTTAAACCCGATTTATTGGTAGGATAATCAACCAAAAGATCTCCTTTCAAATCTTCAATTACAGTGTTTAATCTCACTAAAGGACGTTCTCCTTTTTCGTTAGTTGTAAAAGCTAATACTCTAACACTCATGGAATCTATTACCGGTAAATTTAATTTGAAATCATCGTACTGAAATGAGCATCCTTTTGCAAAATAATCAAAACGACCGGCATGAATACGACCTGAAAAAGTAAAATCACGGTTCTTTTTTACCAAAATTTCTTGGCTGCTTGGATATACAAAAACATTTTGTGAATCGCTTAATAATACTACAGGAATACCTTTTATTTTTAAATCGAAACTCAACAAACTTAATGAAGCATTAATTCCATCATCAACAGATGAATAAAACTGCAAAGCATCATAATCAGTCTTTTTATTTAATGCTTTTATATACTCGTTTACTTTATCTTTAACGTAAACAACTTCATCATCGGGATCGTAAATCAAAAAACCCATGTTTGCAAGACGAATGAGCATTACCTTAACCTGTTCAGGTTCAATTTTCATCTGTTTTGATAGGTCACTTACGTAAATTTGTTGGGTATCATAGCTATCAACATATTTTTTTATTCGATATAAAGGATTGATTTCGTCTATTCCTTGCAATTTTGCAAAACGTGCTTCTGAGTAATAGTTAAAAGATTCAAAAGTTGCCCTACTACTTCTTCCCGGTGATCTTATCATACTGAAATCAATCTTTGGTTCATCTGTTTTCCAGTACATGGCTTCAAAATACATATCCAATTTATGGTAAGTATTAAAAAAAGGACTTTCTGAAATGTCATTCATACCACGAATTAAAGTTAATTCTTTGGTAACGCTCATATACTTCATTTCTAAACTTGGATGATAAATCGAATCTCCTTTCCAATATATAGTTACAGAAGCCAAATTTGATGAAATCTTATCTTTACGAATTGAGAATGCCTTGGAAGCAACTGAAACAAATTCTTTCCCATCTTTCTTGAATTTCAAGTATGCATCTTGGAATTTATCGCCAGTACCTATTATTCTAGCACCATTCATTGCAAAACCACCTTCGTAATCAATATCAGTGAAAATGTTTTTAATACTCAATCGTTTATCAAAAGAATTGAACCGAGGATAAGATGCTTTATCTTCGGTTACGTCTGCCATCACTTTTTCTTGAATACTTCCTAATAAAAAGGTAGAAAAATATGCGGGGTAAAAGAATTTTACTGAGTCGGATGAAAATTTGGAAAAACGCATATCTACCTCATAATTGCCAATTTGAGCATACACTTCATCGGGTCCGAAACCTGCTCTTTCCCATGTAAGTTTTCCGCCTTCGCCTATCCATTTATTTTCTATCGGAAAGTAAGTACCCTTTGTATTTAAAATAACGGAACTGTCTTTATTTGCTTGGCAAATTAAATCCAATGATGGAAAAACAACTTTGATAGTACTATCGTTTTCATAGTGAAAATCATTTGTTGTTGAATACCATTTTAATGCTTTTGTTGTAAATAGATAATTGGTTTTTAATAAAATGCTGGTGTTTTCCATGAAATCTACAAAATACCTGCTCTTTTTAAAGTCGAGTAAGCTAACAGCACCCTTAAACCAAGCATTGTAACTTTTTTCATTTTGATCGCTTTTTTTGAAATCAATAATGCAACTAAGAAAACTAAAGAAATGAGGAAATGCACGCATTTTTGCTTTAAGCATTAAATTGGCAGCGGAAAGGAGTTGTGTTTTTTCATTATCATCAAAACTACCAGAATTCCACAATTGCTCAAAATTTACTAACGTGGCTTCTGCTGAAGCTTTTTGGTCTTTATCAGCGTTTTTATCTTCTTTGAACAAGGATCTCATTTCTTCAATATAAAAGCTTTTGTCTTTTGAAAAGCTTTTCATAGTTTGAGAAAAAGAATTTTGAAATGAGAACAAGACAGAAATTAAAGTGAACAAGAAGAAACGTTTTGCCAGCATTTTGTTTAATTTTATTTAATAAATCTTACAGCTACCCAATTATTTTTTGATATATAACGTTCAAAAGTTATATCATATTTTGCACATTCTTCTTTTATTACAGGAATATCTTGTTCGTAAAAACCACTCATTAGCAATACACCATTGCTATTTAACGATAAAGCATAAGCTTGGATGTCGTTTAATAAAATATTTCGGTTTATATTTGCAATGATTACATCAAAATGCATGGAGGGCAATAAGGAAGCATCTCCTAAAAATACTTTAATGTCGGGCACATTATTCATTACAATGTTTTCAAGTGAATTATTATAAGCCCATTCATCGTTATCAATAGCCACTACATCTCTTGCTCCTAACTTAGCTGCTAGAATTGCAAGCACACTTGTTCCGCAACCCATATCTAATACAGATTTGTTTTTCAAATTTTCTTCTAATAAGAATTCTATCATATTGGAAGTGGTTTCGTGATGAGCTGTTCCGAATGACATTTTTGGCATAATTACCAAATCAAATTCGATATCTTTATTTTCGGGATGAAATGGAGCACGTATGCCACATCTGTTGTTGATAACTACTGCATCATAATTACTTTCCCAAACTTCGTTCCAGTTTTTATCTTCCATTTTTTGAAAAGTGTAGGAAAAAAGTGATGGGTTTTCTTTTATAATTTGCATGTTTTGAATAGACTTTTCGTCAAAAAGAGTTTCCTGTATGTATGCAAGCATACCATCTTCTGTATCAACAAAGCTTTCGAAACCCAGTTCGCCCAATTCTACCATTACGATTTCCATCAATGGGTTTTCGGGATTCATTTTTATGTTTAGTTCTATGTAAACCATTATTTTAATTTTAAAAAGAATCTATAATTTTTAAGAAATCTGCTGCTTTCAGACAAGCTCCACCAATTAATCCACCATCTACATCAGTGTTGGCAAATAACTCTTTTGCATTTTCGGCATTGCAACTGCCACCGTATAATATGCTGGTATTTTTAGCAATTTCTTTTCCATATTTTTCGGAAATCAATGAACGAATATAAGCGTGCATTTCTTGTGCTTGCTCAGGATTTGCTGTAACACCTGTTCCAATAGCCCAAACTGGCTCATACGCAATAATTATTTTAGCAAAGTCTAAAGGGTCTAAACAAAATAAAGCGTTATCAAGTTGCTGTTTTACAACGTCAAAATGTTTGTTAGCTTCGCGGTCGGGCAATAACTCGCCACAACAAAAGATTGGCAAAATATCATTTTTAAGCAATAATTCAGCTTTTTGTGTAAGCTCTTGGTCTGTTTCTTTGAAATAGTTACGTCGTTCGGAATGGCCAATGATACAGTATTCAACACCCATTGAATGTAACATTTTTGCAGATACTTCGCCAGTAAATGCACCAGTATCGTGGCTACTTACATTTTGTGCTCCAACAGAATATTCGCTCTCTTGTGCGAAGTCGGTAATCATTTCCATAAAAGTAAATGGAGGGCAAATCACTACATTTACATTTTTTTGGTTGGATTCTTCCAAACCATCTATAATTTCGTTGATTAATTCATCAGCTTCCTGAAAAGTTTTATTCATCTTCCAGTTTCCTGCTACAATTTTTCTTCTCATGTTATATTTTTATTAATTTAGGATAATCTAATTCTTGGATCTAACATTCCATATAAAACATCTACAAAGATATTGATAATTACCAATATTATAGAGATAAAAAGCAAAACTCCCATTACTACAGGGAAATCATATTTTTCGAGTGCATCTACTATTACTACACCAACTCCTTTCCAGTCGAATACATATTCCACAAAAACTGCACCTGCCATTAAGGATGCCAGCCAGCCCGAAACGGCTGTAATTACAGGGTTCATTGCATTTTTTAATGCATGTCTTGTAATGATGTGCCATGAAGATAAACCTTTGGCTTTGGCGGTTCTAATGTAATCCTGTGAAAGCACATCCAACATCGAACTTCTTGTTAATTCAACTATTACAGCTAATGGTCGGATGCCTAACGTGAATGCAGGTAAAATAAGATTTTTTAAGTCGAGGTGTTCGCCATTGCCAAAATCATCAACGGTGTACATGCTGCCAAACATACTTAAGCCTGTGTATGCTGATAATACATAAGCAAATAACCAAGCAATAAGAATAGCTGCAAAAAAAGAGGGAAGAGACATACCAAAAGCAGACATAACCAAAGAAATCCTATCGAAAAATCCATCTTTTTTGATGGCTGCAAACACACCCACTGTTACGCCAATTATAAATGCAAACAACATAGATATTCCTGCTAACAAAGCTGTTTTTGGGAATGCTTCAGCGATGATTTCTGTTACCATACGCTTACTTTGATAAGAACGTCGTAAATATGGTGTTTTTAATACCAAAGCGTAAGTGCCAAGCGGAATAAGTTTTAAAGCAGAAGTGTATTTGGTACGATCAAGATACCAGTAATTATCAGTATTTTTGATATTATGTATTGATAAAATGGATAAATCGTTCAGGTAATTAAAATACTGAGTAGTTAAAGGTTTATCTCTACCTAAATCTTTATTTATGGCTTCTATAGAATTAATATCAGCACGTTGTCCCAGCATCATACGAGCTGGGTCACCGGGCAAAACATTAAACAACAGAAAAACAACTGTTGTAACGCCTAATAAAACCAAAAAGCCATAAAACAGTCGTTTAAGTATGAATTGGAGCATGTATTATTTTGATTTTACTTTTATAATCAGTTTCTTTAAACTTATTGTAGAAAAATGAAATAAACAAATTATTTTTATATTTCAGAAGGCAAAGTTAATCATTTTAAAATTTATGGACTCATGTTTAATAAGAATAGAAAAGCTTACGTTTTTTATTTGTTGAAGTTTACAATTTTTTGTTTTTCGAAATTATATGAAGTTTAGAGTTGTGTAATTACCAATATTAATAAGTGTAAAACGTTAAATATTAGATATTAACATTTTTTTTAAAAGATATTAGGATGTATATTCTTTAAAACTAACTTTTTTCAATAAGTCATTTTTCAAAATAAAATTGTAGTTTTGTAAAAAAAATCTAAATAAAATTTCACTCCATCAATATGAATATAAAACACTCAGTTACAGTAGAAACTGCAAAAGAGATTGGTTTACTTCCAGAAGAATTTGAAAAAATAAAAGAGATTTTAGGAAGAACACCCAATTACACCGAATTGAGCATCTTTTCAGTAATGTGGTCGGAACATGCTTCCTATAAAAACTCTATTAAATGGTTGAAAACTTTGCCACGTACAGGAAAACAATTAGTTGTAGAAGCTGGTCAAGAAAATGCAGGGATGGTAGATGTAGGTGATGGTATTGCCTGTGTTTTTAAAATAGAATCTCATAATCATCCTTGTGCTGTAGAGCCTTATCAGGGGGCTGCAACAGGTGTTGGTGGTATTAACCGCGATATTTTTACAATGGGTGCTCGTCCTGTTGCACAATTAAATTCCCTCAGGTTTGGTAATATCGATAAAGACAGAACCAAATGGTTAGTAAACGGAGTTGTAAAAGGTATTGCCAATTATGGTAATGCTTTTGGTGTTCCTGTAGTGGGTGGTGAAGTATTTTTTGATGATTGTTATTATCAAAACCCATTGGTAAATGCTATGTCTGTGGGGTTGATGAAGACAGAAAATTTGGTTTCAGCAGTTTCCAAAGGCGTGGGTAATCCTGTATATATTGTTGGTTCAGCCACGGGTAAGGATGGAATACACGGTGCTACCTTTGCTTCTGCCGATATTACAGAAGATTCAGCGGATGATATTCCTTCTATTCAGGTAGGAGATCCATTTCAGGAAAAATTATTATTGGAAGCTTCATTAGAAGTTATTAAATCGAAAGCTTTGGTAGGCATGCAGGATATGGGTGCTGCTGGTATTATATGCTCTACTTCAGAAATGTCGGAAAAAGGTGGTTGTGGTATGAGAGTGGACCTTGACAAAGTACCTTTGCGTCAGAAAAATATGTTACCTTTTGAGATTCTCCTTTCTGAATCACAAGAAAGAATGTTGATAGTTGTTGAAAAAGGTAAAGAAGCAATTGTAGAAGCTATTTTTGAAAAATGGGATTTGAATTGTGCTATCATCGGTGAAGTTACAGAAGGTGACCGCTTGCATTTTTACATGCATGGCGAATTAGTTGCTGATGTCCCTGCTTCAAACCTTGTATTGGGTGGTGGTGCTCCTGTTTACGAAAGAGAATACAAAGAACCCGCGTATTATCAAAAAACTAAAGAATTTAAAATAGATAGTATTCCTGAAACACAGGATTTGAAAGTTATTGCAAAACACTTAACAGGACATCCTAATATTGCTTCCAAACGATGGGTTTATGAACAATATGATAGTATGGTGGGTACTAAAAATATGAGTACCAATGCTCCATCAGATGCTGCTATTGTAAATATCAAAGGTACCAAAAGAGCTTTGGCGATGACTACAGATTGTAACTCCCGTTATGTATATTCCGATCCAGAAATTGGAACAGAAATTGCCGTTGCAGAGGCTGCGCGTAATATTAGTTGCTCGGGTGGCAAGCCATTAGCTATTACCAATTGTTTGAATTTTGGAAATCCTTATAATCCAGAGGTTTTCTGGCAGTTTGTAGGTGCTATAAAGGGTATGAGTAATGCCTGTAAGAAATTTGACACACCAGTAACTGGAGGTAATGTTAGTTTCTACAATCAAGCATCTATCGACGGAACTGTTGAACCTGTTCATCCTACACCAACCATCGGTATGATTGGTTTATTGGAAAAAGAACATCAAATGACGTTGGATTTCAAGAAGAAAGGAGATATTATTTATTTAATTGGAAGTTCACAAAACGATATAAATTCATCTGAATATTTATATTCATATCACAATGTGAAACTTTCTCCACCTCCACAATTTAATTTGAGTGAAGAATATGTAATGCAAGCAATTGTTCAAAAATTAATCAGATTAAAATTAATAGAATCTGCACACGATGTTTCAGATGGTGGATTGTTTATTACGCTTTTAGAGTCCGCTATGCCTAATAATTTAGGTTTTGATGTATTAACAGAGAGCGATATTCGCGAAGATGCATTTTTATTTGGAGAATCTCAAAGTAGGGTAGTAATTACTATTGATCAGGAGAATGAGGAACAATTTATTGATTTTATGGTAAAAATTAAATTTCCATTTTCTGTTATAGGTCATACTACAAAAGGAAAAATTGTTATCGATGATCAACATTTTGGTATGATTGATGAGTATAAAACTATTTATGATAATGCAATTGCTAATAAAATGAAGCATTAGGAAGTCGGAAGGCTGATATAAAAAGTAAAAAGCTTGTTTTACAATATTGTACTACAAGCTTTTTTTGTGAGCGGTAAATGGGACTCGAACCCACGACCCTCAGCTTGGGAAGCTGATGCTCTACCAACTGAGCTACTACCGCAATAATGTTGCAAATGTATATAAATACCAAAGTAAAACCAAAATATTAATTGCTCAAATCTATATAATCATTCATGAGTTTTTGAAGCAAAGCTTTTCCTTTTTGTGTATCAATACTATCAGAACTTAAATTTAAATTATTATTGATTAATTTATTCATTTTATGGTCGTATACTATTTTATTTTGATTGCTAAGAAATCCAAAGCCTTCATCAAAAGTGTAAAAAGCCCATCCTTTTTCGTAATTGTTTAAAATATTTTTACTCCATTCAAATTTTTTGTGTTGCTGCTTTAATTGTGCTAATAAAATAGCAGGAATATCAACATGTGTAGTGTATTTATCAATAGTTTTTCCTTTGAATTCATCTTTTAATGCAGGGCCATAAAGCATACAAGGAATCCAATGTCTTTCTATATCATATATTTGGCGATTATTTGGTAACCGATGTGTATGATCAGAAACAATTAGAAATACTGTATTTTTATACCAAGCTTGTTTTTTTGAGTTTTCAATAAATTGATAAACACATTCGTCAGTGTAATGGACAACATTCAAATAATCAGCTACAATACTATTTTCCTGAAATACTTTTTTTACTCTTTTGTCGAAGGGTTCATGAGAAGTACTTGTCATTATTATTGAAAAGAATGGTTGTGGATTCTTACTAATATCGTTTACAGTAAAATCAAAAAGTTCTTCATCAAAACAACCCCAATTTGTAAAACGATTAAACTTAAAATCTTTTTCTCCAATAATTTTCTTAAAACCTGACGAAATTAGATAGGTTTCTGTATTTGCAAATTTTAAGTTTCCTCCATAGTAATAAGAAGTATGATAATTATTAGCAGCTAATTCCTTTGCTAAACTTGGCATTTTGTCAAATTTTCCAAATTTTCTGATAATAGTAGTTTGGGGCTGAGATGGAAATCCTGCAACGATAGCTGCCAATGCTTGTTCTGTTCTAAAACCAGTTGAATAAAAATTTGTAAACAGCAATCCTTCATTTGCCAAGGCCGAAATCCGTGGTGTAGCTTCAATTTCGTGGTTAAGAATTCCAACAGCTTCTGCACTGATACCTTCCAGAAAAATGAGTATAATGTTAGGTTTTGTTGTTTTAAAAATATAAGATGTACTATCTTCTTCAACTTTCGTTAATTGGTTGAAAATATTTTGAGAAGTACTGTCATTCATATATTTATAAGGATTTGCTAAAATTTCTTCTTTTTCCACTAAAGAGGCCAAGCAATTCCATGTGCTATTAACAGATGCTTGGTTGAGCATTGGTTTTTCAGAAAAATAACTCCAACTTCTATCAATTGGGAATATTTGGATTCCTCCTCTAATGCCTAAAACTAATAAAGGTAAAAGAATAATAAAAAAAAATACTTTTTTTAGCCAATAAGTATTTTTAAATGAATCTTTTAACCTGAAATATTTTTTGTAAATAAATATTTCAGCAATAGTTTGCAAAAAGAATAAAATCAATAACAAGAAAATTGGAGTTGCTTTAGTAGATGCTAAAGCTTCTTTAGGATAAGCTAAATATGAAATAGCTTTAGGATTAATTTTAGAGCTCCATTCAGCATAAAGTCCAATATCAGAAATGAGAATAAAATTGCTGATAACAACAAGTGTAATTATTAAAATATTGCATAGCTTTTTAATAAAAACAGTCTCTTTAAAACTAAGGATTATTAATAAAAATGAAATTGGCAGAAGTATATAACAAATTGTAGCTATATCCATTGCAAATGAATGTGTATTACTCAACATCCACTCTTTAAAACCAAAACTTGTTTGCTTAAAAAAATAAAGCAGAAAAATGTTTCTTTGAATAAAAAATAGTAATAGCCAAAATATTGCTATTTTTATAATAAAATTGAAAATAGCTTTCATCTATACATAGCATTTTTCTGCAAAGTTAATAAAAAACAGTTTCTTGCACCTGTTTTTGGGATGCGAAATTATTGAAATAGCTATTTTGTCAGTTTTTTAAAAGAAAAGTTTTGGATAGTAAAAATTTGGATAAAATCCATTAATTTTGCAAAAACTAAAAATGGGAAGAATTTTAGCAATTGATTACGGGCAAAAACGAGTTGGAATAGCTGTAACTGATGAATTTCAGATTATTGCTAATGGTTTAACTACGGTTCATTCTAAAGATATTTTAAGTTTTTTGAAAGATTATGTTTCAAAAGAAAAAGTAGATTGTTTTGTAGTGGGCGAACCTAAGCAAATGAACAATTTGCCATCTGAATCCGTTAAATTTATTAATCCGTTCATTAAACAATTAAAAAAGTCATTTCCTGAAATACCTATTGAAAGAGTTGATGAAAGATTTACTTCTAAAATGGCTTCTCAAACTATTATTGATGCTGGATTAAAGAAAAAAGATCGTCAAAATAAAGCATTGGTTGATACAATTAGTGCAACAATAATTTTACAATCTTTTATGGAAACTAAATCAAAATTTTAAAATAAAAACATAAATAATGCTATTACCAATTACCGCTTACGGGCATCCAACATTGAAGAAAGTTGCACAAGATATTGATAGAAATTATCCAAATTTGGATGTAATTATCAATGATATGTTTGAAACAATGTATTTTTCTAAGGGTGTTGGACTAGCCGCACCACAGATAGATTTGTCGATAAGACTTATAACAATAGATGCTACACCTTACTCAAATGAATTTCCCGAAGCAAAAGACTTTAAAAAGGTAATGATAAATGCACATATAATTGAGGAAGAGGGAATTGAATGGAGTTTTAATGAAGGCTGTTTAAGTGTTCCAGATATTCGCGAGGATGTGATTCGTAAACCTAAAATAAGAATTCAATATGTTGATGAAAATTTTATTGCTTATGATGAAGTATATGAAGGTGTTATTGCCAGAATTATTCAACATGAATATGATCATTTGGAAGGTATCCTATTTGTAGAAAGATTAACTTCGCTAAAAAAAATATTATTAAAACGAAAATTAACCGATATTTCAAAAGGAAATATAAAAATTGATTATCGAATGAAGTTTCCATTCCAATATCGAAAGAAAAAATAAAACTTACCTCGTTAACTGAAAGATAGCAATACTTAATTGTAAATGAGTGAAGTTTATCTATAAATAATCAGTTGCTTTTTGTTCTTTTTTAAGAAAAGGAGCAATGGCTCTATCGTAAATTCCATGTAAATAAGAAATTGCCATACCATAATTTGTAACAGGAATACCTGCATCTACTGCAGGTTTTAATCGGTTTATTACTTGCTTGCGTGTTAACACACAACCGCCACATTGAATAACTATTGCATATTCGTGAATATCTCTTGGTAATTTGCTTAATCCTGCTACTACTTCGTATTCAAGTTTTTTACCTGAAAAATTAGTGAGCCAACGTGGAATTTTCATTCTTCCAATATCGTCGCAAGAAACATGATGTGTACAAGACTCCAAAATTAATACACGATCACCATCCTTTAGTTTTGCTAAAAATGGCGTACCTTTTAAGTAATTTTCAAAATCTCCTTTTTGACGAGCCAATATGATACTAAAACTTGTCAATGGAATATTTTTAGGTATTGATGCATCAGCTTTTAGAAAAACTTGGCTATCGGTAACAACCAACTTAGGTTTTGGATGCATCATCCGAAAATAGGTATCCACTTCTCTTTCCTTGCAAACAACTGCAACGCCATCGTTATCCAATACATCTCTTATAACTTGTATCTGGGGTAAAATAAGCCTGCCCTCAGGAGCTTCAATATCAATAGGAGTTATCAGTAAAACGGTGTCGCCATAATTAATTAAATCTCCTATTAGCGATTGTGAACGATAAGCTGTTTCAGGCATTAATTGCTGAATAGCTAATATTATTTGTTCTTTGTTTATTGGTTGTAATGCACTGAAATCGATAATTTTTACATTAAAATCTTTTTGTAATTTAGTTTTAAGATTTGGGTTTAAGATTTCAATATCTGATTTGTTGTGAACAATAAAATAGGGGATAGCATAATCATTGAAAGACTCAATAAGTTTAGTTTCTTCTTCCCCAAAAGCATTGGAAGTGATAAGTAAAATGGCTAAATCAACAGTTTTTAGAGCTTCGTTGGTTTTGGCAACACGTTTAAGACCTAATTCACCTACATCATCAATACCGGCAGTATCAATAAGGACAACAGGACCTAAACCGCTTATTTCCATAGATTTTTTCACAGGATCTGTTGTTGTTCCTGCAAATTCAGATACTATGGCTATTTCTTGCCCCGCTAATGAATTAATTAGCGAACTTTTGCCATTGTTACGTCTGCCAAAAATACCAATATGTGGTTTTGCATCTTTTCCTTTACTCATAAATAGGGGGGCTTAATTGTAATTTTGTTTTAATACAAAATTAATCAAAAAAATCAAAAGTGCAACGTAGTTTGTAAAGTTAAAAGTTTATAAAGTGAATTCGCATAGCGCTAATTGCATCTAATAAATATATTTATTTAATAACTTTAAGTAATCTAGGCGCTTTTAAGTATTTATAATATCATTAACAGAAAAGCCAGTTTTTAATAAGTTTTCTGGTTTAAGTATTTGTTGAAGCTTAGTTTCGTCAATAAACTGAATACATTTATTGGCTTCAAAAATATCAATATTTTCTGCTTTCATTAATTTTGCCAATTCTGATGATTTATGATAACCAATATAAACAGACAATGCAGTGGTAATAGCAGGGCTTTTAAATAAACGTTGTTGGGCAATTTCTGAATTAACTATTAAACCATCAAAGATATTATTGCTAATAGTTTCGTTAGCTGCAATAAGCAAATGAATACTCTCGAGTATTGCATGACCAATTATTGGAAGATATGCATTCAAATCTAAGCATCCACGTGCCGATAATGCACTAATTAGCATATCGTTTGCATAGATTTTTTGTGTAGCACTTATTACAAATTCTACAATTACCGGATTAACTTTACCTGGCATTATGGTGCTTCCAATTTGTTTTTGAGGGATGCAAATTTCTTTATTTATAGAAATATCAGAAGCTAGAAGTCTTATATCTGAACATATTTTCTCAAGATTTACAGCATGAGCTTTTAAAATAGCGTGAACTTCGACTAAGCTATCCAAATTATTGGTTGTGTCTGGTAAATTTTCGGAACGGGTAACAGGTAGATTGGTAATCAATTGTAATTGACCTACGACTTCCATAATAAAAAAGCGAGGAACTCCAATGCCTGTTCCAACTGCACTCCCCCCAAGGTTTACTACTTTTATTCTCTCAAAACATTTAGAAACTCTCCACCAATCACGTGAAAGTGCTTCGTTATAAGTACTAAAAAGTTTGCTGAAAGAGGAAGGAACAGCTTCCTGCATTTGTGTGTAGGCTATGCGTAAGTTGTTGCGAGTAGTAGTTTCAATTTCTTCAACTTTAGCACGCATTAGGTTAATATTTTTTTCTAAATCAGTGAGTAAGTGCATCACTGCTACCTTTAAAGCTGTAGGAATTACATCGTTGGTAGATTGATAGATATTTGCCTGCTCTATAGGGTCAATCAAGTTGTAATCGCCAATTGATTTTCCTAATTTTTGCAGTGCAACGTTGGCAATAATTTCATTTACATTCATATTAATACTTGTCCCAGCACCTCCTTGTATCGCTGGGACAATAATATCATCAAAATGTTTGCCTTCTGCTACTTCCATAGCTGCAATAGTCATAGCTTCGAGAATTTCACCTGAAACTATATTAAAAGGAATTTTATCAGCAGGATATTTAGCCAATAAAGCATTATAAAAACTTTTACAAGTGAGATAACAAGCCCATTTAACTTCCCCTATAGCTTGAAACCATGATTTGTCGAAACGAGTAGAATCAGGAAAATTTTCTTTTGCCCGCAGAGACTGTATTCCATAAAGGGCATTTTTTGGGATTTCTTTTTCACCAATAAAATCTTTTTCGGTTCGCATTTATTTTTTAGTTTACATAATACTCAATTACTTTATCAAGCTCAATCCTTCCAATGCAGAAGCATCATTTGAGTGATTCATTAGTGCTTTATTAAATAGAACTTTAGCTTCTCTTGTTTTTTGTAGGAAATAATTGCACCATGCGTACATTATTATTGTATCATAATCAAAAGGATAAAGGTTGGCTAAAGTTTCATAATATTTAACGGCAGCCATATAGTTTTTCTTTCCGTAAAATATTAAACCCATTCTATAATTTGCAGTGTAGTTTTTGGGATCAATTTTTAGAATTTCAGTATATTGTGTTTTAACTTGTTCCCAATTTCCCAATGCAGCTGCAGGATTTACAAATCCTAATTTAGCCTCGATAGATAGAGGCATAATTTTTATAGCTTTTTGATAGTATGCAGAAGATTCAGTAAACAAACCCGACATATAAGTTAACCAACCCAAACGCAAATTAATTTCATAAGATTTTTCGTCATATACTTTTTTTAATGCATCAATTGCTTTTGGATATTCAGCTTTGGTTTCATGCTGATAACTTAATGCAAAAGCATCCTGAATTTCCTTATAGTTTTGAGCAAAACTAATATTAGTTATAAAAAAGGCGATAAAGCCTAATATAATTGTTCTTTTTAAAGTTTCCATTTTATTCCTCCTATTATTGTATTATTTTGATATTTTGTTGTTTTTGTAATACTTGTTTTACTGTTCTCGTAAGTAATATAATCACTTTCGCGACTTAAAAATTGATACCTCAAAGATAATTCAATTTTTGATGACAACGAATAAATAACCGAAATTCCAGTTTTTAAATTAATTTTATCTGCAATATTATAAACTATAAACGCATTTTTCTCATTATAGTTTGCAAGGTT
>CAZUCB010000018.1:0-30889 GCA_964618755.1 uncultured Bacteroides sp. | reverse complement strand
AGGTAAAAAAATTTGCTGATTCACTAAAAAAGAGTAATTTTGCACCCTGAATTTTAAAGAAATAGTTTAACAATCTAATAAACAAAAGTTTATGCCAGTAAGAATGAGATTACAAAGACGTGGTAAAAAAGGAGATCCTTTTTATCATATTGTAATAGCGGATGGTCGTGCACCTCGAGATGGTAAATTCATTGAGAAAATTGGCACCTACAACCCTATTACCAAACCAGCAGAAATTGTTTTAAATATTGATAAAGCAATTAAATGGTTAAACAACGGAGCTCAACCAAGCGATACTGTTAGAGCCGTATTATCTTATAAAGGTGTTTTATACAAAAATCATCTTTTGAAAGGTGTTGCAAAAGGAGCTTTAACCCAAGAACAAGCTGATGTTAAATTTAATGAATGGGTTACTGAAAAAGAAGCTAAAATTTCGAGTTCAAAAACTCAAGATAAATTAGCATCTAAAGAAGATATTAAAAAACGCTTAGAAGCTGAAGCTAAAGTAAATGAAGCAAAAGCTGCTGCAATTGCAGATAAAAAAGCGAAAGCAATAGCTGCTCTTAAAAAAGCAGAAGAAAAAGTAGAAGAAGTTGAAGCTACAGAAGATGTGGTTGAAGAAACTCCTACTACTGAAGATAATGCAGATAAAACTGCAGAGTAATTTTTTTCATAATAAATTGTTTAGTTTGGAGCCGAGGTATTTATCTCGGCTCTTTTTTTTGTAAAAAAGCTAAAGGCTAATTTCTTTTCCTAACCGTATATCATCAGAGGAAGTTCCAACTTCAATTCGATAATTTCCTTTTTCAACCTTATATTTTTTTTCTTTTACATCCCAATAAGTTAATGAAGATAAAGGTATCTTAATTATCACTTCTGATGATATGTCCGTTTTTAGAGATAATCTTTTAAATCCAATTAACGATTTTATCGGGTGTGTAATTTTTGATACTTCTTTGGTTGCATAAATCTGTACAACTTCATCACCATCAAACTTTCCTGTATTTTTAATATTAAAACTTACTTCGATACTGTCAATTGGTTTATCGTTAATATGTTTTACCTGTAAATGACTATATTCAAATTGAGTATAACTTAAACCAAAGCCAAACGAAAACTGGGTTTTTCCTTCGAAATAGCGATAAGTTCTTCCTTTCATTGCATAATTATCAAATGGTGGTAAATCTTTTTCTGATTGATAAAATGTAACGGGTAATTTCCCTGAAGGATTTTGTTTTCCAAAAATAATATCTGCCACAGCATTCCCCCCTTCTTCGCCTGGATACCAAGCAAATAGAACGGCATCGGCTATGTCAAGCACTTCTTTTAATGCAATGGCACTACCACCTGTAATTATGGCAATTATTGGCTTAGAAGGTGCATTTTCTCTAATTTTTTTTAGCAATGTCAGTTGATTTTCAGGTAAGTTAAGGCTAAACCTGTCACCACCATTGTCATTCAACATGGCATCACCATCTTCTCCTTCTAATAAACGATTTATTCCTAACACTACAACTGTAGCATCTGCGCTACTTGCCTCCCAATACCCATGAAATTTTTCTTTATTTTCGGCTAAACAACCAGCATTATAATTTACAATTGTTCCTGCATCTGCATTTTTAATGATGCCTTCAAGTATAGTTGTCATTGAACTGCTGAATCCATTATAATTTCCCAATAAGGCATTAATATCCGCTGCCATAGGGCCAGTAATGTATAAATTCTTCAATGTTTTGATATTCAATGGTAATACATTTTTATTTTTGAGCAAAACAATAGATTTTACAGCAACTTCATAAGCTAATTTTCGGTGTTTATCACAATTTACAATACTTTCATCAATTGTTGAGTATGGATTTAATGAATCAGCGTCAAATAAGCCAAGTTTAAAACGAGTACGCAGCATTGGTTTGATGGCTTCATCTACAATTTTTTCTGTAATAAAGCCTTTTTCAACAGCTTCGGGCAGAAACTGATAAATATAACCACAATTAAGGTTTACACCTGCTTTGGCTGCCATAGCAGCAGCTTCAACCTGTGTTGGGACTACCTTATGCCGTAACCAGATATCGTCCAATGCCCAGCAATCAGTTACAATATGTCCTTTAAATCCCCACTCCTTGCGTAAAATATCTGATAATAAAGGACTGCTTCCACAACAGGGTTGGTCGTACAGTCGATTATAAGCGCACATAAAAGCTTCCACACCAGCATCAGACAATGCTTTAAATGCAGGCAAATATGTTTCTCTGAAATCTCGTTCTTCGGGCAATACATTAAATTCATGTCGTGTTTTCTCAGGTCCGCTGTGTACAGCAAAATGCTTAGCACAAGCAGCTACTTTCAGATATGTCTTATCATTTCCTTGCAAACCTTTTACAAAAGCTATACCCATATTTGCAGTAAGCAAAGGGTCTTCACCGTAGGTTTCCTGACCTCTTCCCCATCGTGGATCGCGGAAAATATTAATATTTGGTGTCCAGAAAGAAAGTCCTAAATATTGCACCCGATTGTTTTTGCGTATCGCTGCATTGTATTTTGCTCTTGCTTCATCAGATATGGCTGTTGCTACTCTAAAAGCTAGCTCAGTATCAAAAGTAGCTGCTAAAGCTATGGTTTGCGGAAATACCGTTGCTTTTCCTGCCCTTGCTACACCATGCAAACACTCGTTCCACCAGTTGTATTCCTTTATATTTAAGCGTTCTATGGCAGGACTGTTGTACAACATTAATTTTGCCTTTTCTTTCAGCGTTAAGCGTGAAACTAAATCATTAATACGCTCTTCCCTTGAAAGTATGGTGTTTTGAAAAGGAAATTGTGTTGTTTGAGATTGTAATATTGTTTGAAATATTAATAAAAGTATTGCTATAGAAGATATTTTAAATCTGTTCATAACTGCATGATTAACATAGTAATGATTAGAATAGTTTTAAAAAAAATAAACGCTTAATGGATTTAAAATACTTTTTATTGTGTTATACAACAATAGTTTATTTTAAAATTTCTAACTAAAAGACCTTAAATACCCATGCATGTTTGCAAGGTGGTTTATTTCTTTGTTGTGAACTAGGTTTTAGAGTAATTCCGTTATCTGTTATTGTTGTGTTTATATTTTCATTACCAAGTAAAACTACTTTGGCATTTGCTTTAGGCCTAAAATTGTTAACTTTGATTTCAGAAGGCATAGCTTCGTTAGCATCAGCAAGGTAAATTAAATAAACAGCTCCATTTCCACCCTGTGTAAAACAGGTTTTACCATCTTTGTATGGCGCAATAGGTTGCGTATTGTAAATGGCTTCATTGTTTATTTTCATCCATTCTCCAATTTCTTTAAGCCTTAGATAAGCTGTATCGTCCAGATCTCCGGTAGGACTAGGTGCTATGTTTAAGAGGAAATTTCCTCCTTTTGAAACAATGTCAACTAGCAAATGTATGAGTTTGTTGGTAGGTTTATAGGTATCGTTGTACACCCACGACCAGCTTGTAGCCATAGTCATACATGTTTCCCAAGGGTAGGATAGGGGTTTCTCTGGAATTTCCTGTTCAGGTGTAAAATAATTTTCAAATTTATTATGCACAGAACGGTCAACCAACAATATGCCAGGTTGGTTTTTGCGTGCCATAGCTGCAATGGCAGGCATATTAATATCCTGATTGATAGCTTTGTGTTTTAGCCAATTTCTTGATTCATCGGTTTGTTCATCCAAACTGCGTACCCAACCACCATCCAACCAAATTATATCAACTTTTCCGTAATTGGTAGTTAGTTCTTGTATCTGATTATAAGTAAAATCTTGAAAACGTTTCCATCTTTCAGGATATTTTTCAGTATCATAATTTACATTGCGGTCGATAGGCGGAAAATTTCGCCACCAGTAATCGTCATTATGCCAATCGGGTTTGCTATAATAAGCACCAATACCGAAATCCTGCTTTCTGAAAGCGTTAAAAATTTCTTTGGTAACATCAGCTTTGGGATTTTCGGAGAAAGGACAATTGATGTCAGTTATTTTATAATTGGTTTGCTTAGTATCAAACATACAGAAACCATCATGGTGTTTGGTGGTAAAAACCACATAACGCATGCCAGCATCTTTAGCTGCTGCTGCCCATTTATCAGGGTCAAATCGTGTAGGATTAAAGGTATATTGTAGCGCTTCATATCGTTTCACATATTCAAAATAATCAGGATATTTGCGGTGGCACCAGCCTTCATCCTCAGGGCATAACGACCATGATTCTACAATCCCCCATTGACTATATGTACCCCAGTGCATCAACAAACCAAATTTAATACCATGCCACCAATTTAGCTTTTGGATAACTTCTGGTTCGGCAGGGGCAATATATTCGCTTTTTGGGGATTGTGAAAAGCCTGATTTTACTATTATAAATAGCAAAATAAATACCATTATTAGGTAAAGTTTTTTCATCTGTAAAGTGTTTTATCCACAAAAATAAAGAATTCTGCTGAATTAAGTTTGTATTTGAGAATAAAACTTTAAAACGGATAATATAATAAAGTAAATCAAGATTTGAGGTAAGAACAAAGCTGTCTGAAAAGGACAGCCTTGTTCTTTTTCTGAAAATACTTTAATTGCAACACTATATTTTGGGAAATTACTTTCCATTATTTACCACTTCCACCCAATTTCCTGCAATTCTTGCATTTATTGTATTATCATACATGGCTTCACAACTAACTGTTGGTAAATAAAATTTACCCAAATAGCTCGGATTCAACATGATTTTAAAGGTTTTAGATTGATTCGGGTTCAGATCAAAATAGGTATAAACCCTGTCATCACGCACATCCTGATAATTAAAATAGGAAGCATTGGTATTAGATAATGCAAATTCACTCATTCTGGCATTGAAAATTTCCCAACCCGATGGGAAAATTTGTATAAGTGCAAGTTGTTTGTAGATTCCTCTGCTACCCGGATTTGTAACTGTAACTTCTACTGTAAAATTAGTACCTTGTTCCAATTTGGCAGGATTTATACGTTGTCCTGTCATATTTTTGTATTCAACGGTCATTCTCAAATCATTCTGAGCTGAAGATTTGTCTCCTGTAGCTGGAATACCTTGTGTGATAATACGAGCATACAATATGTTTTTACCATTATTATTAATCTGAAGGTTGCCTTTTTTAGTATTTTGTTTAACGCTCAAGTCGGTCTTTGCAATAGATTTTTTACTTAGAATAGCTACAGCCTGATTTCCATCTGATTTATAAGAAATATTGATACCAGAACCTGCAGCAGCACCTGTAAATCTGGAAATAGCAATCAGACAATAAGCTGTCGTTTGGGTACTCATCCATTCATTTTTGCAAAGTTGAGCAGAAATTTCTCTTACCAATGAAGCTGCTTTGGTTTTCTGATTCATCAAACATAAGGTTTGTACAATCATGGCTTTGTCTCTCACATCTGATCCATAAGTGTACCAAAGCTCACGATAGGGCTTGATATAGGTTGTTGTATTGGCTATCAGATTCTTTGCAACTTCAGGTTTGCCGGCCAGCTGATAAGTTGCAGCCAATTGCCATCGTGCAGCTAAAGAAAGTCCTTTGAATTCATATAATTTATTCATTGCTCCTAACTCAGGAGATTTAGCTAATGCTAGTGTGTATAATCTATAGGCCTGAACAAGGTCGTCATTGTAATATGTTGCATTAACTGACCAGCTAACTGCTTTTTGCTTTTGATATTTTTTCCAGGCAGCAATAAATCCCATTGGTAATTGATAACCTTTCAGTTCTGCTTCCAACATAAAATGACCGGCATAATTACTTCCCCAGTCATCAGCATATTGAGCTCCTTGCCAATAGCCTAATCCTCCATTACTAAGCTGGAAAGATTTCAATCGTAGTATCGCTGCTTTGATATTCTGTTCTGTTCTAGTTTTCTGATTGGCTGTTAAATCAACAAGATCTGCCAGATACAATTGCGGAAAAACAGAAGATGTAGTTTGTTCAACACAACCGTGTGGATATTCAATCAGATAACTTAATCGTTTTTCAAGGTTCAATGGTGGGATAGAAGATATTTCCATGACCGCTTTATTGCTTCCCTGCATACCAACAAACAGATAATTTGCATTCCAGATTTTACCGGGTTGAATTATACTTTCAACTACATCTGTTACTCTGGGATTTGGATTGCGAACATCAATTTCAATATCATGAACAGCTTTCTGGTTGCCACTTGTAGCTATGATTTTTATTTTACCAACACCTGTTATTTCTTTTACTTTTAGTTCAAAATTAACCATTTCATCACTAGGTGTTTTAAAAGTCAGACTGCGGGAATTTCCACCGATTACTGCAAAAATATTATCTACAAAAATCTGCACCTTAACATCTCGAACTGATTTTTCCATTGCAAAAACACTAACTGGAAGCTTAACTGTTTCTCCCGGACCAACAACTCTTGGCAAAGTTCCCAATACCATTAATGGTTTGCGGACAGCTACTGCTTTTTCGGCACAGCCATATTTTCCATTGTCGCCAGCTACAACCATTACACGAACTGAACCAATATATTGCGGCATTTTAAACGTATGCGTTTTCGATTGTCCTTTGCCTAATTCGAAAGGTCCAAGGAATTTTACCATTGGGATAAATCGGTTGGCTTTCAAACTTCCTTTGTTTAATCCTTCACCATCACCTCCAATACTCAAAATACGTTGCAATTCACCAGTATAGGCACCCATAACCATATCGAACAAATCCCAGGTTTTAATCCCCAAAGCTTCCCTTGCATAAAATACAAACCATGGATTAGGTGTTTTAAATCGTGTTAAATCAAGTAAACCTTCATCAACAACAGCCAAAGTATAAGTCATAGGCTTGCCTTTTTGTTCCTTTACAGTAATTGATGCATTTTGCTCAGGTAGCAACACGTCTTTCATCATTATCATTGGATTAAGATGCGTGTTTGGATCTTCAACTAATATAGGAATGATACCATACAAACGGATGGGTAAATCATTAAGTGTTTGAGCATGCGGCTGAATCAAGGTTACATAGGCATAACAATTAGGAGCCATTTCTGTAGTAACATCAAAAACAAACTCTGTATTCCCCTGTTTGGTTGGAATCCAGAAGGATTTCAATACTTTTGAACCTGTTTCGAGGGTCAGTAAAGCCCTGCCATCAGCTGAAGTCGGAATCGTAATCTTTACTTTTTCACCCACATTGTATTTTTCTTTATCTGCTGTAAAACTGAGCATGGTAGCAGCTTGTTTTTCTCCACCGGGAGCTCTGGAGTAACCATACCAATCAATATATATAACTTTCCCGCAACTATGTCCCGATTTTTGATCAGTCACTTTAATCAAATAACGACCCCAATTGTCATGATCTACATTTAATTTATAAACACCTCTTCCTGAAGTTGTTGAAACTATTGCTGAATCTTTTAATTGACTGTAGGAAGTTGAGATGAAATCAGCCTGAGAACCTGATTCGGAATTATCCCACCACCAGCGCCATTCAATTTTATACAATTCAACTTTAAGTTTGTTGGAAGGAACTATCATGCCATTATAGTCTAAATTGAGCAAATTAATTGTATATGATTTATCAGTATAAAGCATGCGATCATTATTTGCATTTTGCGGAACGCTCACACCAGCATAGGTTTGGTAAGGATAATAAGGCAACGTAAATCGATCAACACTAAAATCGCCACCAGTTTCAAAAACTGTTGTTTCAAAATTAGCTTTCAGCATTCCAGGAGCAGCATTTGTAATATTAATATCAGGATTTATTGTGGCTTTTCCTGTTGCATCTAAATTTCCATTAAAAATAGTAAGATTTTCAGAAGTAAATCCTGATGTCGGGTTATCGAAAATATAGTTTGGATATTTTTTAAATGTAGTGGATGTTCGTGTAAGGGTAAGATTTACTGTAGCTTTAAGATTTTTTGCTGTAGCACCAGTAAGCCAATGAGCTTCGAGGTTTCCTTTGCATTTATCGTTTTTTGCAAGGTATTCTTTATCAAAACCAAAATTGATTTTCAGACGATTGGGCTTAACTGTTTCAATTTTAATGTTTTTTTGAAATTCAACACCACCAACTTTTACTTTTGCCTGCCAGTTACCAGTTGCAGCATTCTTTTCCGTTGCTGTCCTAAAATCATAAAATCCATTTACAGAAATAGTTTTTATCATTCTTTTCACTATCTGTCCATTAGGGTTGATTAAATCGAAAGTAACTGGGTGATTACGGGGTAATATTTTTTCTTTATCTTCCAATATGAAAGTAAGATACAATGAATCTCCAGGTCGCCATACGCCCCTTTCTCCATATATAAATCCTTTTAAGCCTTTCTGAACTGTTTCTCCGCTTACATCAAACATACTCAGAGATAAAGATGAACCTTCTATCATTTTCAAATAACCACGTTGTTCATCTTTCTTAGCAATTAAAACAAAAGGTCTCTTCTTTAATTTAATTTCAGCCATTCCATCCTGATTGGTATTCACTGTTCCTAATAACTGCTGCTGATAATCGTAAAAGGAAACACTTACATTTGAAATTGGCTGAGTAGATAAAAGATTAGTAACATAAATATTAAAATTACCTGAACTGCCGGCTTTTGCAATAATTCCTAGATCTGAAGCCAATACATTTCTGGTAATAGATTTATTATTATAATAGGATTTTTTACAAGGATCATCGCGTTCTTCCCAATTGTAATAATAATAGCCATCCTCATCATAATAATCATCGTAATAATAATTTTCGTAATACCAACCGTCTTCACGTTCATTGTCATCATTCCAAGTAACAAGATCAATATCTTCAGCTGCATCCGTTTCTCCATCACATGGATATGAAGAATAATCCTTCTTAAAACTCAATCGTACTGAATAAATGGCACCCGGCTCAGCTTTTATTAGTTGTGATAAATCAATTGAAAAACGATTCCATTTTCCATAATCCATTACATTGGTCAACGGAATTGTTTTTTTGAGAACAGTTTTGCCAACCCTAGTCAATTCACTTTGACCACTCAAATCATTCACCTGCAGAAATTGGATGATATTATTTTCATAGATTTTACAGATTTTAATATCTACAGCTTTTAAATTTACAGCTTCAAAAGGTAACAATAATCCATTTGATGAAGGCATTATAACACCATTTCCAATGAAACGAACATTGGGCTTGGTATCTTCGAATGAAATTTCTTTATTTAATGTAAGTCCTAAATCATCTCCATTCATATTTTTTACAGAAGATTCTATAGTTAGAACAGCTTCACCAGTTTTTTTAACTGGAGGATATATCCGCAATTCATTGTCTTCTATGGCATAACGCAAGTCCATAGATTTTGCAATTTTAATAAGCCCTTCCAGGTTCTGATTTTCGAGCAAAGGATCGGAAAACTGCACCAATAGAAATTGCTCAGGTCCTTGCACCAATCTTACATTTGTAATTGAAAAATCTTCTAAAAATGGAATTTCTGTAGTTTGTTCACCTTTGGTTTTTGCTTCAATGGGTTTTCCTTTGTAAATAAGAGTTACATAACTTTTCACTTTACCACGTCTCACTGAATCAACCTGAAAATAATGTATTTTCTTTTGAGCATCATGTACCCAAGTGATAGAAAGTTGTCGGTCGCCTTGTTTGGCAGTTAATACTTTTTCAATCTGTTTATCATCAGCGATATCTGCAGTATTGAGTGTACCATAGAGTTTCTCTAATGATAAGTCTGATTTGTTATACGCTTTATGATTTTCAATTTTTACTTCATAATCCTGTTGCATGGTTTGAAACTGAAATTCCATGGTTTTTAATGAATCGGGAACTTTTATCAATTTTGACAGAAAAAACTCAACTTCATAAAATTTCTTTGGAGGTAATTTAGTTTCTGGAAGAAACTCGATGGTTCGACTGTCAATCCAAATTGCTTTGCCTTTAATGGAAGGTTTAAAACTGAACAAGTTTTCTTTAATTTGAGTTCCGAACAATGAGGAATCAGCATAATCATTGGCAAGTCGAACTTTTACAGTGGTATGGGTTGATACCACACCCGATGTAAATGCCTGAACATACTCTTTAAATGCAGGATTAACTCTTTTGAAATGATGCTTTTGTGTAGCTATTTTATAAACTACAAATGCAATCACTACCACAGTAATTACTGTAGCAGCAATCTGAATGGTTTTTTTTCTCATAAAATGGATGTGGTTAATGGTTGAAACTACTACATAACGTGATACATTTATAAATTGTTATGCAATAGAAAATATTTTACAAACCTACATTTATTTTAGTCAAAAATCGCAAAAATAGATTTTTTCTGCATTAAATGTGAGCAACTTTTTCTAATACTTCAAAAATTTCATCAACAGAGGTGCTGGTTACTAATTTCATCCGATATGGTTTAAAGTCGGGAATGTTTTTAAAATAACCGGAATAGTGTTTTCGCATTTCGAAAATGCCTATTTTTTCGCCTTTCCATTCAACAGATCTGATGATATGTTCTTTACAAACAGCTACTTTTTCACTCATGTCTAGTGGGGATAATAAATTCCCTGTTTCAAAAAAATATTTTATTTCTTTAAATATCCATGGGTTTCCTATGCATGCTCGTCCGATCATCAAACCATCAGTACCAAATTTCAACATTTCTTTGGCTTTTTGAGGACTGTTAATATCGCCATTTCCAAAAACCGGAATTTTCATACGGGGGTTTTGTTTAACTTCACCTATCAATGTCCAGTCGGCTTCGCCATGATATAATTGTGCCTTGGTTCTTCCATGAATACTGATAGCTTGTATGCCGACATCTTGTAATCTTTCAGCTATTTCGACTATGGGTTTGCTCTGTTCGTCCCAGCCCAAACGGGTTTTTACAGTAACCGGTAAATGTGTTGATTTCACAATGGCTTCGGTAATTTTCACCATTTTAGGAATGTCGTTTAAGATGCCTGAACCAGCACCTTTAGAAGCAACTTTTTTAACAGGACAACCCCAGTTGATGTCAATAAAATCGGGATTGGCTTCTTCGGCTACTTCAGTAGCTCGGCACATTGCTTCCAGGTTATGACCAAAAATCTGAATACCAACGGGTCTTTCTGTTTCATCAAAATCAAGTTTCTCAAGACTTTTCGTAACATCCCGAATCAAGCCTTCCGAAGAAATAAATTCGGTAATCATTATATCAGCTCCGAACCGCTTGCACAAAGCCCTGAAAGGCGGATCTGTAATATCCTCCATTGGAGCCAGTAAAAGCGGGAAATTGGGAATAAGAATGTTTCCTATTTTTAGCATTCGTATTTTATTTTTCGTAAAAGTGCATTTCAGTAATATATGTAAGCACTTTTTCGGGAAGTAAATATTTCATAGATTTACCATGCTTTATTGCATTACGGATATAACTCGAAGATATTTCCATCAATGGGGATGCGACCCATTTTACTGAATGATGAGTGGCAAATGTGCCACCATCAAAACCCGGACGGGGATATACTAATAGTTGATACCGATTGAGTATTTCCTCATAATTAAACCATTTATGAAAATTGTTGAGGTTGTCGGAACCAATGATAAGGCAAAATTGTCGTTGAGGATATATTTCTTCTAGATTTACCAGAGTATGTATAGTATAAGAAGGTTGTGGAAGTTTAAATTCAATATCACAAGCCTTGAAATGAGGATTATCGTCTATGGCAATCTTAACCATAGCTAAGCGGTGATAATCTTCCAATAAACTTGCTTTTTCTTTGAGTGGATTTTGTGGAGATATAACGAACCAAATTTCATCCAAATCAGAATTTGCAAGCATTTGATTTGCAATTATCAAATGTCCGATATGGATAGGATTGAAAGAACCAAAATACAAACCTGTTTTTTTCTGCATGTAGATTTATTTTAGTATAAAAGTTTCAACCATTTCAACAGCTTTTTTTACAGAATCTTCCAATCTATCGTTAATTAAAACAATATCGAATTTATCAGCAAAACCAAGTTCCCAATGGGCTTTTTCCAATCTTTTTCTAAGACTATCTTCTGTTTCTGTGCTTCTGTTTAGCAACCTATCTTTCAGTGTTTCGGGCGTAGGTGGCATCACAAAAACCGATAAAGCTCTTTCGGGATAAGCATTTTTGATATTCAGCCCCCCCACTACATCTACATCAAAAATAACATGATGGGCTTTAGTCCAGATTCTTTCCAATTCCGACTTTAAGGTTCCATAGTATTGATCTTTATATACTTCTTCCCATTCCAGAAATTCGTTGTTATTAATTTTTGTCCGGAATTCGTCGGCTGATATGAAATAATAGTCTTTCCCGTTTATTTCTCCTTCGCGCATAACACGGCTGGTTGCAGAAATAGAGAATTCAAGTAAGGGGTTAATTGCCAATAAATTTTTAACAATAGTTGTTTTACCCGCTCCCGATGGTGCCGAAAAAATAAATAGTTTTCCTTCAGGCATTTTATATGTGTTTTCTTTCAACAAAATCATTTAATGTTAGATAGGCAACCATATCACTATCCCATTTGTGTTTTTCTTTTAACTCATCAAGAAATTGTACAGCTTCTTCAAGAGATTTATATTCATTCAATTTAAAAATAGAATCATTGTATTCTTTCATATTTCCTTTAAACAATTCGTTGATAAAAAGGAATTTTTCGTTGATACCAATTGCAGCTTTTAAGTCTTTAATAGCATTGCGTTGCATTCTTGAACTGATGCTTTTATCGATTTTATTTTTTTGCATTCTTTCGTTCAATGATTTTGTATCGTCTTTATATTTATCTGCAATGGTTGTGGTGCTTCCAAATAAATCAATATGAGTTTCAAGCATTGGTGGCTGTACAGGTTTTTCTTCCCGAATCGGTTCTTCTATGATATTATGGGCTTTTTCTTCGATAATTGCTTTTGGTTCCGGCGCAAAGATAACTTCAACGTTTTCATCAACAATAACTGATTGTGGTTGCTCTATAATAATTGTCTTTTCTTCGATGATGGGTTTTTCATGTACGATAAGCAGTGGATTTTCGGCAGTTTCTTTAATTTCATCAATTACAGCCGGAATTTCTTCTTGTTTTTCTTTTGCTTTATCAACAGTTAGCAGCAAATTAATTTTTTCAAGTTCACAATATTGTTCATAGAACTTGCGAATATTTGCTTTAATAATATCCATGTCAATTTGTGGAATTTTTCCGGTATATTTTCCGATATTATTATTTTGTTCTACAATTAACTCGAGCTGACGAGCAATGTTTTCCACTATAATAGCCTTATCCATAAACATTAAGTTTTTAAAAGAAAACGATGAAAATTTAAAAAAACCTTATGGTTTTTTTTGTTAAAAATACTTCGATAAAATTAAGTAAAATATTTTTTTTAATGAGCAATTTTCAAAATTCTTTTAAACAAAATGAACCCGATTTTAATTGCCTGTCATATAGTAATAATATTCAGCTTGCTATAATTTGTTTTACAGATAGGCTTGCAAAATTATACGATGTTTTCAAACGCTCATTAAGTGGTTTTTATCTAAAATTTAATACTTATCTTTGCATTAGGTTCTTGCTATTTACTATTGCGATGAGGTTTTGAATAAATTTCTGAATTCTCAAAATTTTTTTGCAAATATTCGGGCAAGCAATTTATGTTACTGAAAAAGGTTTCATTTCAATACTAACTACTAAACAATGCTTTTAAAAATATCGGAAAAGATAAAACAAAAAGCCATAGAATTAGGATTTAATTACTGTGGAATTTCTGCTATTCGTCCGATTGAAAAAGAAGCCGCTTATTTAAAAAGATGGCTCGAAAATGACTTTCATGGCGAAATGCAATACATGGAAAACTATTTCGAAAAGCGAACACAGCCCGATTTGTTGATAGAAAATGCAAAATCAGTTATTAGTGTTTTGCTCAATTATTTTCCTTCCAATAAAATAGAAGAAACTGATAATTACAAAATTGCCAAATACGCTTATGGCAAGGATTATCATAATTTAATTAAATCAAGGTTAAATAAAATCATTGAATTGATTCAGCTGGAATTTCCTGAATCAACTTCCCGTGCATTTTGCGATTCGGCACCGGTAATGGATAAAGTATGGGCTCAACGAAGTGGATTGGGATGGATTGGTAAAAACACCTGCCTGATTACCCAAAAAATGGGTTCCTTTTTTTTGATTGGCGAAATTATTTGCGATATAGAATTAAGTTATGATACTCCAATTAAAGACCATTGTGGCAACTGCACCCGATGTATTGAAGCTTGCCCGACTCATGCCATTCAAGCTCCTTATCAGTTAGATGCCCGAAAATGTTTGTCGTATCTTAGCATTGAATATAAAAATGAATTAACTGCTGATAATAAACAAAGCCAGAATCATTGGATTTTTGGTTGTGATATTTGCCAGGATGTTTGTCCCTGGAATCTGCGATTTGCAAAACCAACTCAAGATATTGATTTACAACCTACCGAAGCCCTTACAAAAATGCGCAAACAAGATTGGCAACAATTGTCGAAACCTGATTTTAATAAGCTTTTTAAAAATACTGCCTTGGAAAGAACAGGATATGACAGATTGAAAAGAAATATTTCCGGATTATAACTTAACAAATCATTCCTTTACCTCAAATTCATCCCAATCCAAACCAACGGTAAATTTACTTCTGAAATCTGTAATAAAATCTTTGGATATATCAATGGTATGTGTTGCTTCCTTGGATGCTTCGGCTTGTAATATTACATTTCCAATAGGATCAATTATCATGGAGTCGCCTGAATGGGTCGTTCCAAAAGCGTCCTTCCCTATCCTATTTACACCAATTATGTATGCTTGGTTTTCGATAGCTCTGGCTTTTAATAAGGTTTGCCAGATAAATGAACGACTGGCAGGCCAGTTGGCAACATAAATCATCAAATCGTATTCGTAGTTTCCATCTTTGTAAGTATTTCTGCTCCAAACAGGGAATCTTAAGTCGTAACAGATATTAAGATTGATTTTCCAGCCTTTAAGTTCAACGATTGTACGTTGATTGCCTCCGTTAAAAATCCTGAATTCATCGCTCATCCTGAAAAGATGACGTTTGTCGTATGTAAAATAATTACCATCGGCTTGCATCCATATCAGGCGATTGAAATATTTTTCATCTTCTTTAATCAGCAAACTTCCGGTAATAACACAAGCTTTTTCTTTGGCTTTGTTTTTCATCCAATTAACCGTAGTTCCGGTCATGGTTTCGGCACATTTAACAGGATTAATAGAAAATGCTGTGTTAAACATTTCGGGCAAAATAATGACATCAGGATTTTCATTGATATCAGCCAGCTTTATGTCAAAATTAGCTAAATTCTGAGTAGGGTTTTCCCACATTAAATCGCTTTGTATAATTGTAATATTCAAATCATTCATAGTATTGTCTGGTTTTTTATATAAAAAGAAATTCAAGTATTTTTACTGAAAGTTAGACGAATGCAATATTAAGTATTTTAAACAAAAAGCAAAAGAGAAAATCAAACAATGTTTGAAAATATTTTAAAAATATCTACTATCAATGGTTAAAATATCAAAAAAAACATGACAATTTGTCACACTTTCTGTAAAATGTATTAATTTTACACACTCTTTTTAGTCATACGTATTTTATTATACCATTGAAAATTAATAAAAATGAATATTCAGTCAGTTAAACAACGCTTTGAAATTATAGGAAACTCAGCATTACTCGACAGAGCCATTGAAATAGCTTGTCAGGTAGCTCCTACTGATATTACAGTTTTGATTACTGGTGAAAGTGGAGTTGGAAAGGAAGTGTTTCCTAAAATTATCCATCAGTTAAGTGCCCGAAAACATGGACCCTATATTGCCATCAACTGTGGTGCAATACCCGAAGGAACCATTGACTCAGAATTATTCGGACACGAAAAAGGATCGTTTACCGATGCCCATGAAGCCCGCAAAGGCTATTTTGAAGTTGCTAATAACGGCACTATTTTTTTGGATGAAGTAGCAGAATTGCCTCTTTCCACGCAAGTTCGTTTGCTTAGAGTTCTCGAATCAAAGGAATTTATGAAAGTTGGATCATCAAAAGCCATAAAAACCAATGTTAGGGTAGTAGCCGCAACCAATGTTAACATTCTTGATGCGATTCAAAAAGGGAAATTCAGAGAAGATTTATATTATCGACTCAATTCGGTTCCAATTTCCGTTCCTTCGCTAAAGGAAAGAAAACAGGATATAGATTTATTATTCAGGCGATTTGCTGCTGATTTCGCTGAAAAATATCGCATGCCGTCACTTCAGCTTACCGATCAGGCTCGCCAATATCTTATGAATTATCATTGGCAAGGCAATGTTCGTCAGTTAAAAAATATTACAGAACAAATATCTATTATTGAACGAAATAGGGATGTAACATTAGAAACACTCGTAAAATATTTACCCGAATCCACTTATCGCGATCTTCCGGTTCTGCTCGATAAATCAGATGCCGCACAAGGCTTTTCGGAAAGAGAACTATTGTACAAAGTTCTTTTCGATATGAAAAAAGACATTCATGATTTAAAAAAAATTATTGCCAATATATTGCAAACAACAGGTATCAATGTAAATATTAATCAACAAAAGAATTCTTTTGTTGATAAATACAACCCTGACTTTGATTCTATTATTGACGAAGAAAAAGAATTTGAAATTCAACATACTTATAATGATAAAACTGTTCATGAACCCGTTAAAAACATCATAGAAGTTGAAGAAATACTATCATTACAAAAAAAGGAAATGGATTTGATAAAGAAGGCTGTTGAGAAATACAAAGGCAAACGAAGAAAAGCTGCTGCAGAATTAGGTATTTCCGAAAGAACGCTTTATAGGAAATTAAAAGAATTTGAAATAGATATTTAATAAAACCCCAATTATCAGAAAAACAATGCATAAACTTATAAAAATAGTATCCATCAGTTTATTACTTTTATCATTAAACGGATGTGGATTTTACTCTTTCACAGGTGCATCTATATCACCTGATGTAAAATCTATTTCAATAATACAATTTCCCAATAATGCACCATTGGTTCAGCCTACATTGAGCCAAACATTTACACTTGCTTTGCGAGATAAGTTTGCTGCTCAAACTAACCTGAATGTAGTTAAAAACAATGGCGATTTGAATATCGAAGGCGAAATTACTGATTATTCTATCCAGGCTATTGCAGTACAAGCCAATCAGCAAGCAGCATTAAACAGGTTAACCATTACAATAAAAGTAAGATTTACCAATTCAAAAAACGAAAAACAGGATTTTGAAACATCCTTTTCCAGGTACAGAGACTACGATAGTCAGAAAAATTTATCTTCAATAGAAAACGATTTAATTGACCAGATAAATAAAGAATTGGTAGATGATGTTTTTAATAAAGCTGTGGTTAATTGGTAAATAACAATTAAGATTTAGTATTATGACCAAAGAAAGTTATATAAAATTCTTAGAATCTCCTGAAAAGTTAAGCAAAAAAAGTATTTCGGAGGTGATTGAAATGACAGCAAAATATCCCTTTTGTCAAAGCTTGCAAGTACTTTTAACCCTGAATTATTTAAAAAGCAAGCATACTGATTTTGAAAAGCAATTGTCAATTGCAGCCGCCTGTACTCCGAATCGTAAAAAATTAAAAGAATTAATCAGCCTATTTAGTGTTCCTGCTATTAGCAAAGAAATAATAAAAGAAACTGATTCAGAAAAAAATGAATTAGAAGTAATTGCTGATGAAAACATTGATGTAAAACCCAACAATACCGAAAAAGAGATAATTATTGATAAATTTTTAAAAGAAAAACCCAAAATCAATACGCCTTCTCCCGATAAAGAATTTTCGCCAGATATCGAAAAAAATAGTCTTGAAGAAAATGATGATATTGTAAGCGAAACACTTGCTATGGTATATGAAAAACAGGGGTATTACAAAAAGGCTATAAAAATTTATGAAAAATTAAGTTTGGAAAATCCCGAAAAAAGTAGTTCCTTTGCAAGCCAAATTAAAAAATTGAAAAATATTAGTAATCAACAATAAACAATAAACATAATGGGAATTTACGTTTTTATCTCAGTATTGATACTTATTACTTGTGTCTTAATAGGCTTAATAGTTTTGGTTCAAAATTCAAAAGGTGGTGGATTGGCTTCTAACTTTGCTTCTTCTAATCAAATTATGGGTGTTAGAAAAACAGCCGATTTCTTAGAAAGAGCCACTTGGACTTTAGCAGTTGTTTTGCTTTTCTTAAGTTTAGTTTCTGTATTTGCTATTCCTCGCAACAATCAAGAAGGTGCATTAAAAACTGAATTATCTACAGAAAATGCAGCAGCTCCAGTTAATGCAGCTAAAGCTCCTGCTCAGCAGCAACCTGCTCAAGAACAACCAAAAGAACAAGCACCTGTAAAATAAGTTATCAAAAAAAATAATTTAAAATGTCAGAGTGTTATACATTTCTGACATTTTTTTTATCAATACTTTTTTTTAATCAGACATTTTGTCATGTTTTTCACTTAAAAGAAGAATGGCACAAAAAATGTTAATACCAATTCGTAAAAAATAAAATCATATTGTATAACAAATAATCATAAAGTATTATGGCAAAATTAAACATTAAACCATTAGCAGATAGAGTTATTGTAGAAGCTGCTGCTGCTGAACAAAAAACATCAGGTGGAATTATTATTCCTGATACAGCTAAAGAAAAACCACAAAAAGGTATTATAGTTGCAGTTGGCAACGGTAAAAAAGATGAACCAATGACAGTTAAAGTTGGCGATAATGTTTTATATGGTAAATATGCAGGTACTGAAATTACTATCGAAGGAAAAGAATATCTTATCATGAAAGAAGCTGATATTTACGCAATCGTTTAATTAACAAAATTTATAAATCAACATATTTAAGTATTAAAATTATGGCAAAAGATATAATTTTCAACTGGGAAGCTCGCGAATCATTAAAAAAAGGCGTGGATGCATTATCAAATGCAGTAAAAGTAACACTTGGACCTAAAGGTCGTAACGTTATTATCGATAAAAAATTTGGTTCACCTGCAATTACCAAAGATGGTGTTACTGTTGCAAAAGAAATTGAATTAAAAGACACCGTTGAAAACATGGGTGCTCAAATGGTAAAAGAAGTAGCTTCTAAAACAGCTGATTTAGCTGGTGACGGAACCACTACTGCTACTGTTTTAGCTCAGTCTATCATTACTACAGGTTTAAAAAATGTTACTGCTGGTGCCAATCCAATGGATTTGAAACGCGGTATCGACAAAGCAGTAATTGCAGTTGTTGCTGACCTTAAAAAACAATCGAAAGCGATTGGCGATAGCAACGAAAAGATTGAACAAGTAGCTACTATTTCAGCTAACAACGATTCTTTTATCGGAAAAATGATTGCTGAAGCAATGAGCAAAGTAAAAAAAGAAGGTGTTATCACTATCGAAGAAGCTAAAGGCATTGAAACTACTGTAAAAGTAGTAGAAGGTATGCAATTCGATAGAGGTTATATTTCTCCTTATTTTGTAACTGATACCGATAAAATGGAAACCGTTTTCGAAATGCCTTACATTTTGATTTACGACAAGAAAATCTCCAATATGAAAGATTTTCTTCCTATTTTAGAAAAAGTTGTACAAACAAGTCGTCCGTTATTGATAGTTGCTGAAGATGTTGATGGTGAAGCATTGGCTACATTGGTAGTAAACCGTTTGAGAGGCTCATTAAAAATTGCAGCTGTTAAAGCTCCTGGTTTTGGCGACAGACGTAAAGAAATGTTGGAAGACATTGCTATCTTAACCGGTGGTATTGTTATTTCTGAAGAAAAAGGCTACAAATTAGAAGATGCTGATTTATCTTACTTAGGACAAGCCGAAAAAATCACAGTTGACAAAGACAATACTACTATTGTTAGCGGAAAAGGTGAAAAATCAAATATCGAATCACGCATCAACCAAATTAAAGTTCAGGTTGAAAAAACTACTTCTGATTACGACCGCGAAAAATTACAGGAACGTTTGGCTAAATTAGCCGGTGGTGTTGCTGTTATTTATGTAGGTGCTGCCAGCGAAATTGAAATGAAAGAAAAGAAAGACCGTTTCGACGACGCTTTACACGCAACACGTGCTGCTATCGAAGAAGGTATCATCCCTGGTGGTGGTATTGGTTATATCAGAGCTATTGCTGCTATTTCTAAATTAAAAGGCGATAACGAAGACGAAAATACTGGTATTGCAATTATCTTAAGAGCTCTAGAAGAACCATTGCGTCAGATTGTTGCTAATGCAGGTTTGGAAGGTTCAGTGGTAGTTCAGAAAGTAAAAGAAGGTAAAGGCGATTTTGGTTTCAATGCAAGAACTGATGTTTACGAAAACTTATATGCATCAGGTGTTATCGACCCAACTAAAGTAGCAAGAATTGCATTAGAAAATGCAGCTTCTATTTCGGGTATGTTATTAACTACCGAATGTGTTTTAGCAGAGATTAAAGAAGAAACACCAGCACCTCCAATGGGTGGCGGAATGCCAGGCGGTATGGGTGGTATGTACTAATCCTTGCTTATAAAATTAAAAGTTTTAAAATCAATAATAAAAAACTCCATCTTCAAAACGATGGAGTTTTTTTTATTTGTTAAAGACAGATATCAAGTTTTTTAATTTTCCGATAGGAATGCTTGTATTGGCAAATAAGAATATTTGTATAAATATATTTTGTCAGTTAGAAGTGAAATACAAGCTATTTTTCTGGAGACAGAAATGTGTAAGTCTGTTTGATTTTTTTTATTTTCTCTCTTTATAACTATCGTTTATGTTTTAGAAATAAATTGCAACTTATTGCTATTTAACTTTTTGCTTGAACAAAAAGTTACAAAAATTCAAGACTGACCTCACCTAAATCCTCTCCAAAGGAGAGGACTTTCAAAACTACGCTTTTTAAATTTCCTGCGCAATTTTGTATGCTTGTTTTGTAGCGTAAATTGTTTTAGGTCAATCCTCGCTTCGTAGTAAGATGTTGTAAAATATTACTTATTAAAATAAAAACGGTCTGAATAATTACAATATTCTTAGATTTTATTTTTTTTCATAATAAAGTAAACGGGAATGCCAATCAGAACGATTATAATTCCGGGCCAGGTATAGTTTGGTTTGTATATGAGCAAATCTACACATAAAGCCAAGGCAAGAAAAATATAAATTGCCGGTAAAACAGGATATCCGAATGCTTTATACGGTCTGGGGATTTCAGGTTTTTTTATTCTTAAAATAAACAAACCTATTATCGTTAAAATATAAAACAATAAAACAGCAAATACCACATAGTCTAACAAATCATTGTACTTGCCCGATAAGCACAACATACTTGCCCAAATACATTGTATTATCAATGCAACTCCTGGTACCGAATACTTATTTAATTTGGCAACTTTCTTAAAAAAGAGACCATCGTTGCCCATGGCATAATATACCCTTGCACCCGACAATATTAGGCCATTATTACAACCAAAAGTTGATACCATTATCAAAACAGCCATTATAAATGCGGCTGAACTTCCAAATATTCTACTTGCCGCTGCCACTCCTACGCGGTCGGAAGATGCAAATTGTATGCCTCTGCCAATAACATCCGATGCTTCTGGACTTCCCTGAACCGGAAGGAGATTAATATATACAAGATTAGCTAATATATATATAATGGTAACTATCAACACGCCCCAAAACAAACTGAGGGGAATGTTTCGCTTGGGATTTTTTATTTCGCCTGCAATAAATGTTACGTTGTTCCATGCATCACTCGAAAACACACTCCCTACCATGGCAACACCAATAG
Source organism: uncultured Bacteroides sp. (assembly GCA_964618755.1). Lineage (GTDB taxonomy): Bacteria > Bacteroidota > Bacteroidia > Bacteroidales > JACABE01 > JACABE01. Next base: position 9,038 of record CAZUCB010000018.1, on the reverse strand, counting down.
CTGTCAATACAGCAATTCCACTTATTTCGGTAATCGAAATAATTTTACTGTTTTCAACAAGCGTGGTTTTTACCGTCCACATATCGCTGAAATTGAGCGACCAAAAACTGCTGCCCGATGCAATAATAAACCCAAGTATGATAAGCCCTGCAATCGCAATAATTTTGGTAATGGTAAAACTTAATTGTATGATTTTGCCATTTTTAATTCCTCTGTAATTAATCATTGTAAGCACGATAAGGCTAAAAATAGCCAATAGCTGTGCGGCTGATATTTTGATAAAACCTACATCGAGCAAAATATTGTTTTCGCTAAAGAAAGGGATTACAACTCCGGTGTATTTGGCAAAAGCCACAGCTACCGCAGCAATGGTACCCGTTTGTATTACGAGGAAAAACGTCCAGCCATAGAGAAAACCAATAAAAGGATTAAAAGCTTCTTTAAGATATACATATTGCCCGCCGGCTTTGGGCATCATGGCTGCCAATTCGCCATAACTCAGGGCTGCTATAATAGTAATAACTCCTGTAATTAACCATGTAAGCAATACATAAAAAGGCGAACCAAGCGTTCGCGATATATCGGCACTTACAATAAATATCCCCGATCCTATCATTGACCCTACAACAATAGCTATGGCTCCAAACAATCCGATGGACTGTTTGAAATGTGTTTGTTTTGTAATGGGTGCTTCCATATTGTAAAAATTTATTTTATTCTTAGCTTGTGTGCATTTATAATAAAAATCATCGTTGAATGATAAAACTCGAATTTTTGTTTAAGAATATATTAAATAAAAACAGGCATAACTTTATTCAAAAATACATATTTATTTTTATTACTACCCAACAAAAATAAAACAAATCATTTAAAACCATACTACAAGCAACATTTTTTTATGTGTCGCCCTTATAGGACTTGAAATTTTTATCAAATTCGAACAAAATACCAAAAGAAAATTTATAAATTTTTCATCTTTTTCATTTTTAAAGGGCTAAATTTGTAACCTTCAAATAAGTTGATACGTCAAACCTTAAAAATTATCTATATGGAACCGAAAAGATTATTAAGAAGTAATGTAAACAGAGTAATTGCTGGTGTATGTGGCGGAGTTGCTGAGTATTTTGTTATTGACCCTGTGCTTGTAAGAATACTATTTGTATTAACAGCCATTTTTGGAGCAGGATTTATTGTTTACCTTGTACTCTGGATTATGATGCCGGAAAAACCACAAATATTTCAATAAAAATTATTTATCCAGAAAAAATGACACAAGAAAAAACCTTATACCGAAGTTTTAATAATAGAAAAATAGCTGGTGTTGCAGGTGGTTTAGCCGAACATTTTAACATTGATCCTGTAATTATCAGAATTTTATTTGTATTAACAGCTTTATGTGGTGGTGGTGGTTTACTTATTTACATTATCCTTTGGATTGTAATCCCCGAATCATCCATTCTTACATTTGAAACAAAATCATCAGAAACAGCAGATACAACAAATTCAGAAACAACAAATAATAATTCAACATCAAACATGGAAAATCAATTTGAACCAAAAAAAGAAAAAAGAAACCGTCATGGCAATTTAACAGGAGGTCTAATCCTGATAACCTTAGGTATATTATTTTTAGTAGCACGTTTTGTTCCCAATATTGATTTTGGAGATTTATGGCCAGTTATTCTTATTGTTGTAGGGATTACAGTATTATTGAGAAATATAGGGAAGAAAGAAAAAAATGATAATTGTTAATAAACAACTTAAATCATATTAATTATGAAATACAAAAATATATTTTGGGGCATCGTATTGATTGCCATCGGAATAATGATTATTTTGAAAAACATGGACATTGTCCATTTTAATTGGTTTGCTATTATGCAACTCTGGCCTCTTTTATTGGTAATATGGGGCATTTCAATCATACCGGTTAAAGATTATATTAAATTTATATTATCCTTGCTTACGTTGATAGTTGGTATATTTCTTATCAATTATTATCAATGCAACGACTCTTTTTGTTGGAATTGGAAATACTCTGATGAAAAAACAAACTGGAAAGAACAAAAAATGGAAGAAAACTACGATTCTACCATTACAATGGCAGTGTTGCAATTAGATGCAGTGGCAGGTGATTTTAATATTGCTGGAACTACCAATAAACTCATTTCGTTTGAAAGTTCGGGTAATATTGGTGATTATAATTTGAATACTTCTACCAACGATAGTATGAAAGTAGTTGAAATTGGAATCGAAAACAATGTTGTTAAAATGAGCAACAATCAAAAAGGAAATAAAACAAAAATTGCACTGAATCCTAATCCTATCTGGGATTTAGATCTTGAAGCAGGTGCATCCAATGTCAACTTTAATTTATCTGAATTCAAAATTAGAAACATTGATTTTGATGGAGGTGCATCTAATATTGAACTTAAAATAGGAAACAAACAAACAAATGTAAATATTAAGATTGAAGCAGGAGCTTCTTCAATAAAAGTTTTAATTCCAAAAGAATCAGGCTGCGAATTTGAAGGCGATAATGTTTTATCGAGTTTGAATTTTGATGGTTTTACAAAAACAAATGGTGTTTACCATACTGCAGATTTCGATAAGGCTGCAAACAAAATATATATTAAAATTGATGCTGCGATTTCTAAATTCAGTATCGAAAAATATTAAAGTTAAAAATGTAAAAGATGAGAAAAGTCCTGCAAATTAAATATTTACAGGACTTTTTTATGCTTCTTTCAAAAAGTGGTTTTGAATAATCTCTGCCTTTGCTTTTCCAACAACTTTTTGAATTTCTTCCAAATCAGCTTTCTGAATATTCTTTACCGACTTGAATTTACGAAGCAATGCTTGTGCTGTAGCAAAACCTATGCCTTCAATATCAGTAAGTATTGATTTTATAGTAGCTTTTTGTCGTTTGCTCCGATGATGTGTAATTCCAAAACGATGTGCTTCGTCACGTAGTTGTTGGATAATTTTTAAAGTTTCCGATTTCTTATCCAAATACATAGGAATAGAATCGTTGGGATAATAAATTTCTTCTAACTTTTTTGCGATGCCGATAATACTAATTTTCCCTCTTAATCCTAAATTATCTAAACTTTTCAAGGCAGAACTTAATTGTCCTTTTCCACCATCTACTATAATCAACTGAGGCAACGACTTCTCCTCCTCTATCAATCGCTTGTAACGACGATAAATTACTTCTTCCATAGAAGCAAAGTCATTAGGGCCTTCTACAGTTTTGATATTAAAATGGCGATATTCTTTTTTATCAGCTTTTGCATTTTTAAACACAACCATAGCAGCAACAGGGAAACTTCCTTGTATATTTGAATTGTCAAAACATTCGATGTGTGAAGGAATTTCGTTCAAGCGAAGGTCTTTCATCATCTGGTTTAAAATTCGTTTTGAATGTCTTTCTGGATCTATCAAATCCTTTTGTTTTTGCTTTTCAAGCTTATAGAATTTAGCATTTCGTTCCGATAGATCGAGCAGTTGTTTTTTATCGCCACGTTGCGGAACCGTTAATATTGTTTTCTGCAAATCAATATCAAGCGCAAAAGGAATAATTATCTCTCTTGAAGCACTGTTGAACCGTTGACGCAAATCTATAATGGCGATACAAAGTAGTTCTTCGGGTGTTTCATCTAATTTCTTCTTTAATTCTACTGTATGGGTTTGAACAATAGCTCCGTCAATTACTTTTAAGAAATTAACAAAGCCTGTATTCTCGTCAGTAACTATTGAAAAAACATCAACATTATCAATTGCAGGGTTAACTATAGTAGATTTGCTCTTGTAATTTTCGAGATGATCCATTTTCAATTTGATAATTTGCGCCTTTTCAAATTCAAGATTTTCGGCATAATGCATCATCAAATCTTTTAGTTGTTTCAACACATTGGAAATATTGCCTTTAATAATTTCTTTTATCTCGCCAATGGTTTGATTGTATTCTTCAGTAGTTTGAAATCCTTCGCAAGGACCTTTGCAGTTCTTGATATGATACTCTAAGCAAACCTTGTACTTTCCGCTATTGATATTGGAATCTGATAAATTAAGTTTACAATTTCTTATTTGATAAAGTTGCCTAATCAGTTCCAGCAACGTATTCATCATTCTTACCGAAGCATACGGTCCAAAATATTGAGAACCATCTTTAATAATATGGCGTGTGGGGAAAATTCTGGGATATTCTTCATTTTTAATACAAATCCAAGGATAGGTTTTGTCATCTTTCAACATCACATTGTAGCGAGGTTGATATTTTTTTATGAGGTTGTTTTCGAGTAATAATGCATCTAACTCTGTATCAACAATCATAAATCGAATATCGGCAATTTTACGAACCAAAACTGCTAATTTCCCATTTTCAAAAGTGTCTTTGTTGAAATAAGAAGAAACTCTCTTTTTTAAGTTTTTTGCTTTCCCAATATAAATAATAGTAGCTTTCTCATCAAAATATTGATAAATACCTGGCTTTTCAGGCAAAGTCTTTAATATAGACTTTAGGTGAGTCAGATACTTATGTTTAGGATTCACAGAAGGATATTAAGTTATAAATAAACTCATTGCTTTTGACTCAACATTAATCATAAACAATTAATAATTAGTATTTTATTTATTTGTTTTTTCTATCAAAATTCCCAAATCTGCTAGCCCAACAATATCATAATAATCCATCAGGTTGTCAATTTGAAATTTATACTTTCCTTCCTCATTAAAATAATATTTTCCTTTTACCAATAATTTAAGATCCCATAAATCACCAGCACCAGCACCTAAAAACTTGCCACTTTTATCTTTTACTAAAAAAGTGTGCATAGTAGTTCGTTCTTCACCTGTTGGAGAATAAATGGTAAGATTTATTTTTAAATCATCATAGGGATATTGAGTTATGTGTCTTAGTGTTAAATAAACATTGTATTCTTTTTCCCTATCTTTTATAGGAACTTCAAAAAACAAAGGTTTAAAACGATTCCAAGTATAGTTGTCAAATTGCTGACGTTTTTCGTAAATTTTACCTTTGTTACAAGCTGTTAAAGCAATAATGCTCAAAACTGCAATAATAAGATATTTTTTCATTGGTTAATATGTTTTTGAATTATTGTATTCTTGGGCTGTATAAATTCTAATTTTCACTTCCCGCTTTCTCTGGAACCAACAAAGATGCCAAAACACTGACAATAAGTATAGCCAAAACAACATATAATGAATGAGCCGTTGTAAAACCTATTTCTTTTAGCCAATGATGAAATATCATTTTGAATCCAATAAATGTAAGAAGTACTGCTAATCCAACTTTCAAAAATCTGAATTTGTTCATCACGTTACTTAGCAAGAAAAATAGCGAACGTAAACCTATAATGGCAAAAATATTACTAAAGAAAACAATGTATGGGTCTTTTGTTATCGAAAAAATAGCGGGCACTGAATCAACGGCAAAAATAACATCAGTAAATTCAATTACTAAAAGAACGATAAATAAAGGCGTAATAAAATTTTTTCCGTTCTTTCTAACTATAAAATGCTGCTGAACATAACGAGGATAAACAGAAAAGTGCTTGGAAGCGAATTTTACGATAGGATGCTTATCGGCATCCATTTTTTCTTCTTTATTGCGGGTAAGAAACATTTTAATTCCAGTAAAAATGAGCAATAAACCAAACAAATAGAGTATCCATGCAAACTCCTGAATTAAGGCAGAGCTAAGAAAGATAAATACAAATCGCATTACAATTGCACCAATAATTCCCCAAAATAATACTCTTTTGTAATATTTTTGCTGAACTCCAAAAGAAATGAAAATAAGTATCATTACAAAAACATTATCCACAGATAAAGCATATTCAATAAGATAACCCGTTAAATATTCAAGCGAAAGGTTGTTGCGGTAAACTGATAAAGCCGATTCAAAATCCAAGCCATCAATATTAATTGGATGATCATGAATTTTAATAATATGATTAAGTTTTTCAATAGAATCAATGCCGTGAATCCATTCGCCATGAGTTCGTATAATCATATAGAAAATCAATGAAATACTCACCCAAACAACAGTCCATGTGATAGATTCTTTGAATGAAACTACATGACTTTTCTTTCCAACTAATACCAAATCGACAAAAAGCATAAGTAGTATAAATGCTATAAAACCTGAAAAAAATATGATTTCGTTCCAATTCATAATTATAATATATATGTTATGCAAAAATAATTATTTATACCTTTACTTTTGCATGAAAATTAAAATAAAACCTTTCTTCTTTATTAAGAATTATTAGTTGAAAACTTTAACATTCATTTAAAAAACTTTCCCTGATTATTGTTTAACTTGGCTATCTCAAAACTAAATGTAAAAACAAAAGAATTTCAGAATTAAAGATTTGGGTTCAACTATTATAAATCAGGTAGAATGTACAAGAAAAAAAGCAAAGGAAATAGTTTATTTGGAGGTTTGTTTGTGTTATTAATTACATTGTTGGCAGGTGCTGATTATGATATGCAGAATAATGTAATGTCGATTTCACATACAAATTTTTCTCATTTCTCCACTCCAACAACTACTAATTCTTTTGTTCCTGATGTTCGTAAAGTGCATTTTATTGACAGTATTGTTAAAGCATCATATAAAAAAGGCTTGTTTAATGGCAGTATATTAGTTGCTGAAAAGGGAAGGATTTTATATGCAGGAGCATTTGGCTATAGCAATATTAAAACCAAAGATACCTTAAACGTAAATACTCCTTTTCAATTGGCCTCGGTTTCCAAAATGTTTACCGCTACTGCAATTATGTTTTTACACGATAAAGGTTTATTAGAATATGATGATGATCTAAAAAAATACATTCCCGAATTCCCCACAAGTGGAATTACAATTCGTAATTTGTTGAATCATCGTTCTGGATTACAAAATTATATCTATGTAGCTGATAAATATTGGGATAGAACAAAAATAATAACCAATAACGATATTCCTGCTTTGTTCAAAAACAATGATATAAAACCTGTATTTCCTCCCAATCATCATTTTAATTATTGCAATACCAATTATGCATTATTAGCTTTAATAGTTGAAAAAATAAGTAGTTTTTCTTTTCGTGATTTTATGAAAACATTTATTTTTACTCCTTTAAAAATGAATAATTCATATATTTACTGCAAAGCCGATGAGAATTTTAAACCAGGAAGCGCCATTGGATTTTCCTGTTTTAACAGAGGAGGTATGAGAGCAGAAGTACCTGATTATTTGGATGGTGTAACAGGTGATAAAGGAATGTATTCAAGTGTAGAAGACTTGTATTTGTACGATCAGGCTTTGTACGAATGTCGTTTGATGAAATCCTCTGTTTTGGCTGAAGCATTTACACCTTCTCCTGATGACAACGGAAAAACTAAAAAATATGGTTTCGGTTGGCGTATCAGAGTTAGTGAAGATCAAAAGAAAGAAGTTTATCATTACGGTTGGTGGAGAGGTTTTCGCACTTATTTTATTCGTGAATTAACGGATAAAATGACAGTTATTTCTTTGAACAACCGCAGCAATGTGCATATCAACAATATTTTATGTCAAATACTCTGGTACGATAAACAAGCAAAAACTGAAGGAATTTCGGAAGAAAGTGATGAGTAGTTGACAATTAAAATTCCAAAAAACGCTTTTTTACTTTATGTACTTTAAACTTTATAACCAGTAAATATTCATGCAAACACCTCCATCCTTAAAAACTGGCGATAAAATAGCAATTATTTCTACTGCTCGAAAAATTTCACAGGAAGAGCTAAAACCGGCGATAGAAAAGTTTCGCAAATGGGGATTTGATGCAGTTTATGGCAGGAATTTATTTAGAGAAAATCACCAGTTTGCTGGTTCCGACCAAGAAAGAACTGAGGATTTACAGTGGGCATTAGATGATGAAAATATAAAAGCCGTAATTTGTGCCCGTGGTGGTTATGGAACAGTTAGAATTATCGATAATATTGATTTCAGTAAATTTCAACTAAATCCTAAATGGGTTATTGGTTATAGCGATGTTACGGTGCTGCATTCACATATTCAAAAGCAATTAGGTATTGAAACTATTCATGCAACAATGCCTGTTAATTTCCCAAAAGATGGAAGCGAAAACGAAACGCTGACTTCTCTAAAAAATGCTTTGAATAACAATAATATTCAATATACTATTAATTCTCATCCATTGAATCGGATAGGAAATGCAGAAGGGGTTTTGGTAGGAGGAAATCTTTCAATTTTATATAGCCTTATTGGTACAGCCTCTGATATCGATACCGATGGAAAGATCTTATTAATAGAGGATTTGGATGAATATCTTTATCACATTGATCGAATGATGATGAATTTAAAACGGAATGGGAAATTAGCCAACCTTGCTGGTTTAATCGTTGGTGGGATGTCGGAAATGAAAGACAATACAGTCCCTTACGGAAAAACTGCTGAAGAGATTATTTCAGCTACTGTTTCAGAATATTCTTATCCTGTTTGCTATCATTTTCCTGCTGGACATCAGGATGATAATCGAGCTTTAATTTTAGGAAGAAAGCTTATGCTGAATATTGGAGAAACTGTAGAACTGCAATTTGCTGACTCAGATGAAAATAATAAAAATAAATTTTCAGTTTTAAAAAAATCTTATGTTTCTATTATAATGATATGCGTTTTATTTGTTTTTATTTATGCAGTAATTAAATTAATCACCTATTTATTAGGTTAATGAAGAAAGAATTATGGCAGAGCACAATGAATTAGGCGCTGCAGGCGAGAAAGCCGCAGAAAATTTCTTAAAAGAAAAAGGCTATGAAATTATGGCTACTAATTGGCGTTTTGGCTCCGACGAAATTGATATTATAGCCAGACACAATGGGTTTTTGGTAATAGTTGAGGTTAAAACTCGTTCTACCAATGCTTTTGGAGAACCTGAAATTGCAGTTACCAAGCAAAAACAAAAGTTTTTAATCAGAGCTGCTCAAAATTATATTCAACAAAAAAACATTAACGAAGAATGCCG